>CALLAT010000001.1 GCA_938002085.1 uncultured Pseudanabaenaceae cyanobacterium
GGTGTTTAATGGGGTGTTGAACGGGGTATTCTAACGGGGTGTTCAAACGGGGTGTTGAATTACAATAACAACCCTCTAAAATTTTAAACATAATGGATCTGTTAAATTTCAATAATAATGGGAAACACATTTACTTGGTGATTCACTAACAACGGGAATACCCACGGGCATTTCTGCCAAGGTGCTTGCGCCAAGGGGAATCACCTCTTGTACGATTGGGGTTTTGCTTTTATTGATATGACCCTCACCCTAAAGGCTCTATTTACCCTCCACCTCATCGACAAAGAATGGCATGTTTGCAGTGTTGCAGTGTTTTCTAATTTATCGGCGCAGTCGCCGATTGACACAATGATCTTTCTTAGTCAGAGGAATACGACCGCACTAACTATCTCTATCCGAAATAGTGGTGTCTTTCATAAGGCGACGGCAGCAATACAGCATACTGTAACTAAGTCTATTTGAAATATTGAAAGAAATTTAGAAACTGGGCTCTTTTCGAAAACAACGATTGTTGCATGAATAGTGACGATCATCCGTTGCCAACTCCTCTCCTTGGGCATGAAATGATGCAGAACGAGTCCATAAAACATACTGGTCCATCAATACGACGAACGGTTAGCACAAGCATATTCCTGCAAACATCAATAACGGCCATTCTCTTGATTATTCTGTGCGTCCTTCAATCTGCATCTTGCTTTCGACCTTGCACAAATGTGAACCCAGCGGCGCGAACAAGAACAATTAACTCGAGAGCTGATGCGTTTTATCAACAAATGACGGCGACTGTCACTGAACCAGAGGCTTCAGAGACGCCTCGCCGAACTCCTCGCGCCGAGACAGAATCCTCGCAGCCATCGTCGTCAGCTGCTTTTGGACAATGGGAGGAAGTAGAAGGCAATTTCATTCTTCGCCCTTCGATTGAAGATGGACCACCCAGGGCACTCGGTACGTGATGAATTTCGCAGAATGATGCCACCATAATGGCTGTAGTCTCGAGAGAATTGATTTTTTCTTTTTTTTCACCATTATTCAAGTGCTTGGCACCTTCTCACTCCCTTGGCTCTTTCTTTTTGCAGTACATTTCCTTGGAGGAGCTTTGGTTGGGGTAAGGGCCACGACAACGAAATTCTGCCAATTCCGAATTTCCCCCAGCATCATTTGCTTACCTCTATTTTTCTTTTGTGCTCTTATCCGTCACTATCAGGCATCACCTCATGTCACCTACAGATACCTTTTGGAAAAATTGGCTTCCCGGGGATATTTGATTGTTGCGACACCCCATGATCTTTCCTTTGATCATTTGCAGACATGTGACTTGATTATATCTAGGTTCGAGAGAATCGCCCCTAATCTTGCGCGTACATATGGCGCCCTTCCTGTTGTTGGGATTGGCCATTCTCTTGGGGCACTCTTGCACCTACTGATCACTTCACTCTTTCCGGATACCCCGAGAGCTGCCAACGCACTCATAAGTTTCAACAATAAACCCGTGGGAGAGGCAGTCCCATTTTTTGAGGAAGTAAGTAGCCAGTCCCTCTGGTGGTTCGAGGTAATACAGCTTGCTTGAACGGCCATAGACTTGTTTACTCACCGGTGCGAATTCATAACGTTTAGTTTTTTGCACCCTTGTGTACAGTTGTTGCTCAAAGGAATGGTACTCTTCCAAGTGGAACAGAGGCTCTTAACTTGGGCTTAAAGCTAGCAAAAACAGCCACAGAAGGTAAGGAAACATATATAAAGTCTTGGAAGAGCCAATGCTGTGCGGCACATGCTGACTTTGATTCTTTCTTTTTTGTGTCAGGAAAATTGCCATCAGACGAGCTTGTCGGAGAAGTCTTATCCTTTCTACAGCCGAAAGGTCTTGCAGATGGGAAAGCTCCCCCACAGATAAGTATTCCAGAAGAAGCCAGACAGGCATTTGAGGCTTTCTCTGGCCCATCTACATCGACTCTCATGAGTGCTGGTTTGCTCCCACTCATGTCGAATGGCTTGGAGATTCTAGATCAAGTTCCACTTTTAATTGAAGAGGTATGTCAGTGGAAGTTAATACGGCAGAAATACTCTGATATTATGTCGATTTCTCACCTTATTGCGTTTGACTTCATAGGTTGCTGCTGGCGCCAGGGATTTTGTTCCGCCACCAGAGTCTGTTAGAGCAGCTGCAAGGAAAGCGTATCGCGCCCGTAGAACTCTGATATTAGAATATGCTGACGATAGTATAGATGAATCAGGCGAAATTGAGGACTTGTTGAAGGAGGCTGAAAATATTATTAGGATGAAGCGACCGATGGTCAACATTGACCTCCAAAGGCGAAAGCTGGAAGGGACCCATGTGACGCCTCTTCTTGCACCCCCGCTGGACTTGGCCATCCGAGCAGAAGATGTGTTAGGCGAGGATGCCGCAAAAACCAGGCTATTCTACGAACAAGCAGATAAAACTGTAGAAGAACTGGTCACTTGGCTGGAAGAGGGAAACCTGTAAACTTGAGCTAGCTAGAATTATATCATTTGATTAAAACTTGGTTTATTATTTACTTATCGCTTGTTAGCCGAGAAAGGAGGTGGAGGCATACCAATAGCCGCAAATAGCGACTCAGCACTGGTGGCAGGGACAGCTGCCGCCCCTGGTGGATTCTGCGTTTGAGTAGGTGCTGGCTGAGCAAAGCCCTGGTTAGCATAATCGAGAGACTGGGCAGGTGCTGGTTGAGCAAAGCCCTCGTTAGCATAATTTTGTGATGGTACGGGTGCTGGTTGGGCAAATCCTTGACTATACTGCGACACATTGTCAGTGGGAGTCGGCTTTCCATCAGGTGAAAGCGGCACATCATCAAGGAGCTCATCCGAGGCAGCTGGACTTGCAGCCCTTTCCCCTTGGGGAGGAGAGTTTCCTGGATCGACTTGGCCTGCAGCTGGAGCTGGAGCGGGGCCGTTTCCAGGTGCTGCAAACATCTCTTGGGCCGCATTCGAGGACGTGGCTGCAGGCGGAGAACCAAAAAGATCTGATGCAGATACTGGAGCCGCCTGCTGAGGTGCCGGGCTTGCCGCAAACGAGGCCGCCGCTGCTGGCGTAGAAGCAGCAACAGTCGTAGCTACAGTAGGCACTGGAGCCGAAGCAAAAAGATCTGAGGCGGATGCTGGGCCATTGGTAGATGGGTGATTTTGTTGCACTGAAGACACCGCCGCCGATGGGTTTTGCGATCCTACAGGAGCACTAACAGCCTGGACAGGTGAAGCCACATCCTTCGATGGCGACGAAAAGAGGTGCGTCGCGGAAGCGGCATTTTCTTGCTGCTCAGCAAGCGAGAAGCCTCCACTGACAGGTGATGCAGCAATGGTTCCTTGTGAAGCTACAGCAGGAGCTGGGGCAGGCGCACTCGTAGGTTGTGCAGCAACATCACTCGTCACCATGTTTTGCTGCTGCTCCGGTTCTTGGTTATAAGGTTGAGCTGGGGTATGCGCTGCTGCTTGGGCCGGCATCCCATATTGCTTTTGTTGTGGCTGCTGTGGCTGTTGACCGTACATGGGACCAGCAGCTGCAGGAGCGAACGTAGCCGCCGGCTGTTGTACCTGTGGCTGCTGCGCTGGCGCCTGCTGGTATCCTTGATGATATTGCTGCTGCTGCTGTGCAGGGTTTTGATAGTGCTGATTGCCAGCAGAGTTAGGATAAGCTGCTGATCCAGCCATAGCATCCTGCTGGTGAGATTGGTGAGGTTGCTGATACGCTTGGGGTTGTTGTTGCTGATGCATATGTCCTGGGGCCGCAGGATTGTAGGCATTATTATTGGCAGGCACTGGTGCAGGAGCAGCACCCCCGGGACTAAAAACTGCAAAGTTTGGTGTGGCGACAGGAGCTGGAGCTGCCGCATATCCTCCTGGAGCCACTGGACGGGACGGCATTGTCGAGGTCTGGCCAGTGACAGCGTCATAGGCGACATACCTAGACTTGGCGCCCCCCGAGGCAAAGGGGTTGGCTCCTCCTGCAAAAGGGTTAGCACCCGGAGGACCACCCGCCGCCGCTGCAGGAAAGGCAGTTCCAGCATTTCCCGAAGAGGGTGGAGGAGGATGCCCGGCGGCACCCGCCACGCTAACGTGTCCGTACTTTCTCTGCAAGTTAACGTCCGACGAGGAGGAATGAAAGCCATCCGCCTTGTACACTCTCTTACCACCCGTGGGTTTGTAAATGGCAGCCGAAGACCCTCCACTTAACGCGTATCCTCCTCGTCCTTGCTGCTGTCCGCCGCCACCCGAAGCGGGCGGATTCGGAATGGCATCGTGCTGAGGTGTTTGGTAATGATGGGGAGCGGGAGAAGACATGGGAGCAGGTGCCACAGGCATGTGCATTCCCGGCATGATGGGAGGCGGTGGCGCCGCTGGATTTTGAATGCGCAATCCTCCCATATCGATTCCTGGAGGCAGTCCAACTCCTCCATTATCAATGGCCTGTTGGGTTTCTGCCTGCAGCTGCAGGGGCAGCAAATACTGTCGTACCATGTCGAGGCCCGCTAGGTCATAGGGCGTCTGTCCCGCCGAGTTCTTCGAGCAAGGAGAAGCCTTGTATTCCGTGACGAGCATCTTGATGACAGGCAGAGCTCGAGCTCGGTCGGTGGACATGG
>CALLAT010000002.1 GCA_938002085.1 uncultured Pseudanabaenaceae cyanobacterium
CACCACCTGACCACTTGATAGCTGGCGTTTTCCATTCTTCCACAGGGATTCACTTCCACATTGGGGACAACGCATTGGTTAGAGCCTCAAATCTACACTCCACCTAGCTTTCCCTTATTACCTACTCTCTAGGCCAGTGCCCTAAGCTGCCTGCTGGCTCGGCAATGTCGCCAAATGCCGTTTTGCCTTCGCCACAATTCCTTGAGCCCCAATTTGCTGTGCCACAGTCAGCGACTCTTGAAACACCTGTTGAGCATTGGCTGTGGCGCCTCCTTGACGATGAGCCAATGCCATATTGAATAGCGCCTGGGCTTCTCCATGCCGATCGCCAATGTTGCGATAAATCACCAAGGCTTGCTCCACCTGCGAGAGTGCCATTGCCGATTGGCGCAGGCTCAAATGCACATTGGCAATGCCCATTAACGAGCTTGCGGCTTGCTGATATTGGCCCAAGGCCCGATAGAGTTGCAATGCTTCATTCAAGTCTGCGATCGCCTCTTCAAATTGTTCTAAACAAAGCTTGGCTCTTCCTAAATGATTTAGGGCGTTAGCTGTACCCGCATCATTGGACATGGCCTCATATAATTCCTTGGCTTCTTTATATTGCTTTACAGCCAAAGCAGATTGACTCAGCTCTAGTGAGATTTTTCCCCAAGAAATTAAGGCATTGGCTCGACCTAGGCGATCGCGAGCCTGAGCAAAATGTTCTAATGCCTTGCCGAAACAGTTTTGAGCCAAATCATAACGATGCTGACGACCGTAAACCGTGCCCAGCTCTAAGAGCGTCTGGGCCATTCCTGGCTCAGACTTTAACTGCTCATACAACCCCAAAGCTTGATGCAAAGACATCGCTGCTTGAACGTAATCTTTGTGTTTGTGGAGGTTGATTCCATGCTGCAAGCGCTGATCAGCATTGCTCTGGGTCGCACTGGAGGGAGTCAAAGAACTAGACATGGACGTGGTAGCTCAGTTACGAAAGTCACATAGGCTCTGGCTGGAAAACATAATTTCCATGACAGAGATCGCATCTTGTTTAGCTGCGATGCGGCACTCCAAATATGAAGGCCAATCTTGATTCTCTCTACTCCGAAGCAATGGTTAATCCGGGTAACTATCAGCGTAGAAAAAAGTAAATTTAGCCGTATTTATACGTAATCAATACCTGTCGAGTAAGGAGCAATATATTTCTTTCACTGCCACTAAAAGCTGCTTCATTTTCCCAAGCAATCAGCGACTTCTCCTGCATCTTCATGATGGACTGTTACAGCAGGTATCAATATCACCCTCTTTCCTGGAGAAAAGTGCCGATTAGGTGAGGTACTAGCCAAACTAAGAGCATTGGGCTCCTAACCCATCGGGAGAGGGCTCATCTCGGTGCAGCCCTCTCTTCAGGCAAAATCTACATGTTGAGGCATCGGTCCCTCCCTTCTTTGATTCAGCGTCTTTCCTTAGACAAACTCAGTCAATGGGGGGGGCAGCGGCCTGGCTGTATCAAAGCTGGCACATTGATTTTGGGTTTCAGTCTGGGTGTGCGAGCAATTCCTTACTTGATTCCCATCCGAGCAGAAGCGATTCAGCAAGAAGATCGAGCGGTGGAATTTCGCGATCGCCATAACCGTTCCCTAGGTAGGCTTCTCTCTCGAGATCAAGAGCACACCGCTGTGGTCCTTTTAAATGAAGTCTCTCCTCACTTTATCCAAGCCATCCTATCTGCGGAAGATCAAGACTTTTACCAGCATGGTCCGGTGGATTGGCAAGCGGCAGCTAGGGCCAGCTGGCAAGGATTGCGCGATCGCCGCATTGTTAGTGGTGCTTCTACCATCACCATGCAATTGGCCCGCATGGTAGACCCAGTGCCTCGTACCTTTCCTGGGAAGGCCCAGCAGATTTGGCAAGCCTGGCGACTGGGCGCTGGCATGAACAAAGATGAAATTCTCACGGCCTATGTCAATCGTTTGCCGATGGGAGGCAATCTCTACGGTGTGGAGGCGGCGGCTAGGGCTTACTTTGGCATTTCTGCAGCAGATCTCACCGTAGCCCAGGCCAGTCTTTTGGCCGCTTTACCCAATGCGCCTACGGCTCTGAATCCCTATACGGGCTGGGATGCCTTGAAGGAGCGGCAGCGTTATGTGCTGGATCGTATGGTGGTGGCTGGGGGGCTGACGGAGGAGCAGGGCGATCGCGCTTTTGCCGAAATCGTCAACGTCCAACTCCCTGAGCAACAAGTTCTTGCTGCACCTCACTTTCAGTTCTGGCTAGCTCAAAACCTCTCGGAGAATCATCCTAGCCAAATTCAAACCACTCTTGACCTGGACCTACAGCGCTTTGTCGAAGCTCAGGTTCAGCAAATGGTTAAGGGGCTGGCCGAAAAGCAAGTGCGCCATGGTGCCGCTCTAGTGGTAGACAACGCCACTGGTGAAGTGTTGGCATATGTGGGCTCGCCTAGCTATTTTGGTGCCTCCTTGGGGATGAACCCCCTGACTGATCGAGCAGGAGGCAATGATGGCGTCCAAGCCCTGCGTCAACCTGGCTCTACCCTCAAGCCATTTCTCTATCAGCTGGCCCTAGAGCAAGGCGTCATTAAGCCCCATAGCATTCTCCAGGATGTGCCGACCCACTACGCAATTCCTGGAGCCAAGCTATACAGCCCCATCGATTACAGCGAGACGTTTCAAGGGCCAGTGCGGGTTCGAGCTGCCCTGGGTAATTCGCTCAATGTTCCAGCGGTGCGAGTGCTTGAGAAAGTCGGTGTAGAACCGTTTTTGAACCATCTGAATCAGCTGGGACTGCAAAACTTGAACCAATCTGCGGAGCATTATGGCTTAGGGCTAGCTCTGGGTAGTGGAGAAGTTAGCCTCTGGGAACTCACTAAGGCTTATTTGACTCTGGCGAATGGGGGTGACCTAAGGATTCAGCTCACTGCTGTGAACCAGAAGCAAGCAGGTGATCTTGTCTCTGGAAGTGGGGCCAAGGGACTAGAGGAAAGAGGCCAGCTAAAGCCTGATGTAGATGCCCAAGCAACTTGGCTTCTTGTGACTGATATGCTCAGCGACCCCCATGCTCGGGCCACGGCTTTTGGTGTGGAGTCGGTTCTCAATCTACCGTTTCCGGCGGCTGTTAAAACCGGTACCTCTTCAGATTTTCGCGATACCTGGACGGTGGGCTTTACCCAAAACTACACCGTAGCGACTTGGGTAGGAAATTTTGATGGGTCTCCTATGCATCAAGTCTCTGGAGTGACCGGGGCTGCACCGCTATGGCATCGGATTATGGTGCGGCTCCATGAAGGAGGAGAGGAACCGAAGCCGTTTACGCCCCCCCAGGGGATGGTGCAGCGGCCGATTTGTGCCACGACGGGGCTGAAGCCGAGGGCTGGCTGTGAGGCGGTGGTGCAGGAGTATTTCTTGGCTGAGGATTTGGTGACTTATGGGAGTGGAGTGAGTGAGTTGGCTGAGGTTGCTGCGGTTGAGGCTGACGGATTGCAAATTGTGTCGCCTCAAGAGGGAGATCGCTTTGTTTTGTTCCCTAAAGCAGAGTCAGGTAATGACCAGCGCTTACAGTTTGCGGTTGTGGATGAAGCAGAGAGTGGACCCGTGGAGTGGTGGCTAAATGGGGAGCGATTAGAAGGGGGAGAGCAAGGCCAACTATTTTGGCCGATGCGATCTGGAGAGTGGCGATTGGAAGCAAGGCAGGAGAAGCAGGTCGCTGAGGTGGAGTTTGCTGTGGAGGGAGCTGATATGGAAGGAAGTCGGAAGGGATTTTCGGTGCGGTAGTAAAGCCGTTGACATTGTTAGAGTGCTTGTCATTGACTCTTATCTCCTAGCCAAAAACACGGCACAATGAATATATGACTCAACCACGCACCCCATGGGATTTCGGTCGTTTTTGGCAGACCCTACGATTTTTTGACGTCATCCCTTTATTTAGCTGGATTCAACGTATGTTTTTTGGTTCTACACCTCCTCCACCGCCTCAGCAGCCCCAAGCCCAAGCAGGGATGATTTTTGACTTTGGGGAAGTGGGTCAAAACCTCAACCAAACCTGGGGGGCAGTCGATGATGTAGTGATGGGGGGCGTGAGTCGCAGTGGCATTGAGGCGTTAGACAATGGCAATGCTTTGTTTAGGGGGACTGTCTCCACTGATAACAATGGTGGTTTTGCTTCGGTGCGAACCCGGAATTTCGAGCCCAGTTTGGAGCTTTCGGGCTATCAAGGCATCTCCCTGCGCTTGAAAGGGGATGGCCAGCGATACAAGTTCTTGATTCGTGATGACAATGGTTGGGATAGTCTGGCCTTTGCCTATTCTTTTGATACTGAGAAAGGTAAATGGATTACCGTCCAGATCCCCTTTGCTCAGTTAGTACCTGTCATGCGAGCAAAGACCGTGCCTGGAGCAAGGCAGCTCGGCACAGGAAATATTCGCGCACTGCAGTTGATGTTGAGCAAGTTTGAATATGACGGAGTTCTCAATCCTAAATTTGAGCCGGGGTCGTTTCGCCTAGAAATTTCAAAGATTGAGGCTTACTAGAGTCAGGCTTAACCTTTAAGCTTTCAACCTTGGTTCATTTCATATGTATATGAAATGAACCGGACAAATAGACTTCGTCCGGTTCATGCAGGAGTGATGTATTGCGTTTTCTTTCTAATTAGGAAACAGCGAGAAATGCACCGAGGGCGGCAACAACTACAAAAGCGGAGGCAAAAGCCCTAGCCCAACCAGGTAAAGAATCCCAATCTCTGACATCTGCGATGGAAGGTTTGGCAGCCATAAATCTTACCTACAAACTAAATGTCCTATACATATTTAGTTAACATCTGCGAGATGTTTCTTCAGATGCTACTTCATAAGTCGTAAATTTGTAACGAGATTTTGCGTGAGTAAAGAGCGCTCACTACATTTGTCTGCAGCTTGACAGCAGAATCCTCTGTGCGGCAGTATTAGAAGCTGTCTGTCTACCATCCAGCTCGGATCAGGTCAGGCTATTGGAAATGCTGAGGATCCTCTGAGAAAAAGCTACCAAGCTTACTCTTGTTTATCGCTCAGCTACCTGTACGGCCCCTTTCTAGACAAAATCAAATGACTTACGCAATTGTTGAAGCTGCTGGTAAGCAGCTTTGGGTAGAAGCAGGTCGCTTCTACGATATCGACCGCCAAGCCGTTGAGCCCGATGGCTCTATCAATTTTGATAAGGTCTTGTTGCTCAACAACGACGGTAAAACTGAAGTGGGCCAGCCCCATGTTAAAGGCGCTACCGTTGAAGCTACTGTGATGAGCCACCTGCGCGGCAAGAAGGTCATCGTCTATAAGATGGTTCCTAAGAAGAAGACTCGCAAGAAGCAAGGTCACCGTCAGGACTTGACCCGCATCATGGTGGAGTCTATTTCTTTGAACGGTAAGGTGATCGCTAAAGGCGAAGCTGCTAAGGCCCTGCCCGTTTCTGAAGCTGAAGTGGACGCTTAGGTTCTATCTAAGTTCGCTTTTCCCGTGGCTTAGGTGGCGGCATGTTTATGAAGTTGCCTAGCTCCGGTTTTCGTTTGTTGTAATTTCTTTCATCAAGGCAGGTCACCATGGCTCATAAGAAAGGTACTGGTAGTACTCGTAACGGTCGCGATTCAAATGCTCAGCGCCTTGGCGTTAAGCGCTACGGTGGTCAAACTGTAAGTGCAGGTAGCATTTTGGTTCGCCAGCGTGGCACCAGCATCATTCCTGGTAATAATGTGGGTCGCGGCAAAGATGACACCATCTACGCTTTGATTGATGGCGTTGTAACCTTTGAACGCAAAGGCAAGAATCGCAAGAAAGTTAGCGTTTATGCTGGCTAGGTTTGATTGAGTAGCCCTAG
>CALLAT010000003.1 GCA_938002085.1 uncultured Pseudanabaenaceae cyanobacterium
TTGAAACCCTGTGGGAACAGGGCTCGGAAACCCCAGAACAACTCAACTCACAGCTCTAATCCTATGCAGCTATACGAACCGATCAATCAGCTCAAGCCTTTTGCCCCCGGTAACAATCCCAGGATTTGGATTGTTGATGGCCCCATCGTTCGCATGGCTTTGTACGGTGCCAAGGTGCCATTTCCGACACGAATGACGCTGGTGCAGTTGGAGGACGGTGGCCTCTGGTGCCACTCGCCAACGGAGCTGACGCCTGAGCTGAAATCCCAGGTCGATGCCCTCGGGCCTGTTGAGCATTTGGTTTCACCCAACAAGATTCACTACGCCCATATTCAGGCCTGGAAAGAGGCCTATCCCGATGCGATCGCCTGGGCCTCTCCTGGCGTACGTGATCGCGCCAACCAACAAAAAATCACGACCCACTTCGATGCATACCTAGATGACAATCCCCCAGCAGACTGGCGCACTGAACTGGACCAAGTCATTTTCCGAGGCAGCCGATTTATGGATGAAGTCGTCTTCTTCCACCGCCCTAGCAAGACGCTGATTTTGACAGACCTAATCGAAAATTTTGAACTCAACAAAGTCAGCCCCGCCATGGGCATTCTGATACGCATTGGGGGGCACTTTGACCCCGATGGCAAAACACCATTGGATTTGCGGGCGACCTTTTGGGGTAATAAAGCCCAGGCTCGCGTTGGGCTAGCGCAACTGCTGGCCTGGGAACCGGAGCGCATTATCTTGGCCCATGGCCGCTGCTATGACAGCAACGCGATCGCTGAGTTAAACCGTGCCTTTCGCTGGCTCAGCTAATCATCAGCTCAACTCACAAGCTTCAATGCCATTACAACCATGACTTTTAGTAGCGCGATCGCTCTCTTCTCAGCCATGGTCATCCTGGCACTCTTGCCCAGCCTCAGCGTCATGACCGTACTGGCTCGCTCCGCTTCCTTAGGGTTTCGCCATGGCGCTTTGACTAGCCTGGGCATTGTCATGGGCGATATTTGCTACATTTTTCTAGCCATTTATGGCTTGGCTGTTTTAGCCGAGCGGATGGCCGTTTTTCAGATCGTCATCCAGTATTTAGGAGCGGCCTATTTGATTGGGCTGGGGCTGTCGCTTTGGCGTTCAAAATCAGCAGCTTTAGATATTGAGAAAGTGGCTGATGCCTCATTGACTTCGAGTTTTCTGGCCGGTTTTTTACTGACCTTGGGCGACCAGAAAGCGATTCTATTTTACCTAAGCTTCTTCCCAGCTTTTGTGGATTTATCAACGCTGTCATTACTTGAGACCGTTGGCATTGTGGCGATCGCAATCACCGCCGTTGGGGGCGTCAAGCTGGCCTATGCGCTCATCGCAGATCGGGCCAGCTCACTGTTGCCCAGCGCTCAAACCAGCAGAGCCGTAAGCCTAGTGGCTGGCACTGTAATGGTTGGCGTGGGCATTGCAGTTTTATTCAGGCGCTACCCCTAAGACAAACATCAGCTCCTGCTAAAACTCAATTCCAGCCTGAGCTTTAACCCCTTGCTCCTTAAAAGGATGCTTGATCATGGTCATTTCAGTCACGAGATCCGCTGCATCAATTAACGGTTGAGGTGCACCCCGCCCGGTCAAAATCACATGGGAATCCTCGGGCTTTTCGGCCAGGCCTGCCAAGATTGTTTCCGGTGTGAGATAGCCTAGCTTGAGGGCGATGTTGACTTCATCTAGTAAGACTAAACGATACTCTGGATCGCGGATGTAGGTCAGGGCAGTCTGCCAGGCTTCTTCGGCCTTGGCGATATCGCGATCGCGATCCTGGGTTTCCCAGGTAAAGCCCTCGCCCATGGCTTTAAACACCAGCTGATTGCCTTCCCAATGGCTAAAAGCTGCCTTCTCCGCAGGCTCCCAGGCTCCCTTAATGAACTGAATAATCGCCACTTTGTAGCCATGGCCTAAGGAACGCAACACCATGCCTAGTCCAGCAGTAGTCTTACCCTTGCCCGTCCCTGTGTTGACAATGATCAAGCCTTTCTCTTTATTGCGTTCGGCCAGGCGCTGGTCTTGAACTTCCTTGCGCCGCTTCATCTTCTTTTGATACTGCTCGTCATTGAGGCCAGGAGCTGCATCAGAAAGGGTTTTGGCTTCGTTGTCGAGGTTGCTGGACATAGAATTCTCTGGTCGTAGCGCCTAGGGTAGTCGCTGCATTGCAGTTCTATCCTAGGTCAGATTAATGGGGGCTCACAAGGGGATGCCAAGATGGCAAATTGTTATCATTGCTAATTGCGAACAAACAAGAATTATCTGACGTCATTGGAACCACAGGAAGGCTCAAAGCCTGCTCTGGAGGCTAGGGTTTGATTGAGTCACAGCATAACTGCCATGTTCTAGCCCTATGGGATTATTGACTTGCTAATCCGCAGACCTATGAAAACATCACGGTTCAAAGCTGGGGTAACAGTGGTGGCGATCGCAGCCACGCTCAACTTAAGCGGCTGCATCCTTCGCGCTGACCAACCTGAAGGGATGTCTGCCACCGCAGACCCCGCTGCAGCAGTCTTGAATAATGATGCCGAACCGTCAGTGGCTGCTCCCGTTGTGGCAACTGAAACACCAGCCCCAGAAAGTCCCAAAGTACTGGAAGTCCAACCTCCCGCTTCAGAAGTTGTCCCGGATGATGCCAAGGCAGCAGCCACAACTTTGACCGATGCACCGCTGCCGGTGGAAGTTCAGTCCTACAGTGGTGACGAACTATTTGCGGCGGGGGGTGGCGGCTGTGGCATGTCCCTCTGGCGGAGCGAGGGTAGCTATAGTGATAGCTCCGTTTTATTCAGTGGCATTGGCGAAGGACCACAGCTGTTGATGAAGCTAAATGGTAAGTTTGTCACCTTTGAGCGCATGGAAGGCAATGGCCAGGAATTTTACGGTCAGTTCGCCCAGCAACGCTTCCGCAATTTGAATGGTGACATTGAGGTGGCAACGGAGGTTGAGTTAGGCGCCAAGGGCGAAATTGAGTCGGTAGAGATCGAGCAGGGGCGCGTGGTTGTGACTCGCAATGGGGTCGATCAGGAGATTGCAGTTAAGGGAGATGCTGGCTGTTAGACCCGCAATCCCTTTGCTGTTAGAGACTCCCTAGAGATAAAGCATCTGAGGTCAAACAGTTCTCTGAATAGATCTGCATTTCCCGTAGCCCGTTTTGCTTTGCCCCTAGGGAATAAATCCCCAGGGTGCAATGTCGGTGCTTGGGCAAGCTACCAAACTTAGGCTTAACCAGGAATCAGAACTAAACGAACCTTACCCTTCAGCCCTGCAGGGGCTTGCCAGGTCTTAAGCAACTGGCGAATGGGATCTACCACAGCATTATTGCTAATGTTGGAGGCTTGGCTATCTAGTAAGACCAGCTGGGCTCTACCATTACGCAGTTGTAGCTCAAACACAATTTCGTCATCGTGATTGACGCCGGGGCTCGGAACGTTAGCCGTGCTGAGGTGCTTTTCTAGGGCTGCGATCGCCGCCCCATCCAAACCATCAGCCTGGGCAACTGTCCAACCGTTGAATGCATCCAAAGTTTCAATAGCCTCCTCATCGCTATCCGCCACGGTGGACTGAGAGGCAGTCGGCTGGGGAGCAGGTTCAGGCACTGGTATGGGTAGTATATTGCCTGAGTTAATGACTGGGGCTCTCCCAGCTGAAGCATTGATTGAAATACTACCCTGCTTGGAATGGTGTACGCTTCTGCCACTAGCACCGCTCTGCAAGCGAGGTGCAGCAGGCGTGCCGTACGCCGCAGAACCCAGTGCAGCGGGGCTCAAGGCGGCAAACTCTGCTTCTTCACCAAAGATGCCTTCATAGCTGACGCCCTCTGGCAGTTCCACAGGCACCTCCACGGTGCGACGAGTGCCGTCGGGGTCCACACGCACCTCTTCACTCACAGCGACGAAGGCGGTGTATTGGGAGAGCAGTCGATAGGCCAGCGCCGTGGTGGTGACGGCCTCCACGCCTTCGGTGGTTTCATTACCATAGAGACCATTCATTAAATCTTTGATGCGGGCACGGCCCCAGAGCTGGGCGATCGCCGGGTTTTGCTGATCGGCAAAATCTACGTCTAGCAGCTTCTCGTAGCGATCGCCATTGGCCAGTTTGCCCGTCACCTTTAGCTGTCCAGTTTGGGCATCAGCGCTTTTGCCGTACACCACTAACGGTTGCTGATCGAACAGATCGGGTAGGGCCTGGGGATAAATCTCAGGCTTAGGGCCTTTCCCGACCCAATCCAATTGAATATCGGTGAGAACGGGGCGGTTAATTTGGCGGAAGAAGCGATCCACCACGGGCGTAGGCTCTTCATCTTGGCGAATCATTTGGGCCGTGCCGCGACCCACTTCGGCCAGGCGATTGAGCAGGAAGCGGTTGGTGGAGCTGCCCACGCCGAAGCTATAGAGGCGGTTGCCCTGCTTAAGCTTCTTTTGCACTGCGGCGATGATTTCGCGATCGTTGCCGATATAGCCGTCGGTGAGGAGAACAAAGCTGCGCAGACGGTTGTAGCGAGCTTGGGGGAAAGATGTGACGGCGTTAATGCCATTCATCAGCTCGGTGCCGCCATTGGCTTCGAGGGCATCTACATAGGCGATCGCCCTTGCCCGATTCGCTGCCGTATTCGCCAGGGGCATCCGAGACAGCTGGCTAGTTGTACTAGCAAAATCAATAATCGTAAACGTATCATTAGGGTTCAGCCCCTCGATAAACCGCTTCATCAGCACCTTGGACTGGGCCAGGGGCGCACCTTGCTGAGACCCCGAGGTATCCATCAAAAAGACCACATCCTTAGCGGTAATCTCATTGGCGGCATAGTCCACTGCAGGGAGCAGGTAGGCCGCGAAGTGGCCACCGCGATCGTCGGCTTGGCTTAGAACTGTGGCCTGGGTCTCTTTGCCGGAGACGGCGTAGCGCAGCACGAGGTCTTTGTTGGGAATGCTGTCGCCTGCTGCTAATTGAACCTGCACTCCTTGACCGCCTCTGTCGCGAGCAATATTGATTTGGTGGGAGGTGGACTCGACCGTTTGGATGGGGACACCGGCATCAATGCTGACGGTGACGTCGATGTCATGGCCGGAGCGAGTGCCGGGCTTGAGGACAGGCGGCGTGATGCGAGAGGCATCGGGTACTTGGTCTGTGTCGGTGCCTGCGGCTCTGGGGCGACCGATCGCATTCCCTGGGATATAGCGCGGCCCCACCACCATGGGAAAGACAAATTCGTAGTTTCCGCCTTCGAACTTGAGAGAGTGGCTGTAGCGAATGGTAACGTCGATGGTTTCGCCGGGGCGGATATTGGCGAGGGACTGGGTGAAGATATTGGCTCGCTCTTGCTCTAGGAGCCCAGCGGTTTTGCCTGCGGCAATGGCGTTGTCGTAGATTTCTTGGGCTTCTTCTCGCCGCTTGATATCGCCCTTAATGACGCGATCGCCAATCTTAATCTCCATCTCATCCACCGCCGCTTCATCGGGCAGGGGGAAGACATAGACCGCCTCTAGGGCTTCATCAAAGGGATTCGTAAAGGTCTGGGTAACTTCAACCCGAGTGACGTTGCCCTGAATCTGGGCCTGAACATCAGTGTGCTCCAGGGGAAAGGCCTGCTCATTGCCATCCTTGCCGGGCACAATCAGGCCGCTGCGGGGCGCGCCCTCAGCTTCCGGCACCACAGCCTCCATCGCCAGAAACTGCTCAGAAGGATTGATGCTTCCGGCTCCTGGCACTGCGGGGCTGGGGCCACGGGAGACTGGCCTTCCGGAAACTGGCATGGATGCCAGCGCAAAGCTTGTAGAGCCTGCAAGGAGCAGTGCCAAAGGAGCAGCGAGGGGCAGGGAGAGCAGTTTCATAAAGTTGAGAGGTTCCGGCAGCATAGGCCATGGGTAGCGGTTCAGCCGGAAAAGTTTGAGAAGTTGCTTTTTTCTACTTCACAGTAAAAAGAAGCATTTCCGGCTGTTTCTGTTCCTGAAAGCCCTATCTGGACTTGGCTACAGCTTGTCACAGCGTATAGAGATGGGGCTGGCAGTTACCGGAATTGAAACGTGGATTTCTGACATTATCTAATTTTGCTCTTATTAGGGAAATAAGCCTAATGGCAACGACCTCAACATTAAATGTTGATTGGGGCTAGCGGCGGATCAGTGCGACCGAGAGACCCACAAAGAAACACCAAGTGAAGAGCGCAATGCTGATGTCAGTGGAAGAAACTGCTGCCTGGGTGCTGGTTGATTCAGGACGAGGAAGCTCTTTATAAAGGCTCACCACAGGAATGTGAATGTTCGCGCAGTTAACAGTCTGTTGGCTCTGGATAATATAAGGCCGGTAGCCCAGTTTCTGATAGAACTCCACGGCAGTGAGGGACGCCACAACTTCGAGTCTGTACCAAGACAGGCGCTGTGCTTCTTGCTCCGCATGGGTCATGAGACGGCGACCCAATCCCTGGCGAGCAATGCGAGGATGGCAGTACAGGCCAGTAATGCCGAGGCGAGTGAGGCAGACCAGACCCAGCAATGCGTCCTGATGAAATGCACCATAGCAGCGCTCACCACTTAGACGCAGTTTGATTCCATCATTTTGAGCTTCGATAATCGCTTCAATTTGGTTATCGCTGTAATACCCCACCGAGAGCTCGCGCAAAGAAAGCTCCTGGAGAGCGCTGACCATACCACTCTCTTGCGGGGCTAAGCGGCGAATTTCAATCCGCTCTAACCAGTGGGGCGGTTCTTGCAGAGGCTCATCGTTGTCAGGTGCAGCAAGCGAATTCATAGTTGAGCTAACGATTGAGCAGGGCGATCGCCAAACTAAAAAAGAAGCAGCCAATACAAAGGGCAATCCCTAAATTCCTATTAGACTGAGACGTCTTAGAGCGCTGCTGTTGGGCATAAACAAATTCCTTATGGAGCCCAACCACAGGAATTTTGACTCCCTCATAATCGAGTTGGTGTTTGCTACCTCGTTCAAAGGCCTGGTAACCACACTTTTTGTAAAATTCAACGGCAGTCAGAGAAGAAGCCATGACCAACATGCCCTTGGAGAATTGCTGTTGGGCAAGCTTTTCGGCGTAGTTGAGCAAAAAGCAACCCAGTCCCCGGCGAGCTACATGGGGATGAACATATAGCCCCTGGATCAAAGTGCTGTAGTGCCAGACCAATCCCAGCAGCTCTCCTTGGTAGTAAGCACCATGACATTGCTCTTTGAGCCAGCGAGACTTCAGCCGAGCCTTAAGCCGCCGATTTTGAGCTTGGACGATAACATCGATTTGAAGAGCACTGTAATGCTCTGTAGATAGCTGACGCAAGGCAAGCTCTTGCAAGTCAGCAATAGCTTGATGATCAACCGCTGAAAGGCGTCGAATTTCAACCTGTTCTAACCAGGAAATTGGTTCTTGCTGAGGCAGATTGTCTTGAGGTACTGAAGTCGCAGTCATGTTGTTAAAACGGACATCAGAGGCATACAGCACTACTCTGATATTGCCCACGACTCCTTCGTACAGCCTCAATCTCTCAGATTAGAGCTCTGGAGACTCAGACAATCGTTCTGACTTAACGAACTCCCAAAAGACAAGCGCTGACTAGCGAATTTCATCAATAAACAACAGATGGGGAGTCCCCACTGCATCACCCTGGGCATAATCCACCCCCAGCTCATGCAACACATCCAAGATTTCCGGCGTCTCCACATACTCCGCAATGGTCTTGAGATTCATGGCATGGGCAATGCGATTAAAGCCTTCCACCATGGCCCGATCCACGGGGTCTTTATGAATGTTGCGGACAAAACTACCGTCAATCTTGAGGTAATCCACCGGCAGATGCTTGAGGTAAGCCAGGGAGCTCATGCCGCTGCCAAAGTCATCCAGGGCAAAGCGACAGCCTAGCTTCTTGAGCTGGCGCACAGACTTTGCGGCGGAGGTTAGGTTGGCGATCGCCGCCGTCTCCGTAATCTCAAAGCAAATCGCTTCCTTAGGCACCGAAGACTGCTTCAATAAGGCTTCCAAAGCATCGACAAACTGAGGCTTATTGATGCTCGCTCCGGAAAGATTAATCGTGTAACGCCCCGGATCAGCCTGCTGACATTTTTGACTGTAGTAGCGCAGAAAAGTCTTCACCACCCAAAGGTCAATTTCAGGCATCAGGTCATAGCGCTCCGCCACCGGAATGAAAGACATGGGCGGAATGATTTCGCCCCCCTCACCAATCATCCGTATCAGTACTTCTTGGTGGCTAGATGCCAATGCAACCTTTTCACCATCAGCGCCTTCCTCCTGGGTTAGAGACATAATTGCCTGACCATAGAGACAAAAGCGAGCCTCCTCAATGGCGAAGTTTAGGCGGCTAATCCACTGGGTGTCATCGCGACGCTGGGTAAAGACCTGGTTGTCACCGCGATAGACCTGGACCTGATTGCGGCCTTGGTCCTTGGCGCAGTAGCAAGCAGCATCAGCGCTATTCATGACATCAGTGGTATCGCGATGGCTGACATCCAAATGAACTAAGCCAATGCTTGCGCCAATCTTGAAAGTTTGATTTTGCCAGACAAAGCGGAACTGCTGGACCGTTTGGCAAATGGTTTCGGCGATCGCCTCTATTTCTTCTGGAGTTCTGTCCAGCAAGATCAGGGAGAACTCATCCCCACCCACTCGCGCAAAGATGTCCTCCGCCAAAATTTTTTGTTGAATGGCGAGCGTGACTTGCCGCAGCAACTCATCTCCAGCCTTATGTCCACAGGTGTCGTTGACCACCTTAAACCGATCTAGGTCGATGTAGCACAGCGCCGCAGAACGGTCTTTCTGATGAACTTGACCCAGCACTTGAATGAGCTGTCGCTCCAGTTCGCTGCGGTTGAATAGGTTAGTTAAGGGATCATGGGTGGCCTGCCAGGATAGGCGGCGGGCCATTTGACGAGATTCCGTCACATCGCGGAACACCATGACCGCACCGATGATGAAGCCATTGCGATCGCGGATGGGGGCTACAGAATCACTAATGGCAAATTCCTCACCTTCCCCATTAATCAAGATGCTGTTCTCACCCAGGGAAACTACTTTTCCCGTCTTGAGTGCGACCATCACCGGATTTTGCATAGCCTCCTTGGTCCGCTCGTCGTACAGGCGAAATAGCCTTTCGATCGCTTGGCCTTCCGCCATGGAGCGATCGAGCATCAGCAGCTTCTCCGCCACCGGATTGAGGCTACGAATTCTGCCTTCGGCATCGGTGGTCACCACCGCATCTCCAATGGACTGCACCGTCACCTCGGCCAGCTCTTTTTCCTGAAAGAGCAACTGTTTGAGGGCACGATGCTCATTGAGTAGGGTCTGCTGGTGCTCATTGCGCTTCTGTAGGCGACGCCACAGCTCCTGGATACGCAATTGGTTCTGAATTCGAGCCAGCAGCTCCACCCGCTCAAAGGGCTTGGAGATAAAGTCTACGCCGCCGCTTTTAAATCCCTCGGCCTTGGCATGGATCTCATCGTGGGCACTAAGGAAAATAATGGGAATATGGCTGGTGCTGGGGTCAGCCTGGAGGCGCTCACAAAATTCAAACCCAGTTTGGTCGGGCAAGTAGACATCCATCAAGATCAGCGTGGGGGGCTGCAACAGGATGGATTGAAACCCCAAGGCCGCTGTGGGGGCCACTCGCACGGTAAATCCCTGGCCTGACAAAATCCGCTCTAGAAGCGCGAGGGATTCAGGTTGGTCATCTACCACCAAAATCTCAGTGCCTTTCTGGGACTGGGATAGGTCAATTTGGCGGATATGACGCTTAGTGGCTCTCGGGGCAGCCAGGGAAGGCGAAGGCGCTGTCAACAGCTGCAATGCATGGCGCGGCTCAGCTTGGAGCTGCCCTAAGGGAGCGCGGCCAGCCAGCGGAGCGGGAACGAGGTCCTTCGCAAAAGATGGATTCATAAAATGACCGCGCTCATCGCCTAAACAGGGTGTGCAGAGAATTGCTTTTGCAAGCTATCCCGTTGTGGAGCAAACCCGAAATGGGTAAGAACCTCCTTCGACACAGGGCAGTGACCCCTATTAACGCCTGATTTAGGGGCAATTCAAGAGAAGATCAAGCCGATGTGAAAAAGCGATTCAAGGAATTTTGCTTCTTGTATAAGATATTAGAAAATACCATGCTATATCGTCTCCAGTAGATTCCCGCAAATATGTGATGTTTCAGTCAGCAATTTGTCTTCAAAATTCCTATATTTTACGACTTCGCTTCATTACATTTCTATACTGTTGCAAAGAGAGGTTACCCAGCTGAGTAATTCTTGCAATTGATATTGGGAAACGCGATGCTCTAAGCAACGGGACAGATGGGAAAAAGCGGGTGGAAGTAGAGCAATAGACTGGCGCATTTGGTTGGTGGCACCCGTTGCAACGGCATGGTGAAACTCCAGTAGCCATCCCTCTGGCAGGGGCCCAAAGTCTTCTAAGGACGGAATAGAGAGGTCTAGGGTGTTCTCTACAATCTGTTCCATGGCCTTTGTACTGTCGTTGCTGTATATGTAGCGCACCGGCAGATGGCGCTGGAGTTCATTAAAAACTTCGGCGGCATGGACTGGTTTTCTGAGGTAACCATCGCAGCCCGTAGCGATAATTTCAATTTCTTGCTGTTTAAAAGTACTGGCTGTCAAAACAACTAGGGGAGTCTGTCTTCCTTCAGGGGTACTTTTGATTTCACAAATAATTTCTTTGCCATCTCGATTGGGCAATTGGATGTCCATAAAAATGAGATCCGGTTGCCAATCTTGCCAAGCTTCAATTACCCCGGCACCGTCGTCGATCCCCTGACAAATAAAGCCTGCTTTTTCCAGTAAAGCAACGAGGTATTTTTGATTATCTGGATTATCTTCAACGATCAGAATTCTGGGTGTGGTCTGCTCCGGTGCTAACCCTAGGATCTCGGCAGCAGCGGTATTAATGCTTCCCACCTGATCCGAAATTTGGACGGGCAGGGTGAGGGAAAAGGTGCTGCCAGAGCCCTGTTGACTTTCGACGGAGATATTGCCCCCCAGGAGCATGGCGAGGCGCTGGCTGATGTTGAGCCCTAGACCAGCCCCTTCAGGATTGGTGCGCTTGCCGTCCTGGGTAAAGGCTTCAAAAATATGATCGACGAGTTGGGAATCAATGCCGGAGCCTGTGTCTGCCACCACAAAGCGCAAGAGCTGGGTTTGGGGTTCGTTGCTAGTGGCGCTAACCCCCAAGAGCGGCATGGCAGAAACCTTTAGCGTGACCTGGCCGCTGTGGGTGAACTTAATGGCGTTATCCAGCAGGTTAATGAGGATCTGGCGCAATCGCGTGGGATCGGTGCAGATGTATTGGGGTAAAGCATTCTCCCGCAGGATTTCGAATTGCAGGCCCTTGGATGAGACCTGCTGGTGAAACAGGCTCCAAATTTCCTGCTCTAGGAGAGCATAAAGATCGAAGTGGGTGTTCACCAGAGCAATTTGATCTGCTTCGATTTTGGAGAGATCCAAAACGTTGTTAATCAAACTGAGCAGGTGAGCCCCGGCTCGACGAATGGTGGTGATCTGCTCTTGATGATCGGCGGTGAGGGAATCGTCGCGGCTGAGGAGTTCGCTAAAGCCCAGGATGGAGTTGAGGGGCGTGCGCAGCTCATGGGAGATGCTGGCAAGGAAGCGGCTCTTGGCACGATTGGCCACGTCGGCGGTGGACTTGGCCTGGGCCAAGGCTTGGGCCTGCTGAAGCTCCTGCTGGAGACGGCGGCTTTCGGTGACATCGACCAGGACCACGAGGGAACTCGTGATGTCGCCGCTTTCATCCCGCTCAGAGGCCGCCGAGAGCAGCACGTCGATAATGCCGCCGTCTTTGCGGACAAATTGGTAAGGCACGTCCCAGCAGGAGCCCGACTTGGAAAACTCTGGCAGAACTACGCGCTTGGCATAGTCCTGGGAGTCTGGGGTCAAAAATTCTGTGGACTTGCGACCGATCACCTCTTCGCGGCTATAGCCCATTTTGCGCAGCCAGTAGTCGCTCACGCCCAACAATCGCCCCCTGGGATCGATGGAATGGAGCATGGCAGGCGTTTCGTTGTAGAGCTTGCGATAGGTGGCTTCTCGCTCCACCAGAATTGCATTGGCTCGCAGGCGTGCAATAACCTCGGCCAGGCTGCTGGCCAGCAGCTCAAGCACCTCCACTTCGTACAGCTCTACGGGGGTATCGCGGGCTTTGAGGGAAACAAATTCTAAAATGCCCACTTGTTCACCGCCAATTTTGAGCTGGGCAGCGAGGTAAACCTGCACCACTGCATCCTCGTAGAGGGGATGGCCATCCAACTGGATGGCATCGCCCTCGGCATAGCCCACAGTGCGGGTTTCATGATCCCAGGGGAGCCAGCTCCCATCGAGGGAGTGGGGGAAAACCTGGCCAGTTTCCAAGGCAATTCCGGTGGTGATGGATGCTTTGAGAGTGAGTTGCTCGGCTTCCCAGCAGAGCAGGCTGGCTTCGGAGAGGCCGAGAATGCTACGCCCGGTTTCCAGGTAAGCCTCTAGCAATTCCAGCTCAGAATCGTAGTGGCTGGCTTTGATTTGGTAGAGCTGCTGGAGGTTGTTGCTGTAGGCCTGGAGTCGATGGGTGCGCTCTTCGACCCGCTGCTCTAGAGCTTCGTTGCTGGCGATGAGCTGGGCCTGGGCATCGCGCAGTTCTCCCTCGGTTTCCTTCAGCAGGCTGATGTCTACGAGACTGATGACGATGCCATCAGCTTCTTGGGTCGTTCCCCGGTAGGGATGCAACCGCATGAGCAAATGTTTGTCGGCTTCGTTTTTGCCATCACCAGACAGCTTGATGTCCAGGTTGCTATGCTCGCCGCTTTCAATAACGGCATGGATCAGTTCCTCGAAGTTGTCGATCTCCATATTGTGGGCGAGGTCGCCAATGGGACGGCCCAGGTCTGAGGGGACGAGACGAAAGACCATGCGGGCGGCTGGGGTGAATTTGCGCACGGTGAGGTCTTTGGCCAGGAAGACCACACCGATTTCGGTGCTCTCCAGCAGGTTGTCAATGTCGCTGTTAAGTTGCAGCAGCTCCTGGATTTTGGACTGATACTCGGAATTGACGGTGTAGAGCTCTTCGTTAACGGAGTGCAGTTCTTCGTTGGTGCTTTGGAGCTCTTCGTTGGAGGCAATCAGCTCTTCGTTAGTGGCTTGCTGCTCTTCGTTAGTGGTTTCTAATTCTTCGATCGTGGCTTGGAGGTTTTCGCGGGTTTGCTGAAGCTCGTATTCCACTTCAGAAACCCGGTTACTGGCTTCTTGGTTGAGTTCGAAGAGGGGGACGCTGCTGTGGGAGCTGCTGGTTGGAGAGTTGATCTCCTGGGAGGTTCCGTCTTGAGTGTTGGATGGAGTCGGTTCTGGGCTATCGGTCTCGATCAGGACGATGACGCAGTCACCCACTACGGCGTTGCCCTTTTGCTGCCAGACATCCAGCTTGATCAAGCGGCAAGGGTCTTGCTCCCGCAGGGCAATGCCACGATAGGAAATGCCATCTTCTTCGGCCCGTCGGGCTCGGCCGATCGCCGTGGTCAACGGCAAACGCAGGGAGGGCACAACGCGATCGCTTAACTTATTGCTAATCCGTCCTTCAGGTACCAGGAGAATATCTGCTGAGCCCCCAGCAACATGGATGAGATCGTTATGGCGATCGACGACCAAACAGGTCAAGCCCTTGCGAGTCACCAATCCTCGTAGGGTCGCTTCTAGAATGGGGTCCAGGGAAGATTTGGAAACCGGGACAGCGGGCAGTCGCCCGGAAACAACCGGGGCGCGGTTGTTCATCATGGGTAAGTTAAGCAGG
>CALLAT010000004.1 GCA_938002085.1 uncultured Pseudanabaenaceae cyanobacterium
GTGGTTGGCTGTTTTAGGGGCGCTGCAGGAAAGACGTGGGCGATCGGCTGGCAGGTTGCGCGGTTACTTGAAGCTGATTTTGAGGCCCATATCTTTCATTTTTAGCAGGGCTTCGGCGTTGCCACGGGCGTCATCGACGGGGTGATGGGTATGTTTGGTTTCTCGTAGGTGCTTAAAGCTGGTGAAGGTGTCTTTTTTCATGCCTTTGTAGAGTGAGCCTAGGTTGGTGGAGCTGAAGCCAAAGGGGTTTTCGCCGAGGAAATGGTGGAAGTACCAGTTGATGAATTGCCAATCAAATCCGTTGTTGTCGGAGATAAATAACAGTCGCCCATGGCTGTTTGTTTGAAGCCATTGCTTGAACTGCTCCATGACCGGTTTGGGGTCGGGAAAGGTGAGGCAGTCTTGGCGGGAGAATCCGCTGACGGCGAGGGCTTCGGGGATGAATTTGTCTGAGATGGGTTTGAGTTGGCCGTAGAAGGTGCGATCTAGGCCTGGCTCTACGATGACAGCACCGAAACAGACCATGGAGTAGTCGCCTGGAATCGGGCCGTCGGATTCAATGTCAGCCATTACGTAGGTCATTCATTTGTCTCCACAACTTTCTCTAGGAAGAGAGCTTCTGCTTGACTAAAATCATCAACAATTTTGCCAGAGTGCTTATTCATTAGAAGTTCTCCTCTAGTATCACGATTTGTCCAATAGTTTCCCTTGAGTCGCTCTACAGGCTTGCCAACAACACTCAAAGAACAAGACCCATGATGCATTCTGCTTCGTTCTTTAAAGCGATTCTCAGGCTTATTCAAATACATGTAATCAATTGATGCCCCCATACCATCATCCGAAATGATGGCCATCGAAGATTTAGAATAAGACTCATCAGTAGATCTCTTGCACGAATCAAATCTCCCCCATTCCCCAACCCCTTGCCCCCAATTCTGGGGGAAGGGGAGTTTTGAAAGTCTCTCTCCCAAACTTGGGAGAGAGACTTTCGGGAGAGGGCCAGGGATTTATGCAAGAGGTCTAAGGATGATCACTGAAAGTTATCGATAGGAGCATGTCACCCTCTGGCCAGAGGAAAGAAAACTTTGAAAAGGTATGTAAAATCAGGGATGTTTATTCTTTTTTGAGGAGATGACTTGCCCTCTTGTCGATTTAATACTTGGTCCGATTAAGCACTCGGTTGCAATCTATTAGATGAAGTAGATATTCAATCTCTTTGACGCTCAAATCTGAAATCTAATCTAGTCCAAGATTCTTGATAGCCATGCTTCGGCCGTAAAGATAGTCCTCATTCCCTGGGGCTAACTCAAGTGCCTTATCGTAGCTATCGATAGCTTGCTTATGCAGTCGTAGATTAATGAGTGAATTTCCTCGGTTGTACCAAACTATATGCTCGTTAGGATCAATCGCGATAGCTGCATCATAGTTATCAACTGCCTGCTTATACTGCCCAGAGTTATTGAGTGCTAGCCCTCGATTGCTCCATGCAAATTCGTAATCAGCTCGCAATTCTAATGCTTTGTCATAGCTAGAGATAGCTTCTCCATGACGGCCTAGATTTTTGAGTGAGATTCCCCGAACTGTCCAAGTGCGATAGTCATCAGACTCTAGTTCTAGCGCCTTGTCATAGCTTGAAATAGCTTCCTTGTATCGACTTAGTTTATGGAGAGTGTCTCCTTGGGAACCCCAAACCTTGTGGTTGCTAGGATTAATCCTGATTGCTTCTTCATAGCTAAGGAGCGCCTTCTCGTATTCTCCTAAAGAGTAAAGAGATTTTCCTAGATTATGCCAGGATGAAAAGTGATTAGGAGAAATCTCAATTGCTCTTTCATAGCTTATGACTGCTTCTTCATGGTGACCTAAGCTATTGAGTGCGGTACCTCGGTTGTACCAACCGTAACGCTTATCGGGCCTGATTGCGATTGCTCTATCGTAGCTGCTGAGTGCTTCCTGATAACGGTTCAAAGCGCTGAGCGTATTTCCTCTATTGCCCCATGCAGCATAGTAATTGGGTGCAACTTCTAACGCTTTATCATAGCTAGCGATCGCCTCCTCATGGCGACCCATCGCATTGAGAATATTGCCCTGATGATTCCAAGCTTCATAATCGCCAGGATTAATTTCTAAAGATTCGGTGTAGCGCCTAAGCTCCTCTTCGTACTGTCGAGTATCTACATCCTTACTTTCCTGAAGTGGTAAGCTAATGATCTGCTGAGTATCCCTAGTGTTTGTTATCTGAGAATTGTTAAATTCATCTGCTGGTTTAGGAATAAACGCTGCGGAGCAACCGGTAGTGCTAATAATCCCTGTAAAGACAATCGCAGCCAGATGATTTTTTGAGCCAGGAGTCCGCTGCTCAGTAGCTTTTACTGGAACTGATACTCTTGAACGGAGTGATGGTTTGCTGAAAGGGTATGAGTCCTTCTTCTCTTGATGTACGGGGAGGTTTTCAAAATGAGTCATCTATTGACACGTACAGCACTGAGTAACTGAATTTAGAAATTGGAACTATTACGAGCTACGTTTAGTATTCCCAAAAATAGAAAAGCTTTGAGAATTTAACCTGAATGCTTGATCAAGCTAGCCTGAATGCCACGATTTGAATAATGCTCATAGGACAGTCTGATTGGGCAGTTAAAGCAATTCACTAAGAGGCACCTCGATTAATAGATCTCTTGCACGAATCAAATCCGCCCCCATCCCCCGACCCCTTACCCCCAAGTTTGGGGAAGGGAAGTCCGGAAGTCCCTCTCCCAAGTTTGGGAGAGGGCCGAAGATTTATGCAAGAGGTTTAATATCTGTGAATTTCAATCTGGTAGTCATTCACTTAAACTGCAATGCCATAAACGCAAACTTCGCCACAAACACCCCAGCAATCACCCAAGTCGCCAATGGCACCTCCCGAAGCGATTCAAGCTATTGCTCACACTACGCTTCAAGCTCAACCCGCTTATAAAGTGCTTCCAACGAAACCTTCAACGGAATCGTCTCAAACTTCACCACCCCATCCTCCTCGTCATACTCTGCAAAAGACCACCGCTTCCGCCCCGTCTTCGCATAATGCTCCACATGCACCCGCGTCTGGTCTAACAACAAATACTCCTCAAAACTCGGCAACGTGCGATAAGCCGCAAACTTCCCCTCCCGGTCATAACTTCCCGTCGAACTCGACAACACCTCCACAATCACCCGAGGATTCAAAACCGTATCCTTTCGCCCCTCGTAATACTCGACTCCATCCGCAATCACCATCACATCGGGATAGGTATAAATCCGCCGCTCCGGAATCCACAACCTCACATCTCCGATAAACGGCTCATAAGCACCATCCAGCTCACGGCTCATCGCTGCACAAAGACTACCAGTCAAGCGATTACGGTTTACTGTGAGGCCCGCCTTAGGAACG
This sequence comes from uncultured Pseudanabaenaceae cyanobacterium, assembly GCA_938002085.1. Taxonomy (GTDB): domain Bacteria; phylum Cyanobacteriota; class Cyanobacteriia; order PCC-9006; family JAAUQQ01; genus JAAUQQ01. The sequence continues at coordinate 3,407 of CALLAT010000004.1, forward strand.
ATCACCCCATCAAAATATTCAATGCGAAACGACGCTTTCTCCTCCAGAGCCAGATATTCCTCAGGAGTGTAAAAGTGCCGTTCAGTCGCCTGCATAATTTAGCGGCCCGAATGTGATCTTGCTCCTAGTGTATCGGCTCCCGCCTCAGCCGTAGCGCCACAGCGCAAACCCATATCCCCAAAGCATCGCTTTGCAATGTCATGTCTACTGTTGAGGAGATCACGCCTGTCCAAACTGCACTGTCATAAACACAAACCGCGCCACAAACACCCCAGCAATAATCCAAGTCGCCAACGGCACCTCCCGCCCCTTCCCCTGAAACGCCTTCACCAACGGATAGGCAATGAACCCAATCGATAGCCCCTCCGCAATCGAATAAGTCAACGGAATCATAAACAACACCAAGAACGCCGGAATCGCCTCCGCCATATCCATCCAGCGAATCGACAACACATTACTCATCATCATCACCCCCACCAGCACCAACGCTGGAGCTGTGGCATAGGCCGGAATCGCCTGAAACACTGGAATAAAGAACACCGACAGCAATAGCAATAGCCCACAAACCACCGCCGTCAAGCCCGTCCGTCCCCCCTCCGCAATGCCCGCTGCCGACTCCACAAACGTCGTCACCGAAGAAGTGCCAAACACAGCCCCCACCGTAGTTGCCACAGCATCCGACAACAACGCCCGATTCGCCCGAGGCAACTCCCCATCCTCACCGATATAGCCTGCGCGCTGACCGACCCCCGCTAGCGTCCCAATGGTGTCAAACAGATCCACAAACAAAAAGACAAACAGCGCCGTAATGAAATTGACGATATTGCTGCCATTCAGCCCCGCCAATCCCGCCACGCCTTGACCAAAGAGATTGCTGGGCCAGGCGGGAATTTGCGCAATGCCCGTGGGAGCCGGGCTAATGCCCAGAATCCAGCCCAGGATTGCCGTGGCCAAGATGCCCCACAGCAATGCGCCCTTGGTTTTGCGCACCAGGAAAGCTGCGGTGATGATCAGGCCCGCGATCGCCATCAAAGCCGTCGGCTGCAACAAGCTGCCAAAGGCCGTCTTCGTCACCGAATTCGCCACAATCAGCCCCGCCCCACCCGTCGCCGGATCCCCCGACAGGCCAATGTAGGCAATAAACAAACCAATACCTGCCCCCGTGGCACTCTTCAGCCCATCGGGAATCGCCTTAATAATCTGCCGCCGCACATCCGTCAGCGTCAGGGCAATGAAAATC
>CALLAT010000005.1 GCA_938002085.1 uncultured Pseudanabaenaceae cyanobacterium
AAACATCTTGGCGATCGCCATGGCGGAAAACGTCCTGACTCAGGTTTTTCGAAACGTCTCCAGTTGGTTTGCCCGCACCCCAGCCGTGGAGTTGATCGAGCCCTTGGTGGATGTGCCACCCGTGATCTTGAAACAGTTCCAAGCCTCGGTGCTACAGTTGCCCGTGCCGGAACCCTATCAGCAAAGCATTCGCGAGGCTCTGACCGAAGCCATTCAGGAATGGCAGCTGAATCCTGAGCTGGAGAACAATAGCCTGGTGGTTCTAGGGCGCTCTGTAGAAGACTTAGCCCCGATTCTCAAGACCAGCCTTCAGGTCGGTGAGCCGGGTATGCCGGATTGTGAGGTTCGTTTTTTCCTGGGGGGATACCAGCGTCCTGCTTCTGTGTTGGAAATTCCCCAACATTTGCGTCGGGAATTGGAGCCTAAGCTCGATGCGGGTAAGGAGCAGAATGAAGTGATGGCACAGACTGCTGGCTGCGCCAATGCCACGCCCATGACCCAGGCGGAGTTAGAGGAGCAGGCCCTGCCAGTGGTCATGGTTGTACCCAGCTTAGAGCAGTGTTTTCTACGCTGTATCCAGGGCTGGGAGGGAATTGAATATTTGCAGGCCATGGCCACCCAGGACACATCAAGATTTTGGGTTTTTGGTTGTAACCATTGGGCCTGGGCGTTTCTGGAGCGGGTCTGCAAGATCAGTGCCTATCTGGAGCGCACTGTGGCTTTGCCCAAGCTGTCGGGGGAGGCCCTGCAGGCTTGGCTAGAGCCTTTGCAGGAGACGGAACTAGAGGTTATGGCAGAGGATGCCGAGGCTCGGCCCCAGTTGACAGTGGAGCTTGGGCCAGAGACCCATTGGAATAGCTTGAGTAGCAACGCTTCAGGGATTGCCAGCACCGCAGCCCAACTGTGGCTCCGAGCCTTGAAGCTGAAGGCAGCCTGTCTGAGCGAGGAGGGGGTTTTGGTGGATGCGTTGGTGCAGGTGGAGTTGTTATGCAGTAAGCCTGCCCATCCCGGCCTGATCAGTCTTGAAGTGATGGATCGCTATGTGCTCCATTCGCTGCTGATTCATCGAGAGATGACGATGTCCCAGCTTGCACTCAGTCTAGGCGAGGCAGAACGGACGATTCGATCCCGTTTGCAGGTGCTGAGGCGGGAGGGCATTATCCGCCAGCGGGGGCGGCGGTTCAGCGTCCATCCGGCCCATTACCCCAAGATTTATAGCGAATTGAGCAATAACAATTTTTTGGTAGGAGAGGCCTAATGGTGGAGCATTTTACGATGGTCGATGCCGTGAGTCAGGGCTGGCTCCTGGCAACACAAGGGCTAATGGCTCAGACGCCCACAATTGATGCTGAGACGGCAAATCGCCTCTTGAAGCCGTTCAGCTTGAAAGTCGCAGTGCAGGCGATTTTGGCAGTGTTGCTATCCTATGGCTTACTACTGTCAATTCGTAGCCTGATCAATGCTATTTCTGAGAAGGTGCCCCGTCGCTTTCGATTGATCATCAAGCAGTCCATGCCCTTCCTCAAGGCCTTGGTCCTAGTCTTTACGATTGGCTATTTGTTGAACTTGTTTTTCAACTTGAACGGGCCAAATTTGATTGCTTTGACGGGCACGATCGCCCTGGCTTTGGGTTTCGCATTTAAGGACTATGCCAGTTCCATTGTGGCGGGGTTAGTTAACTTAGTTGAGGGTCCGTTTCGCATGGGCGATCGCGTCCAAATTGGTGAGCATTACGGCGAGGTGGTGGACTATGGCCTGCGCGGGCTGATGATTCAGACCCCCGATGATAATGCAGTGACGATTCCCCACAGCACCACTTGGACAAGCCCGATTTCCAATGCGAACAGCGGCCAGTTAGAGGCCCAGGTGGCTACGGAGTTTTACTTTGCCCATGACGCCAATATCGAGCAGGTGGTAGATATCCTCTACCAGGCGGCCTACAGTAGTCGCTATACCCAGCTGAAGTTGCCGGTGGTAGTGGTGGCGAAGGAAGAGCCCTGGTCAACCAGGCTGAGGCTCAAGGCCTATCCCATGGATGCAAGGGATGAGTTTATCTATAAAACAGATTTGATTTTGCGGATTAAGAAGGCCTGTGCCCGTCAGAAGATTCCCTATCCTCAAGCCCCTAATGCTTCTCAGCTCTGAAGTCAGATAGCCGATTTAGTCGCTTCAAACTAGAATAAAATTTTAGAAAAGCATGACGAAGAAGTCTTTAGTTTTTGTATATATTTCCTCCCTAGTTCTATTCATCTCTGGATTTATAGGTAACTTCGGAATGATAAGATTTTTTCTACTATTTCTGATGGGTCCACTCGTATTAGGCCACTATGTATTACACGGTATTCTGGCGGCCAATAAGACAGTCAATGATAGAACTAGATTATATTCATCACTTAGCCATCTAGCATTAGTGCTTGGAATCATTTTTCTGCCAGATAGCCTTGCTACTGGTGGCAGTGGCAGTATTCCATCTGTCTTTTTTTATCAATACAAAAATCCTCCAGATTCGTTCTCTTACATTGCTTACTCTGGATTTATAGCTTGGACCATCATGACGATTGTGACGGTCGTTAGCTGGATAAGACAGGTTAAGTCAGGACAACAATCTCCCTAGAACCCAAAGAATGCAGCTTGCTCTGCCATGAGCCAGAGGTCGATACACAGCGTTATGCTGCAATAATCTTCTCGAAATGCACTTAGCCAAGGTTCACTATGGGTCGCATTGTTCTCGCTACGATTGGCACCCTGGGCGACCTGCATCCCTTCATTGCATTGGGGCTAGAGCTACAGCAGCGTGGCCATTCCGTGGTGATTGCCAGCCATGAAGGTTATGGCGATCGCGTCATCCCCCTGGGCTTAGAATTCCACCCCATGCGCCCCGACGATAGCCGCATGAAAGATCCGGTCGAAATGGCCAAGGTCATGGACATCAATAGCGGCACAGAGCGGGTGATGACCGATCTCGCCGCTGAAGTCCGCGACAGCTATGCCGATCTACTCGCCATTGCTCACAATGCGGACCTGATCATCGCCGGAGAAGTAGTCTTTGCAGCGCCCATTGTGGCCGAGGTGCTGGGCATTCCTTGGGGCCGGGTGGCACTGTCGCCCATTTCCTTTATGTCCACCCATGATTTCCCGCTGCTGCCCAATGTGCCCTGGACCTATGGCATCGGCAATTTTGCTCCAGCAGGCGGTGGCTTTCTCAAAGGCTTAGTCAAGCTGATTAGCTATCCCTGGGTGAAACCCGTTCATCAGTTGCGTAAGGAACTAGGGTTGCCCTTCAAGCCCTTTCCCATGTTTGATGACAAGTTTTCGGACAGGCTAACCCTGGCACTCTTTTCAATCTGCCTGGCCCAGCCCCAAGCCGATTGGCCCAGCAATACAGTGCAATCTGGTTTTGTGTTTTATGACGGGGGCGAAGCCGCGCTGTCGCCAGAACTGGATGCCTTCTTCGAGGCTGGAGAAGCTCCAATCATCTTTACCCTAGGTTCCGCAGCGGTGATGTTACCGGGCCGCTTCTTCGAGGAAAGCATCGCTGCCGCCCAGCAACTGGGCAAGCGGGCTGTGCTGCTGATTGGCAAGAACGAGCCTCCTGCTGGACTCACAGATGACATCATTGCAGTGAGCTACGCCCCCTATTCCCAGGTGTTTCCCAAGGCCTGTGCTGTGGTTCACCAGGGCGGCATTGGCACAACAGCCCAGGGCTTGCGAGCCGGGGTGCCGACGGTGGTGATGCCCTACAGTCATGACCAGCCCGACAATGCCAAGCGGCTAGAGAAGTTGGGCACATCGCTGACCATTGGGCGCGATCGCTACAACACAGCCCGAGCAGCTAAAGCCCTCAATCAGTTGCTGAGTCAACCCAGCTATCAGCAACGGGCAGAGCAGGTGGGTGAGCAGATTCGTCAGGAGCAAGGCGCTGGGGGAGCTTGTGAGGCGATTGAGAACCTGCTGAAGCAGCGTGTCTCGGTGCAGTTATAAATACCGGAATCTGCGCTGGTTTTGGGAAACTTAATCGGGTAGGGGCATCATCCATAATCTCAATGGTGGGACGAACAGATGCAGGACCGGTGGGAAATTGTTATTGATGGATGGACGCACTACGTCAGCTTTCAAGGGCGAGAAATCGTCATTGGGGAGCATGCTGGGTGTGGCCATACCGATAATGCCAGTGCAATATCCCTAGGCGAATTTCTGGTGGGGCGTCACCATAGGCTTATCGCTGATGCCTTTGGCGAGAAGGTGCTACAGAAAATTCTGGATGTGGCCCGAGCAAAGGCAAGTGTCACGCTGACCAAAGCGGAGCTGGCCCAATCCGCCTCTTCCGTACGCAAGGAAAATCCCACCAAAGTCTGCGCGTTACTGCAAGCCCACGCCCAAATGGAACCGGCAGATGATCTCTATGCTTTTGCATGTGGGAGATTGGCTCACAGTCGGTTTAGCAGTATTCAAGTGCGAGCCGCTCAAGCTCTGTCAGCCTGGAAAGAACCTCGAAGCGTTCAGCCCCTGCGGATATGGCTCGATACGCTGACCAGTGGTGCCAGCCTTCATTCCCTTAGGAGGCAAGCTTACCTAGCCTTGGAAAATTGTGTCGTGGAGCGGGATACGGTCTGGCTAATTGATCGATTTTTATCCCTTCCTCCCTTCGAGTTTCAAACTGAGAATAGAAGGGAATGGTATTTTTCACTGCGGGTAATCCTGAACCGTTTTCCCACTGAATATGCCGCGACTCGATTAGCCGAAGAATGCCGACAGGAAGACATAGAGCGTTCTAGATCGGCATTGTATGTCTTCGGTTTTGTACAATTTTCTAACCGTTTAGCTGTACTGGATGAGTTGCGAGTGATATCTCCTCAACACCCAGATCTCAAGTTGATAGAATCACTGCTCGCCAGAGAGATAGGCTGAGCAGTGGGTCAACAAATTGGCCAGAGATAGGGGGCCAAGCAAACTCGTGATGTCATTTTAGCCCTGTCGAAGAAGTCGTTATTTCCCGAACATCATGTACAGATTGAGACAGATGCAGGCAGGCGATCGCTGTGAACTTTCCCGGTTTTTACTGCTAGCCATTCATGTACCCACCGGCGCATCGCCCCCTGATAAATCGATCCTCAACGATCCGTTACTGGCCTGTTATTTCGAGCAATGGGGAAGGCAAAAAGATTTTGGAATAGTTGCAGCAACAAATGACGGGGCCTTGGCTGGCATGGCTTGGGTTCGCCAGTTTGAGGAATCCTGTCCAGGCTACGGTTTTATTGATGATGCAACTGTGAGCCTAGCAATTTCAGTGGTGCCTCACTTGCGTGGCCAGGGTATTGGAACGGCTCTGCTGACGAGCCTGCTAAAACAAGTGGACAGTGACAGAGTGGGTCTCAGCGTTCAGAATTCCAACCCGGCAAAACACCTCTATGAACGCACTGGCTTTGTCACGATTCGCGAGACTGCCGATGAATCGGTCATGCTCTGGACAAATAAGTAAGGGACTTCCATGTGCAGCGATTTCTTGGGGAGCTTGCGGAGCAGTCATCCAGCAATTGCCTAGCAGTTGGCAGTACAGGACGAGGCTGGGGTTAAGCTGGTGCGCTTTCACTGATGGTCAAGATAGGCTGCACAATGACTGAAGGAGCTCGGCAACCTCTAAGCAGGAGCGTTCGTCAGTCATAGCAGCTCCGTCCAGTCACTCTGTTTCGCAACAGGTTGGGCATCAGAATGAAACGAAGTCAATTTCTCAAGCTACTGTCTCTGTCTCTAGGACTGTCCTGGAGCTTGCCATGGCTGGAGGGTGCCAGGGCAAGTAGCAGCGAGTTTAAAGAGAATCTGTCGGCAAAACTGTGGCTGAACCATAGGGGGCGATCGCGCTCCTATCGCCTCTATGTTCCTAAACCACTATCCACAAAGCCAAGGGCGGCTGTGTTGCTGTTGCATGGCCATGGTGGCAGTGTCGATCAGCTGATGGGGGTAGGAGGGAAGCAGGCTCCTTTTCGACTTTGGCAACCCATCGCGGATCGAGAAGGGTTGATGCTGATTATTCCTGATGGCCTGGTGGGAGGCGATGGTCAGCAGGGCTGGAATGATGCTCGCAACGTGGCGACGAATCCAGACTCGGATGATGTGGATTTTCTGGGTCAGTTGATTGAGGCTGTGGCTGAGGCCTATCCCATTGATTTGAGTCGGGTCTATGCCACTGGCATTTCGAATGGTGGGCATATGGCGTTGCGGCTGGCGGCGGAAGCTTCGGGGAAGTTTGCGGCGGTGGCGGCGGTGGCAGCGGCGAATCCCGATCCGATCTTCCCTCGCGAACCAGATCATGCGGTTTCTGTTTTGTTGATGAATGGAACGCAGGATCGGTTTGTGCCTTACGAGGGGGGCAGGATGATTCGCGATCGCGGCAGGGTGCAGTCAACGGAGGATTCGATTCAATACTGGGTGAGGCACAATGCCTGTGAGGAGGAGCCTCGTTTTGAGCGCTATGCCAATCGCTCCAGACGAGACCGTTGCACGGCTTCGCGGACAACCTATCGAAATGCCGCGACGAATGTTGAGGTGGAGCTGATTCGGATTCTGGGCGGTGGGCATACGGAGCCCAGTATTCAACAGCCCTATGCCCGGTTGTATTTGGCGGTAGTGGGTCGACAAAATCGGGATATTGAGGTGGCTGATGAGATCTGGAGGTTCTTTCAAGGCAAGTCAGCCGTCTAGTAGGAGTCCAGGCTTAAACCAGCATGCTTACTGAGCGGATTGCCGCGAGAGACTGGGGCTGATGTAACGATTCGGGGAGTGATGCCGACGGATTTCTGCATAACGTCTTATATTCGGGGTGTTATCCAGGCCGGAATCGACCTAACTCTCTCCATGAGGTAGATTCCAAAGTTGCCGCAGCACTCGACGTTATGCGATTCACTGTTTCAATCGTTAATATATGGAGTCGTTGATGCCATACGAGCCCGAGTTTATTGCCGGTCATATCATCCCCCTTCCCACTCCCATTGACCGGGTAAGCGCGTTGGCGTTTGAGGGAGACTATATCCATCACTCGCGCCATTCACTGTTATTCAATCAGGAACGCGGTTTCGCTTTTGTTACTGCTCACAACATCGATGGAGCCACGCTATCTTCGGCCCAGTTCACCAATCGTAATTTCAAAGAGGACCCCAAAATTCAGCCCGCATCGCTCCAAGTTGATAATAATCGTGGCTATCGCCAGAGCCGTGATGGTGTCTTTGGTCCAAACCCTTGGGATCGGGGACACCTGGCGCGACGAAAGAGCCTCTCTTGGGGCAACGCAGCAGAGGCCGCGATCGCCGAACGCGAAAGCGACTTTTGGTCCAACATCGCCCCACAACATGAAAACTTGCATGATGATGCATGGGGAAAAATCGAAGACTGGATGCTGGAACATGTGGAAAGCAACAGCCGACGTGCCTGTGTCTTTACCGGCCCCGTGTTCACTGAAGACGATCCGAAACACAAAAACGGTCCTAACGAAGTGCCGATTCGCATTCCAGCTGGATTCTGGAAAGTGATTACTGTCGAATTGAATGGAGCAATGCGTTCGGCCGGTTTTCTCGTCTGGCAACGCGACTATGACAGTGAAGAACCGCTACCTTTCGCGCCGGTACTAGAACAGGTGAGATTGACAACTCTTGAAGTGCTGACTGGACTGACTTTCCCGACGTTGCGACGATTTGATCCACTGTTGTTTGACCAACAGGGACACAGGCGTGATACATCAATCTCAAGGGCACGCGCAATGTTGCGGAGGCGAATGGTAAGGCCCTTTGAAGCCGCAAGAGAGACTGATTCTGAGCTTGGAGAGGACTTGCTACTTGAGGCCACGTCACCTGGAACTGCCGCGATTACGTCGATGCGGGACATTGTGCTTTAATTTAAGCCGCATAAATCCACTTCCCCATTACGCCGCATAACAATCGCATGCAGCAGAGCCACAGAAACATCTGTTTGGAAGAAGTGTCACTTGGCGGTGTGCGTACGGAGCTCAGTATTCAACAGCCCTATGCCAAGTTGTATTTGGCGTTGGTGGGTCGACAAAATCGAGATATTGAAATGGCCGATGAGGTCTGGAGGTTCTTCCAGGACAAGTCGAATCCTCAGAACTAGCACAAGCACAAGCCAACACACAAGCTCGTTTACGATGTCTAAGCAAGGAGAAACACAGTATATGAACGACTACGGTGATGGTATGCAGCTTTCAACAATCGCCTCTATTCGTAAGCGGCCTGGAATGTACCTTGGCGGGACGGATTTCTTCGGCTACATCCAATATATTGTCTCCGCATTCGACTTACTACTAGACCACGATGCAACCTGGATCGAACTCGATATTGGCAAAAATCTGCACATTGCCTCTGATGCGAATATTCAAGTTTATATAAATGCAGAAAATCAATTACAGCCTTTTGAAGCCTTCGAGTCTCTCGGAACAAATCAGGACGTAATAGATGGAGCGATATTGACAGCATTATCTGATTACTTAAATGTTGTCATATCAGATGGAAGTAGCGAAACAAGGTTACAGTACAAAGCGGGCGAAAGACAGATATTCGAGCAGCACTCTGCTATTGGTTCTGAGCCTGGAATTAAGATGCACTTTGCTCCAGACCCAGCTGTCTTTTCTGTTACAAATGCATCACCAACAGTTCTCCAGAGTTACTGTAGTCGGACAGTCTGCTTACATCCTGGCGTCGCCGTTCGTATTAAGTTAGGCGATAATATAATTCAGTATTACTCAGAGAAGGGTATAGAAGACTTATTCACAGCAATCGCTACTCCATATCAAATTCTGCATCAACCAATTAACATTTCAGAGTCTAAGGGAGAACTCAAAGTGCAAGCTGTATTTGCATTTCACAGCTGGTCTGAGAATCATATTTGGTCATATGCGAACTGTGGGCGCGTTCCAGATGGGGGAACTCATGAAGCAGGAATGCTCAACGCAATCTCACAGTTTCACAGCAATCTTCAAAATTCCCATCCTGTAGGAGTAGGAATTCTAGCGGTGTTGGCAATTGAATATCCAGATGTGACTTACAAAGGATGCATCAAAAGTAGAATCGGAAACCCAGAGTTAGTTGATCTTGTCGATGAGCTGATATCAAGGGGTATTGAGCGATGGATCGCCAACCACTCTGAAGAAGCAGAACATCTCAGGAGGATCGAGCGTTTTCAATTCGCTCTTTTTTGGTAGACATGCTCATACATTCAATTTATTCAGCACCCTGTCCTCTAAAGCTGCCCAAGCTCAATTCCCAGCTCCTGAGCCACTGCAACCACAGCCTTCGCCCAGCCCACACAGCCCATCGCTGGCGCAACCTTCCAGCCCTGCTCCGCCAACTGCGGATGGGGACCATCCACCCCAGGCACTACCACCGCAATATCCACCGCCTCCAGCATCGACAGATCATTCGGGCTATCCCCCAACCCCAAAGTCACCACCTCATCCCCAGGATGAACCTCAACCCAGGCTTGCTTCAGCAACTGCACCGCATTGCCCTTCCCCGCCTGGGCACCCAACAAATGGCAGAAGCGATTGCCCACCAGAACTTGATACCGGCGCTCAGCCGCCAGATCTTCCAAATACTCAAGATCGCCATAGGGCTTGAGAAACGGCTCACTGAACTCGCGATCGCAAGCTTTCTCCACCTCCGCCAAAGACAACCCCGTCAACAGCTGCACCTCCTCCGGGGTCATATCGCCAAAACCTTGCAGCGGTTCCGCGATCGCCTCCCCCAACATCCGCAACTGCCCCCGCGCCTTGCCATAGTCCACCCCCAGCTGCAAACGCAATAGCCGATTGGTGGGGCCATCCACCTCATCTAAGGCCGCAGCATGGGCCTCTAAACCAAAGCGATCGTCCCCCGGCTCCAGAAAAATGCCGCTGCCATTCTCCACCACAAAGGGATCTTTCAATCCCAGAGCCTGGCGCAGCTCCGTCACCTCCGCTCGGGTTTTACTTGTGTTTGGAATAACAGGAATCCCTTGCTCCTGCAACTGACGAATCACAGGAATAGCCGCCTCATAGCTATAGTCATCGTGATTCAGCAGGGTTCCATCCAGGTCCGTAAAACAGATCAACTTCATAGGGCTTCTCCCAGCGTGACATCACAAGTATTACTAATCCAACGGGTCTGGTAAGGAGCCAACTTAATCACTTGGGCATTCTCCGAAACCGCTTCATTGCTGATCAGATCACACCAATCATCGGTACAAATCAAGTTAATTTCACTGGGAGCAATGGCCTGGGGCTGATCACTTAAGTTGTGTAGGCAAAAGATGCTTTGGGCGCGATCGCGGCTCTGTCGCCACAGGCCCAGAATCGCTGGATTTTGCAATTGCAGCGTGTACTGCGTCGCATTGGGATGGAAGGCAGGCTGCTGACTGCGCAGGGCCATAAGCTCTTTCAGAGCATTGAACACCCAAGCCTGATCCGAATCAGGATCC
>CALLAT010000006.1 GCA_938002085.1 uncultured Pseudanabaenaceae cyanobacterium
AGAGCATTGGGGATGTGATTCAAGGCGTTCAGTTTAATGACGGAATCAAAGTTGAGGATGCAACTCAATCGGACGCTCCTAAGCAAACCAAAAAGAAGGTTGCCTAACTCCGGGCCGTACACCACATTTGACAATATCTCAAGACCGGGACGGCCATGTAGGCGTGGATGCCGAAGCTTTCTAAAACATCAATGTGGCAGTCCGTATAGTCTTCGGCATAGATATCATCAACGATAGAACTTTCCTTATGGCGATACTTCCCCCCGCGATATTGACGCAAATAGGTGTCATTCCAAGGAGCCTGGCTATCCTCGGTGTTAAACAGTTTCCAAGGGGGGCTCGTGGCCTCAAAGACAAAGTTGCCACTCCAGTCGGGCAAAAAGCGATAGATCACAACGCGATCGCATTGCAAAATATGGTGCAGTCGCTCAGTGGTTGTCCCGAAGATTTGGTCAATCTCCAGGGTGTGGTGCATCGATTGAATCACCTGGGTGAGAGCCCGCTCGTAGTCAGCGGCTTGGGTGAGCTCTTCTTTTTGGGCCCTGACTTTTGTTAGAACCTGGTTGAGCTTATGGGATTGATGCTCTGCTCGCAGCAGTAGCTTGGCTTGCTTGAGGGCAATGCTGAGCTGAATCGCAACCTCTTGCACAAACTCAATTTCCTGCGGTTGCCAGTCACGGGGTTGTTCACATTGATGGAGACAAAGCAATCCCCAGAGCTCCTCCCCTTTGAGGAGTGGAATAATCAAGTTGGCTCGTACATTGAAACGTTGCAGCACAGCGCGATGGCAGTCACTGAGTCCCGCTGTGTAAACGTCTTCGATGGCTTGAATTCGCCCTTGCTGATAACGCGCTGCAAATTTATCCCCAAAACAACGATCTAGAGTCCTAATCTCCAGAGCAGATTCAAACCGCGCATCCACGTCTTCAGCAACAAATCGTCCTTCTGCATAGTTGGACTGGGGTTCAAATCGATAGATTGCGGCACGATCTGTCTGGAGAATGTCACGAACTTGAACGACCGTGGTTTGAAAGATTTTCTCTGTCTGGAGGCTATGGCGAATTTCTTGGGTGATTTTCCCCAGTAATAATGTCTGCTGGAGACGCTGCTTTAAGGCCGTCTCAGAAGCATCGCGCTGGATAGCAATCTGTAGCAGTTCAAGTACACTCTGGAGTGCTTCGTAAATGTTGCGGGAACAGGGCTGGGGGCGATCGCTATAGGCAACAAACACGGCCTGGACCTGGTCAGCCACAAAGACCGGAATCGCACAGCAAGCCGCCAAGTCAAATTTTTGAGCCAGCGCTTGTTCAACGGGATCAACCCCCTCTGCGGAAAAGTTTGGAATAAAGATCGTGCTTTTCGAGCGCACAGCAACGGCACAAGCTTCCATCGAGGATTCCTGAATAGGCGCTTCCAGATGTTTGAGATAGGCGGCGGGGAGGCGGGATTCAGCAAGAGATTGGAGGCAGTTGGAAGGACGTTTCAACAACAAGATGGAAGCCTGCCAGTCTGAAGAGCAGCGATCGCTCAGCAACGTCACCTCTCGAATAATTTGGGATAGCGAAGCCCCTGTAGAAATCAGTTTGAGGATATGATTTTTGCCCTGGAGCAGCACCTGCATCTCATGGCTTTCAACAATCTGCTGTTCAAGCGCCTGGGTCTGAAGCTCAAGCTCCGATTGGAGTTGATGGACCGTTTCCTGGTGGAGTATCGGTTCAGCAGGGTCAAGCAAAGACATGGAATTTACCAGAGGGTGAAGCAGAGATAGCAGAAGCATTTGAAGACATTAGGATGCGGCTACTTTCCCAATTGGTAATCCAGTTCGAGGCAGACACTGAAAAACTGCGACAACCTCGACAAGTGAACATCGCGACGCTCCATGGCGAAGCCTCACCGATGCCACAGCACCTTTTATTTATAGTTTTATAATCTTTGATCCAACACATGAAGAATTCTGAAATTCAGTCGCCAAGAGCACTGATGATCCAGGAGGAGTACTCAGTATCTATCCCATCAAAATCGAAGTATGTTTAAGGGCCTCAATAGGCCAATCTGAATATAAGAAAAATATTAGAAGTTGTTGGAGAATTCGGCCCAGTCCTAAATTCACAACAAAAAAACAGGGTCTAGGTCCTGATTAACAGGAATTATCAGTCCCAGCGAGATCAGACGGGCCAGAAAAATGCCGATCTCAAATAACCTCATAGAAACGGGAAAGGCAACTGTTAACAAGCGAAGGAAAAATTGAGACCGGCATAATTTCCTAAATCGCAACCATAGAAATTACCGAGAGGGACTGACTTTAACTCCGTGAATTTTCATGAGCCATCTAGGGCAATCAGAGGGAGACATCGTTTCACAAATTCTAGATCGTCAAGGAGATTGCAGCCTGGGTTAGCAGCCTCTAATAAAGCAGCAGCAAACAAAAGAGGGATCGACACCAAGAGAAACTTTGACATTCGCTTCGTCAGATCATTGCCTAACAAAATGGCGTTTCTAAAGTAGCTCTCAGGAAGAACTAATTTAGCGAGATGCCCGATTCAGACAATCCTCAGTTTGTATTGACTAACTAAGAAGTGTAGAGACCACTGAATTCAACAAAGTTGTCTCATCCCACCTAATCTCGTCCTTTAAGTAAGCCACCATGAAACGAACCTACCTCTCTGCCTTGGCGATCGCTTCTATCCTCGCCGTTGGCACCGTCACCATGGGCAGCAATGTCCAATCTGTCAGCGCCAATCCCTGCGCTGCTGCTGACCCTTGCGCTGGGGCAAAAGTGAATCCCTGCGCCGCTGCTAACCCTTGCGCTGCTTCCAATCCCTGCGCTGCTGCTGACCCTTGCGCTGGGGCAAAAGTGAATCCCTGCGCCGCTGCGGACCCTTGTGCTGCTGCCAAAGCCGACCCTTGTGCTGCCGCGAATCCCTGCGCCGCTTCTGCCAAGTCAGTTGCTGTCAAAACGGGTAACTTCACCACAGGCGCTCACACAACGCTAGGTCAAGCTTCAATCGTTGTACAAGGCGGTCAGCGCTATCTCGAATTTGACCAAGCCTTCCGTTCTGACAGTGGCCCTGACCTTTTCGTGCTGCTGCACCAAGATTCCACGCCAACCAACTATTCAGCCGATCGCTTCGTCAACCTAGGAGAATTGCAATCCGTCTCGGGTAAGCAACGCTATGCCATTCCTGAGGGTGTGTCTCTGGCTAACTTGAATTCTGCTGTCATTTGGTGCCGCGAATTTAATGTGACATTCGGCCATGCTGTCTTGTAGAGAGTTGAATACGCAACCTCAGTCATCGCTCAGCCAATGAGTCGCTGGTGCTCAATCTTGATACAGCGATCCATCACGAGATTGAGTTGGGCAGCGGAGGCAAGGGCCTCCGCTTCTGGATGAATTACATCCAGCTGTGCCCAAAGCGTGGGGGCCTGGATGGCGATCGCCTCTTCTGTAATGCCTGGCAAAAACTCAGCCCGGCGGAAGACGTTAACGATATCCACTGGGCCGGGTAAGTCAGCCAGGCTGGCGTAAACCTGGTGACCCTCTATTTCCTTGACGGCGGGGTGGATGGGGTAGACCTGATAGCCCACACTACGCAGGTATTGAGCAATTTGATAGCTGGGCCGTTGGGGCTTAGGAGAATGGCCCACAAGGGCGATGGTTTTAGCCTCACGGAGAATGGTTTTGAGAACGGCGTCGGAGGAAGTCGTCATGGAATCGAGGAGGATAGGAATGGATTGATGATGATTCGCAATGGCGATATTGACTAGCCGGGGCTACTCCCATGCCACCACTGCATATTCCAAAACTTTGGCTCCTATGGGATAGGGGCTAGCAATCCGCTAGAGTTCGGGAATATATCACGCAGCCGCTAAGACCTATGAAAATCGATTATTCCAAAGCGAAACAGTATGCGATCGCATGCAAGGAAAGCTACAAGGACTTTTCTGACCAACGATTTACAGGAGATCCAGAAACGATTATCCCAATTGAGAATGCCCTGACGGACACCCAGTGCGTCCTTATAGCCACCGGCAATGCCATGACCATTGTGTTTCCAGGGAGTAACTCACTCATGGACTGGACGGGCAGCAATCTCAACAGCGGCCAAATGCGGTCAGAGTTTGACAAGCAAATCGTCAAAAAGACCATTACGGACAGCGATGAAAGCGAGAAGATCTATCCCTATGATGAGCCTAGCCAGTCGGGGGTGAAGCTGCACCGTGGCTTTAGTCGGGCCTACTTTTCGGTGAGGGATCGCATCCACGAACAAATCAAGGAGCTGGGCATCGCCACAGTGACGGTCACAGGTCACAGCCTGGGGGGAGCACTGGCAATGCTCTGCGCAGTGGATGTGCAGTACAACTTTGGTGAACAGCTCAACCACCTTGATATCTATACCTTTGGCGCACCTCGGGCGGGTAATGACGCTTTTAAGGCTTCCTTTGAGCGGCGAGTCCCCAACAGCTATCGGTTTGTAAATGGTATGGATATTGTGGTGGAACTGCCTCGCTGGTGGCAGGGCTATCCGCGCCATGTGGAAACTCAAATTCGTTTGGGTAAGCGATTGAGCTGGAAGGTACTGACGGCTCCATTTCAGGACCATGCGATCGCCCGCTACATCCAGGAGTTGGAGAAACGAGCCAAATAGATGCTTTAACAACTCAAGGGCAGTTTGCGAAAAACCGGCAAAGACCATCAAGCCTTCGCAGCCCTGCGCAGGTGTAAACACTGGACTCTGTCAGAGGCTACGAAATCCTTCACAGCGTTGCTGTAGCTCCGAATAGTATTCATTGGTAAATCTCCCATGACTCAGCCCCTAGCCAAGCCCAATTTGTTGCAGCTCGCCGGAGCAGGTTTGACGGCAGCCAGCGCTTCAGCTGCGGAGGCTTGCTTGGCGGGGTTAGTTTATTTGGGTATTGAGGTAGAGTATCAGCGCTTTCGCAGTCCCAAGGGTCAGTATGAGGCAGTGGTGATGGTGCCTCGGGGGGCGTTGTTGATGCCGTTTGCGCCGGGAAGCGGCGGTGATGCGGCGGGCTCGGTGCATTTTTACGATGCGGCGGGTAAGTTTTATGGCTCGCAGCGGGTGGAGCGGGTTGGGGATGTTTATGTGGAGTGGGATGTGACTGGGCGGGCGTTTTTGGGGGAGTCGGGGAATTTGGAGGAGTGGGATTTGAGTGAGGCTGGGGTGGCAGTTGCGTAGCTCCAAGTATCCAACCTCGGTAGGGCCATGGCATCGCCATGTCCGCCCCAGAACATGACGCCCTGTTCAATACAACCTGAGTTCAACAGCCGCAAAACAGACCTCATCTCCTACCCTCTACTCCTAAAAGAGCAGAGGAACCGAAGGATGAGCCAAAGCCATCATCGCTGCGCTGCTTCAACCCGCTGCCGTAGCTCAATAACAATGGGGTGTTCGGTGAAGCGAACGACTCGGTATTCGGCGAGGAAAGTCAGCTTGTTGCCGATGGGGCCGTTGGATTGAACGGTGAGGATGACTTTGTCATTTTTGCTGCTGTAGGCGCGGCGGATGTTGATGATGTCGCGCAGTTCGACGGTTTGTTTGAGCTGGCCTTTGCGGAAGATGAGGTGGTCGCCGTGGTCGATGACTTCATCGGCGAGGTCGGCAATGAAAAATTTGTAGATACAGCCAGCGAAGATTGCGGAGGAGCCCATCGCTAGGTAGACGATGAGACGATCTTCACTGCCTTCCCCAAGGGTGAAGAACAAGATGGAGAATGTAGCGATGGAGGTGATGAGCCACAGCACCGGGATGCCCCGTTTCATGAAGGAGGTCCATTTGGAGGAGATCTGTTTCATAGAGTTGCTGGGGTAAGGGCTGGCGAGATGGCAGGTAGCATATACCCTAGCGCCAGAGAAATCAGGCAGATGCTTAGACTTGACAAGACGAGCCTTGCCTTGATGCTAGGGGTCCCATGAGGCAGACACACAATGAGCGAGAGTCTGCTCGACATCGAATTATTACTCCCACAAGCAACAATCCTTTAGAAGATTAAGGACGACGTATGAGACCTGTTAAACTCGCAACCCAGAGAGATGACAGCCCCCATCCAGCCATCGTATGAATCCACAAATAAATACGAAGTGCTCCTCCCCAACGAAGCTGGAATAAAGGTACAGATATTTTCTTATTATTCAAAAGGAAAGAAATCTCGATCTTGCGACCTCGATTCGCATTGGGAATCCAATAGTTCTTCTGATAAAGGTCGACCACAGGAATAAAAGTATCTAATGAGTAGAAGAAAGGATCAAAGCTAGGATAATTTCTCGAGATCCGTGGTGATTGAGAGAGAGAACTAGGGCTCTCAAATACACTGACGCGAGAAGGAGTCATTAATGATGGAGAGGAGACATAACCCAAGCCAAATAATGGAGTTCCTAGAATTATAAAGATCAAGGAAAACAACAACGCACGATGTGGCTTATAGCCATAAGCCACCAGCAAGCCAAGAAAGCATTGCCAAACCTTTCTAGGTTGACTGAGAGAAGCATTACGAGACAAATCCTCCTGCAGCCCTATCAAAACATCAGTAGCATCCTTTTCAAGACCATTTTCATTAAAGATTTTAGCTAGGACTCATCCACAAATAAATTACCGTTTATAGGGCTGACGAATGTGGTCGAATCTCGTAGTTCCATTCCCCGTGAAATGAGTTGCGCGTGAGACGGATGGTCCTGATTTCTTCGTCGGTCACCTTACGTCCGGTCAGATAGATTCCTTGATCAAGGGAGGAGTGAACTTCCAGACCTTGTTCAGTGCGAGTTGCCCCAATTAAATTGACCACCACTTGGTGAGTCTCTAGTGGCACCCCTCGCCAGTTGCGGGTGATGTGACAGAACAGACGATGCTCAATCTTGTTCCATTTGCTGGTTCCGGGAGGATAGTGGCAGACCTCAATCGTTAATCCAGTTTCGTCGGCGAGCCGTTGCAGTTCAAGCTTCCATAATCGATTGCGGTTTCCG
>CALLAT010000007.1 GCA_938002085.1 uncultured Pseudanabaenaceae cyanobacterium
AGGCTCGGGCTCATAGTAAGGCTCGGGCTCATAGTAAGGCTCGGGCTCATAGTAAGGCTCGGGCTCATAGTAAGGCTCGGGCTCATAGTAAGGCTCGGGCTCATAGTAAGGCTCGGGCTCATAGTAAGGCTCGGGCTCGTAGTAAGGCTCCTCGTAATAGTCCTCTTCGTAATAATCGTCCTCGTAGTAAGGCTCTTCGTAATAATCGTCTTCGTAGTAAGGCTCGGGCTCGTAGTAAGGCTCAGGCTCGTACTTTGGTTTAGGCGGCGCAATCTTGCCTTCGATGAGGCTACCGGGCTGAATCGGATCAGCTTTGATGCTTCCTTTACGGCTGTTGAGATCGGGAAGAGACGGGAAATCTTCCACATCTAAATCCGC
The DNA here is from genome assembly GCA_938002085.1 of uncultured Pseudanabaenaceae cyanobacterium. Classification (GTDB taxonomy): domain Bacteria; phylum Cyanobacteriota; class Cyanobacteriia; order PCC-9006; family JAAUQQ01; genus JAAUQQ01. The sequence goes on from CALLAT010000007.1 coordinate 379, forward strand.
TGTGATGTCTTTCATCACAGCTCGCCACAGTGCCGCAGCCGTTCCACTGCTGCCACCAGTGGGATAGTTATCGTCATTCCCTAGCCAGACCCCAGCTGCCATTTGGGGGATATAGCCAATGAACCAAAGGTCACGGGCTTTTTCAGAAGTACCGGTTTTGCCCGCAACCTGACGGTCATTTAGATAAGCAGGACCACCCGTACCAGAATTGACCACCTGCTCCAGCATCCAGGTCATGATCGAGGCACTACCCTCATCGACCACTTTCTTGGCTTTAAATTCCTTCCGAGCATCGAAGATAACATCGCCCTTGCTATCTATAACCTTGACGATGCCATGGGGCTTTACACGCTTACCTTCATTCGCAAGGGTTCCGTAGGCGCTGGTAATCTCCAGCAAGTTGACTTCCCAAGAGCCCAGAGAGAGGGAATAGGTTTCGTCCATCTTCGAGTCAATGCCCATGGCGCGAGCCGTGTTAATCACGGGCTTGTAGCCCACATCGATTAACGTCCGTAGGGCAACGGTATTAATCGAAGACTTGACCGCATTAAGCATGTCAGTACTGCCGACATGGTTGCCACCATAGTTTTTGGGCTTATAACCATCTACCTCTAGCGGTACATCTTTATAGCCACGATAGGGAGAAAAACCAGCCGCGATCGCCGCAGTATAAACAAAGGTCTTAAAGGTTGAGCCTGGCTGTCGCTGGGCTTGGGTGACGCGATTGAACTCGCTATCGCCAAAGCTGGCGCCACCCACCATTACCTTGATATCACCTGTTCGGGTATCCACTGCTGTAAAGGCAGCCTGCTCAAAGCCCTGGTAATAGCCCTCATTGTCAACAAAATCTACGACCATCTCGGAGGCATACTTTTGCCATTCCAAGTTGAGGCTGGTTTCAATCGTCAAGCCACCAGCTTCAATCTGATCTTGAGTTAAATGCTCAGCGAGTTCCTTTTTCACATAGGTCGTAAAAAAGGGCGACAGGCTATCGAAATACTTGGGTTCCTTGGGATTAATGGCCAGCTCTTCGGATGCGGCCTCGTCGGCTTCGGCCTGGGTGATGTACTCCGAAGCCACCATGCGCTGGAGCACAATGTCTCTGCGCTCCTGGGCAATGTCCAAATTCTCGATGGGAGAATAAGTACTGGGTGCAGGGGGTACACCGGCAATAGTGGCAGCTTCACCCAAGGTCAAATCATCAACAGACTTACCAAAGTAAATCCAAGCGGCATCGGCGACACCATAGGCTCCTGAACCCAAATAGACCAGGCTGAGATAGCGCTCTAAAATTTGGTCCTTGTTCAGCTGGTCTTCAATTTGCTGGGCTAGGAGAGCCTCACGGATTTTCCGAGTGAAGGTCTGGTCCAGATTCAAGAAGGCGATGCGAGCCAGCTGCTGGGTGATGGTACTACCACCTTCCACCACTCCACCTGCGCCCAAGTTGGCGCGAACGGCACGGGCAATGGATTGGTAATCAACGCCACTATGCTCATAGAAGCGCCGATCCTCAGATGCCACAAAAGCTTGGACAATATTGTCCGGCATCTTGTCGATAGTGACTTTATCCCTAGTAGAAGGGCCTAACTTCTGGAGAATGACACCATCAGAGGATTTCAGCGTCAGCGTTCCCTGGCGGGCAAAGGTCAGCGCTTCGGTTGGGTCAGGTAGGCTATTGACGATTTGCTGCCGCTCATACATCAGCCAGCCCCCTGCGAGGCTGCCACCGATAAGCAATACGGCTAAAGTTCGAACACGACGCATCTTCAGAAATCCAGCCACAGCGGGAGGAAGCTTGATGGGCTTGGGCTGAAAGACCGGCTTACGAGACTCCTTTGCAGATTCAGGAGCCTCCTTTTGCACAGCCTTAACACTAGCCCTCGCACTCTCGATAAATCGACGAGGAAGTAGCCCATTTTTAATGGACTCACTCACCTTTCCGCGCTTAGAAGAAGAGTCAGCGGAAGGGGAGTCAGAATTAAGCTTAGAGTGCTGCCTACGAACTGGCTTTTTCACTGCTTTTCCTCGTACAGATGCTTTGAATGAGCTGTTGAAATAGCCGATTCAACTGAGTGATCAAACCTGAGATTCCGCAAGACGGCTTTTGCCTGCTTAATGCAGGGGCAAAAAGCCTAGCTAAATCGCAGTGTGGCCAATGGCCAATGCTGCAACCAACATGCCCAAGACCAAGAAAGGCTGGGCGCTAGCTTGGTATTTGACATCATTATTCAAGGGATCGCGCAGAAAGTACATATCCTGAAACGTGATCTGGGGAATCACCAACAGAATCAGCAAAACCGCGTATAGATTCTGGTGAATGCTCATTAGGTAGGCTGCGATGCCCAGCTGAAAAACATCAATCATAGCGACGCAAATCCACGCTGCCTTGTCGATGCCAAACATAACGGGTAGAGATTTGAGTCCCAACTGGGCGTCACCATCCACACTTTTGAAGTCATTGACCACTGCGATGCCCAAACCGGCCATGCTGTAAATCAAGGTGATGACGATAATCTTCCAGTCCAGGGTGCCAAATAGAGCCTGGCCTGCCCACCAAGGAAGGGCGATATAGCTGGCGCCCAGGGCATAGTTGCCAGCCCAGCCATTTTTCTTGAGCTTGAGTGGTGGGGCAGAGTAGATGTAGGCCACAAAGCTACCAAATAGTGTCAGCACCAGCATGATGGGAAATTCATGCCCCGCTGCACGGTCCAAACCCACGGAGATGGCAATGCCGCCGAAGAGGAGTACGAGAATTTGGGTGACGACCTGGGGCACCGAAATGGCACCGGAGGGGATGGGTCGGTAGGGCTCATTGATGGCGTCAATATCGCGATCGTAGAAATCATTGATGGTCTGGGTGTAGCCTGCCAACAAAGGCCCAGACATAAACATGCAGGCTGCTGCTAAAAATGGGTCGCGCAGATCCCAGTGATAGTTGCCTGAGGCCGCTGCTCCACAAACCACGCCCCAAATTAGGGGAATCCAGGTGATGGGCTTCATGAGTTGAAGCCGAATCTTCCAAATTGAAGTTTCGCCAGACTGAGCCCCTTTCATGCCCAGGAGTTGCCGAGCTTTGGAGCCTTCTGCTGTCGCTGCCTCTGCTTCAGGGCTAGGGGAAACTTCTGGAATATCTGGCGTAGATTCAGTCATGGCTCAAGAAGAGGTTTGGGAAGATTGGAAGAAGAAGTAAGAAGGCGGTTGGGGCCAGAATAATGCCCCAAAGGAATGGGGCAACCAGGGATATCTCGCGGCAAAAAAGTGCCCCGGTCAGGTTCTGACTAGCTTAAAAGCTCATTCCTAAAATGACAGCACAAGATGTTGATCCTGGAATTTGGCTCCAGTGACCGATCGCCCTTTAAGCCCCGCTGGCAGAACGATATTCCGACGCTGATCCCCCGCTTCAATGGTGACTTCTTGGTTGTACTGGGTGAGCTTGACCTGGCTCTTGTCAAAGCCGGGCAAGAAAACCCGTAGCTGACTTGCAGCAGCATCAAAGCTTTGGGGGGTAGGGGCCGCAGCGGCCTGGCTGGGGTCGGGGATGGCATCCATCAGATTCTGCCAGTCGCCATTGCGCTGGGGCAGGGTTGAGATGGCTAGGGGCGTAAAAGCATCACCCAAATCTCCACCACTTCCATTGCCTGCGCCTGCATTGACGCAAACGCCGCCCACATGGAGGCCGACTTGCTGGGCGCTGCCCCAGAGGTATTTGGCTTGGGCGTTGGAGAGTTCATCTCCCGTTGTTACCAAGTAGGCCACCGCTTTTTGGACGTTGGCTAAAGCACTGCGGCCTTCTTCAAGTAGGCCAAGGGACTCATCCATGGCATCGTTCCCCGCGTCTTGCCCGCTCCAGCCGCTGTTGAGCACTGCCACAGAGACGGGCTGAATGAAGGGTTGGATTGCCTTATAAACGTCAGAGTTGGCGATGACATCGCGAAAGCGGCGAACATACCAGCTCATCACTTCCAGAGACCCCAAGTTGCGCAAGGTCTCCATGCCAGAACGCCCGTCGTAGACAATGGCGTCATAGTTGCCGCTTTGGGCATATTCGCGCACTGCGTTCATGGATAGGGCGGCATCCATACCTGGCAATACCCCCAGCTCTTCGCCATAGACGTTCTTAAAGAATGGTTCGCGCAGGTACTGGGCCTCTCGCTGCTTGAGCTGTTCCCAAGCAGCCTGGAGCAGAGCGGTGGATTGAAACTGCAGGGCCGAGAAGTTGGTTTCTATCTGGGTGGGGGTTGCTTCCACGGCTTGGCCCAGCAAAATGCCTAGGGCTGGACCGGCATCTTGGGATACCAGCAATGTGCGTTTCCCCTGGCTGGCAAGGCGCTTTGATGCTGCGATCGCAACGGTGGTGCAGCCACTGCCTCCCTTGCCCAGGTAGGTCAAAATCAGTGCCATGGAGCCTTGTCCTTAACAACGAGCAAAACAACTGCTGCTTGGAAAAGCAGCGATGCATCAAATAAATGGATTAGGGCAAAGGCCACCAGCCGGTGACCTTTGCCCTAAACTTGTGAATCCTGAATGCCAGGCTTAGAGATGACCCCAGCAGACTGAAAACAATTTAGCTTGCAGCCTGGAGTTCATCTTCGAAGAACCAAGTACTGAAGCTCTCGTCAAACTTAACCACCAAGCCAATACCCTTGCCGTCCACAACGCGATAGCCTTGGATGACACCGACGGGGTTTTGCTTCAACTTGCTGACGATCTCAGCAGGGATGCGATCGCGAACACGCTGAACTCTCACCTTTTGGCCAATTTCCATCGCTCGTTCGGCTCCTAAATTAAGAATTGAAAAGTTAAGTGAAGCAACAAAATCCAATCCTCAGCTTATCAGCCATTTAGCCCCTAAGAATCCCCGTCTGTGTATCCCCGGAAAAGATAAGGAAACTATCCATGCTTGCGAAGCGCATTGTGCCCTGCCTTGATGTCAAAGCTGGCCGTGTCGTCAAGGGCGTCAACTTTGTCAATCTCCGCGATGCCGGTGACCCGGTGGAGTTGGCCCAAACCTATAACCAGGCGGGTGCTGATGAGCTGGTGTTCTTGGATATCACAGCGACCCACGAGGAGCGGGGCATCATCTTTGATGTGGTCTACGAAACAGCGGAACAGGTCTTTATTCCCTTAACAGTGGGAGGGGGCATCCGCGATTTACCCACTATCAAGAACTTGCTCCGTGCTGGGGCCGACAAAATTAGCCTGAATTCTGCTGCGGTGAAGGACCCTAGCTTGATTGACCGGGCCAGCGATCGCTTTGGCAACCAATGCATTGTTGTGGCCATGGATGCTCGCCGCCGTACTGACGCCGATAACCCCGGCTGGGATATTTTTGTGCGAGGCGGACGGGAAAATACGGGCCTGGATGCCGTCACCTGGGCAAAAGAAGTGGCTAAGCGAGGAGCCGGAGAGCTGTTGATCACCAGCATGGATGCCGATGGAACCCAGGCTGGTTATGATTTGGAACTCACACGAACCATCGCGGAGCAGGTGGAGATTCCTGTCATTGCTTCTGGAGGAGCAGGCACCTGTGAGCATATTCACGAGGCTTTAACCTCGGGCAAGGCAGAAGCTGCCTTGTTGGCGTCGTTATTGCATTACGGCCAACTTTCCGTGGGGCAAATCAAGCAGCACCTCCAGGACAACAAGGTTGTGGTGCGACACAGCTAAAAGATGGAGGGAGTAGAGCCCACAGCAGTGGCGCAAAGCTAGCCATCAAGTAGGTCAGATTTAGAATGGGTCAGATTTAGGTCGCAAATGGCGGGTCGAGGGATCCCTGTTTCCCCGCATAGGCCGTTCTGAGACCTAAAAGTCACAGAATTTAAACCGACTCTCATTTTTGAATTTGGGGTGGTTTATGGATTTCAAATTTAGGCCGGCAGTCCTTTAAGCAAAGGGGATATAGGTTTTCCCTCTCTTGGGAAGGTCTGGTCTAGTTTGAAGACCAGTGGCAAAACCTTAAGCGAAACAGCACATTTTTTAGATTTTCCCTAGATTTCAGACTAGACTGTTACAGTACGTAAAGAAGGCTCATAATCCAGCCATTTTAGGATTCATTTCCTACCGCCGGATTTTTAAATTCTTTCTGAGAGGTCGATTAGCGCAATGCTGATCATCTGCGTAACTACAATTGGTTTGGTCTCTTGGGCGCTGCACTTGATGCAGCGAGCCGTTGACGATCGTGATTTGTCCTTTATGTTGGCCGGTCTATTAGTCGTCTGTGCAGCAGGTGCTTTGCTGGGCGTCTACTTTTTGATGGAAAGCTACTGGAGCTTTATGGAGCAGGTCGCTCTCAATCAGTCCACGATGCTGGACGGTGAGCTTGTGGTAAATGGCTCTAGTTTTGATATCAGTGGCTTGTTTGCGGATTGATGGGAGTTTCCCCTGTTTTTTGAATTGGCAGGTTTGATTGTTGGCGTGGGGTGGCATGTCATGGGAGCTTAGGTTTATCCTCTGCCTCTAATTAATTCACGCTAGCCATGGCGAATCATCTTAAGCATCAAAAGTCGGTCTCCAATTCAGATGATCGCCTGGTCCAGCTCCAACGCCTTAGTCATCTATTAGATAATGCGATCGCTATTCCCGGTACTGATTACCGTGTGGGGTTGGATCCATTCTTGGGTTTACTTCCCGGTGCAGGAGACGTAGCTGGAACCGCTCTATCTGCCTACATCGTGATTCAAGCGACCCGCTGGAAGTTACCTGCGGCGACATTATTGCGAATGCTGGGCAATGTCTGTATGGACTGGCTCGTAGGCACGTTACCCATTCTGGGGGATTTATTCGATGTGGGTTGGAAGTCTAATGCCCGCAATGTTGCCCTTTTAGAAGATCACCTCGCTGCACCCCGTGCCAGTCAAGCGGCGGACCGTTGGGTTGTGCTGTTGGTCTTTGCCACATTGGGTCTGTTGCTGGCTCTATCTATTAGTTTGGCGGCCACGGTTCTCTGGGGACTCTTTCAACTTGTGGGCCGTTTGGGATAATCTCATCGGTTCACCAAATTTCTCCGCGAGCTCAATCCCGACCCATGGCATAATAAGCCGGGCTAAGTGGCTAGATGTAGCGCTTTAATCGTTACATTACGTTCTGTCACGCTACAAGTAGTATTGTTCAGAACTCAGTTCATTGGCCCTGTTCACCCGCTCGAGACTCGCTGTACCGCCATGGTTGATGCTCCTTCCACCGCAATGCTCTCCACTGTGGTTACTCAAGCCATGGATTTGGACTTTGAGCTGCCCGATCCAGAAGACGACAGCATTAGCCCGTTTGATTTCAATCAAGCCATTGACCAAGCCTGGGAGATTTGCGATCGCTTTGATTTGCAAACCGAGATTTGGCGGGGGCGGATTTTGCGGACTGTGCGCGATCGTGAACGCTATGGCGGTGATGAGCGTGGTGCAGGATTCCTGGCTTGGCTCAAAGAGCGAGAAATTACAAAGAGTCGCGCCTACAACCTGATCGACTTAGCTAGCAGTGCGGATGCCCTGTTGGAGCAAGGCAGCGTCGAACTCGATAGCGTCAGCCACTTTAGTAAGCAAGCCTTCATTGAAACGGCCCAGGCTCCGCCAGAGGTTCAGGTTTTAGTGGGGGATGCAGCCCGCGACGGTAAGAAAATTACCAAAAACCATGTCAAGCAGGTCGCAGAAGAATGGACCGCCGTCACATCGGACCTATTGCCGGAACCCATCCGCGCCAAGGCTGCGGATAACAGCTTGCCCTCTAAGTACTTAGCTCCCCTGGTTAAGGAAATGGAAAAGCTGCCAGAGCAACACCAAACTGCGATCCAAGCCGAGATGGAAGAGCGTCCTGACTTGGAGACTGTCAAGGACATGACCCTTTCAGCCCGTTATCTCTCCCGCTATCTAGAATCCGCTGCCCAGGTTCAAACCATCACTGATGGTGCGATGAATCTGGAACTGGCTTTGGAAGAAGCCCTACGGTTGGACTGTCTCAATTTAACGGCGGACCTGGTTCACCAAGCGGCGCAGTTGGAGAATGCCATGGCCAAGCTCCACACCAGCTGGAAGCGGCTGGGGAGTTTGAGCGATCGCCTTTATGTCGAAAGCGGTGCCAGTACTCCTAACCTGCGGCAATTGCTCGATAGCCTGGGTTCCTTGGCAGGCGATAGTCTCTCTTTACCCATGGGAGACCTCGCTACAGGTCGTACCATCCGTATCCAAATGCTCCCCGAAGAATAGGTTTGACAGCGCTTGGCTTGGCGGCTTGACTTGGCTGGAGTTCAACAAGGCTTCAACGGGGCTTTGGCAAGCTGCGTGACTGAGCCTGCCGAAGTCAGGCACAATAGAGAACGATTTGGCAAAAAGTCTGAAATGGCTGCGATCGCCAAATCGTTTTAACAAACTTATTTAACTTCCACTGGAATCGCACCGTTATGGCAAGGCCAGCAACCGGCAACCCCGCAACTCCCTCAACCCTCCGTCGCTGGTGTCAGCGTCTTTTCGCTGGATTCATCTGTTGCTGCTTCCTCTTGATTGGCTTTGCAGCTCCTGCCCAGGCGAGTCTTCAAGACGATCGCTTTGATGGCAACATCTTTGCTCTGTATGCAGGCAATGGCTCCCTGGTTCCGCCTAAGGTGAATCTGGCGAGCTCGATGGCCAGCCACAACGTTTCTCTAGTGCTGTTTTTTGTTGATGACAGCGCAGACTGTAAGCAATTTTCCTCGACTTACTCTCAGCTCCAAGCTGGCTATGGTCGTGCTGCAGATTTCATCCCAGTGCATGCAGATACTGTTGTTCCTGGCGAAAGCTATCCCAAGGATGACCCTCGCTATTACTACAAGGGTCAGGTGCCCCAACTGGTGATCCTAGATCAGCAGGGTGAGGTGGTTTGGGATGAAATGGGCCAGACTCCCATTAACGATATTGATGATCGCCTGCGTGAGCTCTTTGATCTCCTTCCTCGGGAAGAATCAGCAACGCTGCAGCGACGTGCGGTTAATGAAGTCAATGTTGAGCTGACTTCTCAGAACTAGTCTCGATTTTCTCTCTACGTTGGCTGTTACAAGAGAGCTACTTTCTTATAGTAAAGTTGCCACATCATGTCGTGGGAGGTTCTTGAATCTCCCTGCCTCCGGGCTTGATCACAAAGAAGTAGGTCATAGAGGCACATCTCTGAACAAAGATGGACGAACCACAGCTCACTTGGAGTTGCTTCGTTTAGACCGGGCTTTGCTCCGCTGCTATGAGCTTGGCTTATTACCCATGGCTTATACCAAATCCTAATAGCTGTACGCCCCTACCCTCTGTGGGCGAACCGCGGTTCGCCCACAGGCTCGATTGATGGCAATCAAGGGGCGATGAATCGGATTGGGCCTCACCAATTATTTAAGCGAACAAGCGAGCATCATCCTGAACTAATCTGCTCAGGATGATGCTCGCTTAACATTGGCTGACTCAGTAATCTTAAGCTAACTGGAATGCCAGGAATATTCTGCCTCAAACTAAACTGAATTGTTTGAAGCTATGTCTCGACTGACTTATATCAACCTTGTATTAGTCTTGGTAAGTACATTAAACGGAACCATGCCTTCGCATAGCGCATTAATAGACATACTTTGAGTGCCTCAATGCGCTCACGCCGATTCCTAAGAATTTGGGTCGATAGAATATAAGGGAAAGAACGAAAGGGGAGAAGTAAATCAGCAACAATACCCGCTAAAAAACGCCTTTTTGTAAACTGACTGTTCTTCAGCTTCTCGCCATTGACAGCCAATACAAAGTGACCTTCAATAACCCGGCGAGCCTTCTTCGTTAACTCGCCAAGCCTAGAACGGGTGGGATGTCTGATGATGACTTCCTCTCCATAAACCATCCGATAACCTGCTCGATAAACCCTTTGTCCCCACTGGAAATCTCCCCCTGACTTTAATTCTGTGGAGAATAGCCCAACATGGTCTAAAACCTCTCGATAGGTAAAGACATTAGCTGTGGCACCGTAGTGATCCTTCTCTACAAAATGTTTCTGATTAAACTCAAAAAGCATGTCGTATAGTTCACTAGGACTGGGATGCTCAGGACTTTGATAAAACAGTTCAATCCGACCCGCGACTAAACCGCAATCTGCCGTTGCTTGCAACCGGGAAACGCCAGTTTCTAACCAATCTTTCGCCGGAATACAATCTGAATCTGTGAAGGCAATAATGTTACCCTTCGCAGCCGTGACACCACGATTTCTGGCAGCATAGGAACCTGGTTGTGATTCAGACAGCGTAATAACGCTTGGGAAATCACAAGTTACCTGGGAAATATCGTCTAAGGGATCATTATTAATAATCAGAATCTCGTAGCTTGACCTGGGCAAAGACTGGGATTCTAAAGCGGACAAACAAAGCCTCAACCGATCGCCATCACGATAAGTTGGTACAACCACTGATATTTGAACGTTGACGTTATCCATCGAGGTGTAACCAGTCGACAACAATAAAAAGTGCGATTTACAGTGGTTCACACAAAACTTTGAAGATCGATCCATTCCCCACAGATAGGGCAACGTACAATCCACATATTCCACTACAGCCTACAAAACCCAACCACATAAGTAAGTCGCTCGTTCATGAGGGCTTTGCTGTCAATGTAGGTTAATCACTCTATCAATCTACTGAATTCTGTCATTTAGCGCAGTCTCTTCATACAGAAAATACAATTCCTCTCCTTGCCAAAAATTAGTAAGTCAAAAACCACTTGATTTCCGTTCTGTCGATTCTCAAACCGGGAAAATGAGTAATAAAAGATACATCTGAGAGGTTTGACTTGAGTCCATCTCAACCAACTGAGGCTAATTAAAATCAGTGTTCTACCACAAAACAAGCTTCATGGCATAGCATCTCTAATACAATATATTGGCTAGGCAATCGTTCTGTGATGAGCTAAACCAGAATCTTCTCTAAATCTCAAGCCTCTTTGAGCATAAAGGCTTGCATTTCTTGAAAATTTGGAAAGCAGACTCAGCATTTATACGGAAATAACAGCCGTAATCTATAGCTCAAGGCCATTTATGGGGTGTCTCTTATTTCGTTTCTGCACTCTTTGGGAGAGGAAAAGCTGGAATGCTCTCCCTGAAACAATTCCAGGAGTTTTAAAGCCCAGTAAATCTATTTATTTTCTGTGAAAATAAAAATATTCTTACAAAAATGAATCATAAAGCTTAGGTGAAGTTGTATCCATAATTTCACCGGCCTTTTGTACTGGCTTGTAGGATTACGTCTAAAGCAGGTATATAGATTCATGTCTCTATATTGAGAGTCTGCCTTTTGGGTCAAGATTCTGGTTTTTGATGAAACGTATGGAGGGCTTGCTTTTTCAACGCTTGCCGGTTGGAGAGTATGTTGTCTCGCCCAATGTTTCAATCACTTGTTTTTTCTAGCTCGGGCCATTCACCCAATCTTCTAAGACTTTCTTAGCGATTGATATGTTCCCCGGAGGCTTGCATAAAACTTTCAAATCCAGTTGGGATTGGCTTGCTGCAGACTTTGATCTGCACCGAGGCTGAGGCTGGTGTCAGGCAAAATTCCTCTTATTTCAGGCCATCTGCCATGAAACTTCTACTGGCTTGTACTTCTGGTGGGCATTTCAGCACCATGAGAGATCTTGAGTCCTTCTGGACTCAACATGATCGCGTTTGGTTAACCGACTTTAAGCAAGATACCGATGCAATTAGTGCGATTGAGGATATTTATTGGTTGCCTTATCAAGGTCCCCGTGATGTAGTCACTTTTTTTCGGAACTTTCCTGAAATATTCAGGATTGTTGCGTATCAGCGACCTGACATTATCGTTTCTACTGGTGCAAGTATTGCCGTGAGTTCTGCGATTGTGGCCCAGCTGTTGGGAATTAAATTCATTTTTATAGAAAGCCTAACTCGGTCTCAGAATCTGAGCCTTTCGGGCAAGCTTGTTTATTACTTAAGTGATGAATTCTATGTCCAATGGCCTGATCTTTGTGAAAGATATCCTAGGGCTAAATTTAAGGGTGTGACAGTTTCGTGGATTGCCATGCTCCTGTCGATGTCAGCATTTGAATTGCTGTACGCATGATTTGAATTTAACCATTTACTATAGATTAAAGCTCTTATGTTGCTTGTAACCTTAGGCACGGTTGAATACCCCTTTCAACGACCGATCTCTTGGATTAAAACTTTGGTTGAACGGGGTGAATTGACGGAATCAATGTTTATTCAATATGGCTCCACAGCGGTTGGTGAACTAAGTCGTTCGCCGCTTGTGCAATCAGCTTCATTGATTCCCCAAGTTGAGCTTATTCAGTTGGCTAAGCAAGCCCGTCTTGTCATTACCCATGGGGGGGATGGCTCTGTGCGTCTCTTCTCTCGATTGGGAGTGCGTTTTGTCGTGGTCCCTCGTCTATCAGCCTATGGCGAACATACAGACAATCATCAGCTACAGCTATTGGATAGTTTCGGCTTAGCAAAAAATCATGCTTGTTTAGCATTTGAGGACTTGCAGCGACATCTACAATCTCCTCCCGAAGCTTCTTTTAATAATAAATTCTCCGATGTCCCGCGCTTGTCAAAGCACTTAGAAGCAGCTTACCCAGGTAGAAAACAATTGCAGTTGAGGTAAGAAAAATCTTCTTTGAGGAGAGTCAGAATTTGGGCGGATTTTGAGCTGTTTTCATCGCTTCACCTTGTTTACTATTCCCTAAGTACCTTTCAGGAAATCAAACTTATGACTGCATCCGTGATCGCAATTGGTCTAGATTCTACTGATCCGCAGCTCTTAGAATGCTGGATGAAAGAAGGCCATTTACCCAACTTAAGGCGTTTACGAAAGCAGGGAAGCTATGGAAGGGTACAAAATATTGAACATTATCGTGCAGAGACGCCTTGGACAAGTTTCTTGACAGGTTGTTCTCCCGAAAAAACAGGCTATTGGTCACCCATCAAGTTTTGCAGTGAAACCTATGATGCCAAGCTCATTGAAGCCTATGACTTCTCTGAGTATCCTCCCTTTTACGCTTTGGACTCGAGGAAGAAAATTGCTGTCTTGGACATGCCCCATGCTCGACTGTCAGATGATGTCAATGGAGTACAAGTATTGGCTTGGGGAGCACATTCTCCTCAGGGCCCGAGCGAATCTATACCGGCTAATTTGTTTCAAGAGTTGGTCGATGAGCATGGTGCTCATCCGGGGTTACGCAATGATCATGCAAGCTGCTTTGATTTAGATGCACTCAAGCAGTTGGAAGAGAAGCTTCTGGCAGGAATTGCTAGGCGAACTGCGATCGCCCTTGATCTATTAGCGAGGGATGAATGGGACCTTTTTCTGACAGTCTTTGGTGAGACCCATTCTGCAGGTCACTTCATGTGGCATCTGAGTCAGCCCAATCATCCGCTTTACGATGCTTTGGGAAAGCATGCAAAAGATAGTTTGCTGATCATCTTCCAAGCGATTGATCGAGCTGTAGCACAAATCGTCAATGCTGCTGGGGTGGGTGCCCAAGTCATGGTCTTCTCGGTCCATGGCATGGATACCAACGTTATGGATTTACCCAGCATGTTCTTCTTGCCAGAGTTCATGTATCGCTGGAATTTTCCAGGTCGTTTTGGCCTTGCCAAAGGCAAAACGAATCACTTTTTTGGTAATCCAATCCTTAACTGTAAGAAGGGCTCCTGGCTTTGGGAGGTTTGGTCGTCTCGCAATGACCCCAATTTCCTGAGACGTTTTGTCCGACGCCAACTGCCCTATCGAGTTTCCAAAATATTGTCTCGTTTATGGGGAGAAGATCCCAATGGTGACCTAGTGTCACCTTTCACCTTGAGAGCCGAAGGATATCCGCTGTTCTTCCAGGCTGCTAGTTGGTATCGTCCATCGTGGAAGCAGATGAAAGCTTTCGCTTTACCCAGCTTTTCAGAAGGCTATATTCGCATTAACTTAAAAGGTCGGGATGCTGAAGGTATTGTCGAGCCAGAAGACTACGAGCAGGTCTGCGATGAAGTTGAGGCATCGCTGCGCATCTTGAAAGATGCGAGGACAGGGACGCCGATGGTGAAAAAGATTATTCGGACTCGCCGGAGCGCAGAGGACTGCGATCCCAAGCGACCCGATGCTGACCTTGTGGTCATTTGGCAAGAGTCCTGTGTGGCCGATGCAGTGGAAAGTTTTGAGATTGGGCGCATCGGACCGGTACCTCATTTTCGGACTGGGAGTCATCGAGCAGAGGGCTTTTTCATTGGCAATGGCCGTGGATTTGCTCCGGGCTCAGTAATGCCAACTATCCAAGCCCTAGACCTACCTCCAACCCTCTTAAGTTTCCTCAATGCTCCTATCCCAGATTATTTTGAAGGGGCTTGTATTCTCGAGGAAGCGATGAGCAGCAGTAGGGGCTAATGCTCTACTCCATGGCTGCTCTTCTCATTACAACTGCTATGGGAAGCCACAGCCAGGTATAGAAAAGGGAAGTGTTAGATCCTCACAAGAGTCTCTGAGAATCTTACGCTTGATATCCTAAGTTTCCACGACAGCTCAAGCTGTGTTTGTTCCGATCTACCCGGGTGCTCCGAATGTTTCTAAGAGTCTTTCAAGCGTTTGCTCTCAATTGTTTAGCAGGATTGCCAGGTCGGCTGGGCTGGTTGTTAAGGCGTTATTTATATGCACCTTTTTTTGGCCAAATTGACCCAGGAGCAACAATTAAACAGCATGTTGAGTTTAGCAATTGCCCAGGGATCTCACTAGGAACATCTACCCTCATCGAACGTCATGGTCGCCTCCGCTGCTTAGGCAACAATAGCCGCATCCAGTTAGGCCAGAACGTTACTCTGGATCAAGGTGTTGATGTGAGAACCCATTGGACCGGGCAGATTGCTTTGGGCGATCGCACCTACATCGGCCCCTACAGTTGTCTATCGGGCGACTCGATCACCATCGGGCAGGACTGTTTAATCTCATCCCATGTGGCAATTTACGCGAATAATCATTGTTTTGATGACATTAATCGCCCCATTAGAACCCAAGGCAATCGTTACCAAGGCATTGTCATTGAAGATGACTGTTGGCTAGGGACAGGGGTGAAGATTTTAGATGGCGTAACCGTGGGTCGCGGCAGTGTCATTGCTGCGGGAGCTGTCATTACTAAAACAGTGCCTCCCTATGCGGTCATGGTAGGGGTTCCAGCTCGGGTCTTGCGCTATCGCACAGCGGAGGAAATTTCCCAGCCAAAGATGCAGGCCCATAACTCACAGTCTCATGACTCCCAGCCTCATGACTCCCAGCCTCATAATTCGCAGACCCTTAGCGCCCATTGCTCAGCAATGAATTAACCTCCCCGATCATTGCCCTGTTCTGGCAGCGCAATCGTAACCTTCCGATTCAATTCAACAATGATGGAATAGTTCAGTTGCCATGGTCATTGCTCTGCCCACTCGCTCTAAACCAGCTAAACCTAGAATTTGTTTGGCGCTACCCGGGATTCACTACAGCCCTGAATCCCCCTATGTGCGCAGTACATTGCCCATGGTTCCTTATTTAGAAAAGGACTTTGAGGTCACTGTGGCTTACCGCAAAGTCTTACCCAATTATTCTGACCTGGACCACCGGCACACCACGATTCTGGGGGACAAAGCTTTTACGCCCCATGAACAACGCAATAAGTTCACCTATTACAGCCCTCGTCATTACCCAGCACTCTGGGCTTACCAGAAGGATATTGACCGTTTTGCTGCAAAGACTGCGGGGCAATTCGATTTGCTGTTTGAAAAAGAGTGGCCTTGGTTGGGGTTAATGAGCCAGGCTTTTCAGCGTCATCAAATTCCGACCACATTGCTGATTGAGGCTTGGTATACCCGCAAGCCAACCCCAGATTCGAGTCGGCTAAAGCGACTTTTGGCAGTGGGACTCAATGAAAAGCGGATTCGTAGCAGAAAAGTTTGGGCTCAAACAGCTCAACATCTCGTTGTGGAAACAGAGGAGATGAAAAAAGTTCTCCAGCTTGCGGACTATGTTGAGCCCCAAAAGCCTGTTTCTCCGATTCCCTACGGTGTTGATGAAAAAGTCTTCGAGATCAAGGATCGCCAGGCTTGTCGTCAACAGCTTGGTATTGAATCCAATAAATTTGTATTTACCTATGTGGGCTCGCTCAACCGGTTTATTCAAGAGCCTGCTCCGATTATTCAAGCTTTAGGCCGCAGCGATCGCAAGGATGTTGTTCTATACATCGTTGGGGATGGCTCGAAGCGGCAAGAGCTGGAGGAGATTGCCCGAGAAGCCCAGGCTCCCGTCGTTTTCACAGGCCGTCTGCCTCAAAGCGAAGCGGCAGCCTATATTGGTGCGGCTAATCTGTGCATTGCTCCCTATAACGACCAACTGTATTGGGGAGGGAAGTTTACTTGTGCCAGCCTCAAGGTGCCTGAATATTTGTCTTGTGGTCGGTTGATTTTGACCATTCCCTGCGATCGCATGACCCATCTCACCGATAAGCAGCGCTATGGCTATTTGGTCAAGAATGAAACTGATGCCTATCTAGCGTTTCTTGATAATCTCCCCAGCTTCGAGCAACTCAAGCAACAAGAACAGCAACTACAAACAGATATTGACGCGGGCTATCTCAGCTCGAAGTTGATTCTTTTGCGTTGGTCAGACATTGCGAATTTGTATAAGAACCTGTTTCATGAGGTACTGATAAAGCAAGAATCTGCTTTGGTTTCAGTTTAGTATTATTGCCTTAGAAGATTCATTAGAGATCTTGAATTATTCCAGTTTTTATAAAGTGTAAATTAGACTAATATGTGATCAGTGAAGTCTAACTATAGAAATTGAGGCGATTACTCTTCTAAGGAAATGGGATTTCTTATTCGGACTTAATCATCTCCTCTATAACTCAATATTATCAATCCTTATTCTAGGGTTTAACCATCATAATTTCGTTTCTATAGATAAGGGGAATGTCAATGCAACAAACCAAGACAACAGGCCTTAGCCTCCTTCCTCAAACGATTGAGGAGACGATTATCTGGACCTGTATTGTCTCCACCTATGTTTTGTTTTTCATGGGAGCCCAGTTCATCATCGTGCCCATGGTGAGTTGGCTTCTATTGGGTTGCTTTGTGCTGCGTTGGTATTTTCAACCCATCACTCAGAAGCAACCTGGGGCTCCGGATATCCGAGTCCCCCTAGGCGTTTGGGTTTGGGTTGCAACCATGTTGGTCATGCTCGTCGTTCTGATGATCGGCCTCATGGAGTTGAACTATGACCAGACTCGTCTAATTAAATCCTTTGTCAACAATTTCATGCGGACCTGGGGATTATTGGCCGTTCTGCCTTTGGTGGGCTGTCTTCCCATTCGTCCCCAGGTGGTTGCGCGAGCAGTTTGTCTGCTGGCACTGCAATCCCTTATTTTTATTTTTATCTCCTATGCCCTAGTTGCGGCCAATGTCGAAATGCCGCTCTATACGGCATCGCTCATGGCTAAAATCGGCGGCTTTGGCGATCGCTATTACACCGTCAGCCTCTACTTCATCGAAGGGGGGACCAACAATCATCGCCTCACCCTATTTGCCCCTTGGGCTCCTGCCTTAGCCTTTGTCGCCTCCGTTCATCTCTGGATTGCGACCCTAGATCCCAATCGCTTCTGGCGTTGGTTAGGCATCGGCGTCAATATCGCCTTAGTTCTGGTTTCTGAATCCAGGATGGGAATGGCAGCGTTGGTTGTGTTACCCGTCGTTCGCTTGATCTGGGTCAATCTTGTTAAGCCAACTTGGGTTCTGGGAGGAGGGTTAAGCCTGTTCTTGGGTGGATTGCTCAGTGCTCCCCTCATTACAGGCCTAACGGATTTGAAATCCTATATCGATGGCCAGCGGGGTAACTCATCCCAGCTCCGGGCCACCCTGCAAAAGCTGACCCGCGATCGCATCTCCGAAGCTCCCATCTGGGGCCATGGCATTAAGGCACCCGGCCCCGAGCTGGTCCGAGGTATGCCCCTGGGCAGTCACCACAGCTGGTGGGGCGTTCTGTTTGTCCATGGCTTTGTCGGTTTTACGGCTTTGGTGATTGCCATGGGCTACAGCCTCTGGGACCTGGGCATCAAAGCGCTCACGAGCCCCATTGCCCAGGCCGGTTTCATGGTCTTGTTGACTATGCTGGCGTTCTCCTTCAGCGAAAATCTGGAAACCCTGGCCTACATGTACTGGCCCGGTTTAATCATGTTGGGTATCAGTTTCAAAGAGGAGTTACCGAGCTTTTCTAGGCACTCCGCCACCGTTTCATTAACCCCTGCTGGAGAATCCTAATGAGCCTTGAAGCAGCAGCTAAAGCATCGGTCCAAGAAGCAGGCTTGGAGGTCCTGTCTGTAAATGCCTCTCCATTGGTGTCTGTCATTATTCCGGTCTACAACGGGGCTAAAACCTTGATGAAAACTTTGGGCTCACTCCAAGCTCAAACCTTTCAAGATTTTGAGGTTGTGGTGATTAACGATGGTTCCACGGATGAAACTGTCTCATTACTCACTGAGGTTGATGATCCCAAAATCCACGTTTTTTCCTATGAGAATGGAGGCTTGCCCACCGCTCGAAATCGGGGTATTGAGCGAGCGAGAGGTGAATTCTTGACGTTTCTAGATGCTGATGACTGTTGGGATCAGCATAAATTGCAGGATCAACTGGAGGCACTGCGCAATGCTCCTGAGGCGGGCGTCGTTTACAGCGGTACTGCCTTTATTGATGAGAGCGATCGCCTCTTATTTGCCCGAGATGAGGCCTATGCCTCAGGGGATATTTACCCCCAACTGTTGATTCGTAACTTCATCTCATCGGGCTCCAATATCCTACTTCGCCGTGAGGTAGCCGAAGCTGTAGGTGGCTTTGATCCAACTCTTAAATCCGTTGAGGACTGGGACTATTACCTGCGCTTAGCAGCCAAGGTTCCTTTTGCGGTTGTGCCTAAATTACAGATTTTTTATCGCCAGTCTTCTAGCTCCATGACGGCTAATCTGTCCGTCATGGAATCTGCCAGCCTGCGCGTGATTGAGCGAGCATTTCGCCAGGCTCCCCCGGAATTGCAATCCCTCAAGTCTAAAAGCCTTGCTAATCTCTACCGTTACTTGACCAAGCAATGCATCGGTCAAGATCCTCGCTCAGCTCAATTGAAAGCGGCCTGGGTCAACTTGCTCAAAGCCCTACGCTGGAGCCCGAAGATATTGGCCCAGCGGGAGACCCAGCGACTCCTGGCAAAGCTATTGGTCATGGTGCTCATCCCGGCTACGCTCTCCCAGCGCCTGCTGGATTGGATTCGCACCCACCTGCCCATGGTGGCGGTCAAACAGGATCTAACCTCCCAATTAAAGTCGCCTAGTTGAGGAATTTAAGCAGGTGTTTTTGGGCTCTCTGCGCTATGCCAAGGGTGCTGCCCAACGCCTGATATTGAAATTATTATGACCTTCTCGCAGCTAACCCGACTGAGCGATCGCATCCGGCATAAAGCCGCCCAAAAGGTTCAAAGTAAATTTGTTCGGAACTTGGGCTGGCTAGGCTTGTCTCAGCTCTTCGTGCGGGTCTCTCGCATCGGGGCTACGCTCCTGCTGCCAAAATTTCTAACCCCCGAGGACTATGGCCTATCAGCCCTGGTCATGGCGACCTATGAGTTCACCCTTACCTTTACCCAGATTGGTATTAACGCCAAACTAATTCAGTCTGATGATGACGATCTCCAGGAGCTAAGCAACAGCTCTTTTTGGCTCAACTGGTGCATCTATGGCGGGCTATTTGTCCTGCAATGCCTCGCTGCTTTCCCCATCGCTTGGTTCTATAAAGATGACAAACTGATTCTGCCCATTTGTGTGATGGCCTGTGCTTTTCTCTTGACCCCCATCGGGCGAGTCCAGGCTGGGATCATCCACCGCCAGAATCGACTCCAGGTAATTGCAGGAGCCCGAACCTTGCGCTACGCCACGGCGAATGTTTTGACCGCTGTGTTTGCCATTTTGGGCTTTGGCCTTTGGGCTATTGTCTTGCCCAGGGTGATTGCGGTGCCCCTAGAGTTCGTCTTCTATGTGCGGAAATCGAATTGGAAGTTGACGTCTAAATTTACGACCCATCGCTGGGGCGAAATCCTCAATTTTGGCTCGAATATTCTGGGTATTTCCCTGCTTAAAACCCTGCGGGAAAACCTCGATTATCTGATTGTCGGTCGGTTCTTGGGCATCGAAGCCTTAGGACTCTATTACTTTGCCTACAATGCTGGCTTGGGACTGAGCCTCACCATCAATAATTCCATTACCACCGCGCTCTATCCCCACCTCTGCGAAGCGCGAGAGAACTTGGCTGAACTGCGCTCTACCTTCCTCAGCAGCCTACGCACGATCAGTTTCGTCATTGTCCCTTTCGTTATTCTTCAGGCTGTGGCGGCTCCCTTCTACGTTCCCCTAATTTTTGGAGAGCAATGGATTCCGGCCATCCCAATCTTGATTTTGGTTTGCGTTTCAGCCATTCCCAGACCCTTTGACATGGCTTCGTTCTTCCTTCTCTCTGCGGTGAATCGCCCCAGGGTTGGCCTGTATTGGAATATCGGCTTTACCGCAGTCTTTGCCCTCGCATTGCTGACGGGGGTGACCTGGGGAGCTATGGCCGTGGCGATCGCGGTCCTAATCGTCCATTACCTCGTCACCCCTACCTATCTGCTGTGGACGATGCGATACGTCTTTAATCCCAAAGGGAAAATTGCGGCGACTGTTTAGCCGGTGCTGATTCACTTTCCAATTCCTACAACCTTTTTCAGTTATCTACCCTCCTCTCAAACCATGGTTAAAGTCTCTGTCGTCATTCCGATTTATGGAGTGGAGCGCTATATCCACCAAACCCTCACCTCTGTCTTGAATCAGACCTTCGAAGATTTTGAAGTCATTTTGGTGGATGACGAATCTCCCGATCGCAGCATCGAGATCTGCCAAATGTTTGATGAAGATCCTCGCTTGCAAATCATTCATCAGAAAAACCGAGGATTGGCCGGAGCCCGCAATAGTGGCATTCGCCAGGCTGAGGGAGAATACATTGCCTTACTGGATGGGGATGACCTCTGGGAACCTGAGAAATTAGCTCGCCATATCGCCCATCTAGATGCCAACCCCGAGGTGGGCCTTAGCTTTAGTCCCTCTGCTTTGATCGATGCAGAGGGCCGGGCCAATGGCTCCTATTTATCACCCAAGTTGACTGACATAGAACTCGCCGATCTGTTTCGCCAAAACCCTGTCGGCAATGGTTCAGCTCCTGTCTTACGGCGTAGTATGTTAGCGGATATCGCCTTTCCCTCAAGCCACCATCGCGGCGAGCTCTGTTTTTTCGATGAAGACTTTCGCCGCTCGGAGGACATTGAATGCTGGATTCGCATCTGTGCCCAGACCCAGTGGAGAATGGAGGGCATTCCCGCTCCCCTGACTCGCTATCGTGTCAATGACCAGGGCCTATCGGCTAACTTGCTCAAGCAACTCGGCTCTTGGCATCAGGTCTTGGAAAAGATTCGTAGTTATAATCCCCAGTTGGCTCAGCAATGGGGCGGCTTGTCCGT
Organism: uncultured Pseudanabaenaceae cyanobacterium; assembly: GCA_938002085.1. Classification (GTDB taxonomy): domain Bacteria; phylum Cyanobacteriota; class Cyanobacteriia; order PCC-9006; family JAAUQQ01; genus JAAUQQ01. Next base: position 21,899 of record CALLAT010000007.1, read on the forward strand.
GGCCTATCGCTCCCGTATGTTGGCTCGCCAGGCAATGCGGCTCAGGGATGGTAAGCAGGCGTTGAAGCTGTCCAAGCGGGCGCTGCAATCCGATTGGCGCATTTTGCGAGATGAGCCCTTGAAGACATTGCGAGTTCTGTTAGGGGCTGCGTTGTTGCGTTTTCTGCCTGGCTTGTATGGCCGGGTAGAGGCGATCGCCCTACAGCTCACCCATCGTCCCCAACAACATCTCAGCCATGAGAGCTAACCCAAAAGCGACTCAACCATTCTTGATCTTACTGCTGCTCGGCCTCGGCCTCTGCGGCTGTCAGCCCCCCAAGCCAGGGGCTGAAATATCCGGAAAGTCATCAGCCCCTGCGACTCAAAGCCCCTTTGCCAGCTTTCTCGCTCGCAACCTGCCTCGACTGAGCCGGAGCAAGCCTCGCTCTAACCCTGTCCTGGCCAAATCGCTCGCAACCTCAGCCTTACCGACCCTGGGTGAGGCTAATGTCACCATTGGCGGTGGCGGCTACATTACCGGCTTTGCGATTCATCCCACAGAGCCAGACCTGATCTATGCCCGGACGGACATGGGTGGCTTTTATCGCTGGCAGGCAGACCAAAGAACTTGGCAACCTATCACCGACCATTTCTCCGCCGATCAGAGCCAATACTATGGCGGCGAATCCATCGCCCTCGATCCTCAAAATCCCAATGTCGTCTATATAGCCGCCGGGAAATATCTAGACCAAGACCCCGGCGCGATCTTCAAATCAGAAGATCGCGGACAATCCTGGAGCCAGCCGCTGCTCCAGCTCCCCATGGGGGGCAACGAACCCAAACGCTGGCTGGGGGAAAGGCTAGCAGTGGACCCGTCTAATTCCAATCATGTGCTGTTTGGCTCGCGGCAAGATGGCCTCTGGCGCTCCCAGGATGGAGGGCAGAGCTGGAGTTCGGTAGAGAGTCTGAGGACTGAAGCTGATACAACTGTGGGCATTAGCACAGTGGTTTTTGACCCTCAAAATCCTAAGACAATTTATGCCGCTGCCTTTGGGGATGGGGTTTATCAGTCTTTGGATGGTGGGGGGAGCTGGCGATCGCTCAAGGGTGGCCCGACATCAGCGCGATCGCTCCTCATCGATCCCCAAGGAACCCTCTATGCCACCGAACAGGGCATCTACCGTTACCAGGCGGGGCAATGGGATCACCAGCAACCCCCTGTCAAAGATCCAGCTCAGGCCATCTTCACCAGCCTCACCTTCCATCCCACAAACCCCCAACGCCTCTGGGCAAGCCTGGGGGAATCTGGCAAAAGCGCCATTTTTGAATCGCAAGACGGCGGCGAAACCTGGAGCCGCTCCCGCCTAGCGCGCCAAAACCAGGTGCCCTGGTGGACGGACTTTATGCAGTCCCAACCCTGGATTTCATCCATCCAGGCGGACCCTCATCAACCCGGCAAACTCTGGTTGGGAGATTGGTATGGCCTCTGGCAGTTGGAGGATGTAGACGCCTCCAGTCCCAGCTGGCAAAACCCAGTTTGGGGCCACGAGCAAACCGTCACCTTTGACCTCATCGCCCCTGCCCAAGGGCCGCTGCTTATTAGTGGCTTGGCCGATGTCGATGGCTTTCTCCACTCAGCCTTAGACCAGCCTCCCCAGCAGCGCATGGGGCTCTGGCAAGGTGGTCGACAGCAAACGCTTTCCGACACTTACAGCCTGGCCTATTCCCCACAGCAGCCTCAGTTCTGGGTGCGGGCGGCGGGCAAGCGCTGGAATGAAATCTACCAAGTGGCCCTTTCTGAGGATGGTGGGCAGCGCTGGCGTACGGCCTCCAGCTTTCCTGAAAATACGATGCCTCTAAGAGTCGCCATGTCGGCCACCGAGGCCAAAACTATAGTGGTAATGACTCGCAAGTCTTCCGCCTTTAACAGTCAAGATGGTGGTGCAACTTGGCAGGCCTCCCAAGGATTGCCCCAGCAGTTGAAGGGGCCTTGGAATTGGTCCCAGCCCTTGGCTGCTGACGGGACAGTGGGCGATCGCTTCTACTACCTGGATTATCAATCTGACCAGCCCAGCAAACTGCTCCGCAGTGATAACGGAGGCCAGCAATTCCAACCCACATCAGCTCAGCTTCCCGCCACCTCTAAAGCGGTTTTACGCACAGTCCCAGGTCGCCCCAACCAGCTCTGGCTTGCCCTAGATGAAGCAGGCCTCTACGCCAGCGAAGATGGAGGGGACAGCTTTGAAAAGATTCCTAGCATCGCCCATGCAGACCTCTTAGCCATTGCCCCGCCCAAGTCTAACGCCGCCCCGCCTAACTCCCCTGGAATCTACATCCACGGCAACCTCGCCCAACCCGGGAATGGTAACCAGACCGCTCAACTCACCGAGACGGCTATCTATCATTCCACTGACGGCGGCAAGCATTGGCAACAGGTCAACCGCCAGCCCATTGGTAACCAGCCCAATACCCTGGCGGTGAGCCCCCAAGTGGAAGGGCTGGTTTTCGTCGGCACTAATGGCCGGGGAATTTTCTATGGAACCGCCGCCAAATAAGCTGGATGGCAGTTCCATAGGAATTAACCGTTGGAATGGGGAGCAGTCACTACAGCAGGAGATGTACCATTGCGCGCTAAGGTCGCCTGGGATGCCATGGCCTCTTCGGCGATCGCTGCTTGATTGCCATTGCTATTGCCATTGAGAGCCAAAGCATTGGTTCCATTAGAAGAGGGCGCTCTTAAATACATTGGCGCTCCTTCCAATAGGGGAGATGAGGCATTACTGCCAGCAACCGCCAGGGGAGCTGGTTGTTTCCGTTGGGGACGCAACCATAGCGCCAGTAAGGCCAAGGTCACCAAGCAAGAACTCATCAAAGTTCCCAGCTTGACAATGCTTTCCCGAGGAGAACTGGGTGAACTGGGTTGGTTGGGCTGATGAATGGTCTGAATCGGTGGATAGGAGCCAAACACCTCTGCATTGGCAGCATTGAGGCGAGCCAGGTATGAGGAGAAGACAGCCTCTGCAATCTTCATCTCCCGATTCAAGATATTTAGATTCGATTGCTGCTGAGAAATCATTTGAAGCCGCTGCTCTAGCTGCTGGAGCTGTTGATCTAAGGTAGAGACCTTTGCAGAGATAGCCGTGCTGTCTACCTCTGCCGCAAAGGCATTTTTAAATAACTCTTCTCTAGCCGAGTTTCCTTGGTTGCCCAAGGCCAGTTGAGCCAAGGTAGATTCACTCACTTGATAACCCAGCAAATCATTTCCTCGACCCAGCATTGCATCATAGGTCGCAGATTGGCGGCTTTGAGCTTGAACCATCAGAGGATGGTTGGGACCCAGTTGCTTCGTCAAAATTTCAACTTGGGAATTGGCCTGGCTATAGGCTTGTAAATGTTGACGGAAAACATCATCTGCCTCTAACAGAAATGAATCTGCAATCTGTTTTCCTGAAACCTGAAGGTTTTGAGAGAACTTCTGTAGGCGAGCTTGGGATTCCTGCTGTTCCGCTAAGGCTAAAGCCCGTTGAATTCTAAAGTTCTCAATACTAGAAGATAGCTGGGTCACCTGTTCAGGAGCCGCAACGCCTGCATTGGCCTTATAGGTGGCCAGATTGATTTGAGCTTTGTCGAGTTCTGCTTTGGCCGTCTGGAGTGCTGCTTCAATCACCCCACGACGCTGCTGAGACTCTTGGGCTCGCAATAACTCCAACTGTCGGCTAAAAGCCATGCCGAATGCCACAGCCTTCTGGTAAGCCTCTTCAGGAGTACCTCCCGTCAGGGTAAATTTCATTAATGTCGTGTTATCGACAATATCAATCCGAGGCTTCTGAAACTCTTTGATCGGGACTTCGGCTAGCTGAGACGCCTGCTTGATGACATCTTGACTCGTGGCAATAAACTTATAGTTGGCTCGCGGATCCCTGTTTTTCTCATCAAAAGGAGAGCGGATTTGCGAAGTTGTTGCCCCTAAATCAGGCAAAGTAATTCTAGTATTCTCTTCAGTATCCTGTAGCGAAATAGACCAGGTACTATCGTAGGTTCTTTCTGCTTGCTCAAGATAGGATGAGGAGGCTCCCCAGATCGCAAGGTTGCTCGCTCCAATCAGGAGAGGAAAGATAAAGTAGCGACGCTTGATGAAGCTCAGAGGATGGGGCATGGCATCTGAGGGAGAATAAAGCGGGTTCATATTATTTTATCGTGGTTTTAATAAATTCTTTCGAGAAGAAAATCTGATTTCGAACTAGAAAAGCAGATAATTTAGTCTTTAAAAATTCTGAGAATTGTTGAGAAAGGATTGAGGACCTTACCCACAAAATCCAAAATACTGGAGGTGTTTGAGATCTTAGAGTCGTAGCAGACCACACTATCTGATGGCATGATGTAAGGGTTGCCCTCTTGGACCTCAGTCGGATTTCTCAATAGCTTCTCGACCGAGCGATCTAAAACAGTGGCCTCACCATTTAAGGCATTGGTTCGAACTAGGGTAACGCGGCGATTGGCGTTGGTTGAGCTGGCGCCACCACCGCAGCTAGCTGAAATTGCAGCCTGGGCAAAGCGAGTCCCATAGGCCAATTGAACGGTCCGCCCAGCCACATTGCCCCCCCGAGGCTGGGCTTGATTAGACAAGTAGATATCAACATGGCTGGGCGTAATGGGAGAGGGGCGCACCAGCTCAGCTTGCTCCAACTCCAACTCAGGCACGATCACTTGATCACCCGCAATCAATGGCAGATCCTCTACCAAGTCCCCCGAAAGAACTCCACTCAGGTCCAAGCTCTGTTCTTCACCTTGGCGAATCAAGCGAACCGCCGTCAGGTCAGCATTGGGCGTGACGCCCCCCGCTTGACGCAAGACCGATGTGACAAACCGCTCTACCGGATAATCACCGGAGACAGTGACCGGTTGAGTATTGGCTAAGTTGCGATTGGCAGGGCGGTTGGTATTTGCCGTCTCAAACTGTCCATCGGCCAGGATTTGCCCTGGCGTAAAAACTGCCCCTGACACTGAGACTTGCACCGGAGCCCACTGAGACACTTCAGCACTCACCTGCAGAAAATCAGGTTGGAATAGTCCACCCTTCAGCATTTCATCACGGAGCCGTTTCTCCAGCTCCTCCACCTCCAAGTTGATTGCTGGAATAGGTTGCATGAACGGGATTTCGATTTGGCCGTCCAAGTTAACTTCGTACAATCCGCTGAGACGGAATTGCTCAGCGAGCTGGGCGTCAACTAAGGGCTCAGAGACGACTAAGCGAATGCGATCGCCCGGAGAGAGTGGCAAGGCTAGGGCTGACGGAGAACCTGCGAACAGGCTCAAGCCTCCCGTCACTGCTGCAACAGCAACAGTCGTTACGCGACCCAGAGGTGGCATTAGAGGAGCGATCGCAAACCGAACCAGACTGGGCTTAAACATAATCGGGTAGCCGATGAAATCGGAATCGTCTGTGATGGACTGAAATCGTGGGGCTGTAGCCCATCTAATAGATGGCTTTCAGCTCCTGCTGTTAATGAACCAGTTCCTTGAGAGAGACCAAGCTCTGCCCTGGGAAATGCTCGGGCTTCTCAACCCCCATCAAGGCCAGCAGGGTGGGAGCCAGATCCAAAGCATGGCCTTCAGGCAGGTCATGTTCCGCCGCAATGGCAGGCCCTTGGGCCAGAAAGAACCCATCAGAACGATGGCTGCCTGTCCGTAAATAGGGGATGGGGCCAATGCGACCCGTGGCAGGACTCTCAACCACATCCGTTACGACCTCGTCCTGCCAGATAATGACAATGTCTGCATCGGGATGCTTGGGATTATCATCGGCTGCTGATGCACGGGTGCGAATCACTTTTGCCACCATGGGCTTGCCTGTCCGGGCATCGGTGAGCTGTTCGAGATCTCGAATAATCTCATCACAAACTTGCCCATAATCCTCAGGTTGGACGATGCCTTGGGCCTCTCGCCCGGCCAAATTAATGCGGAGGTAACCTTCGGAAAAGCTGGGTAAAGCAAAGGCTTTCATCGAAGGCCAAAAGTCGGAATACCAAAGGGCAGGCTGGAAAAATAATGAATTGCCTTGCTGTTGTAGTTGAAAGGGAGAAATCAAGTCGGGGGCATCAGATTGAGGCCAGAATTGATCAACTTGGTCGAAGATTTTTCGAGGAAGTGATTGACGCAACCAGCGACGCAGCGGATTTGATTCATGCTTCAAACTCCACATCAATCCCAACCAGCCCCGCTGGGCTCGGGGACCGGTTAGCGGTTCCTGGGGAATGCGTCGGGCCCCCGCCGCTAAGCCTACTTTCCCTGGGAAATTCCAGCGGTAGAGCCATTCTGGCAGGAATGCCATACTCGGCAGATCCATCACATTGGCATCCATTCCGTGGGCGGCAAAGATGACGACTTGGGCATTAGCAGGAGCGGCTTTGATGATTTTGGCGATCGCCCGGTCAATGGCTTGAAACACGCTGAGGAGTGGATCATCACCTTCGCGAGCTATTGCGCTATGCAAAGGATGCTTCGGGTCGCTGAGATGCCAGAAAGAATGGCCTGCGGAATGGGTCTCACCAAAAATAGTAAGGAACAGATCCCAAGGGGATCGCCCCAATAAGTCGCAACAAATATCGGCCCGCCGAGCGATTCCGGTCTCTAGGTTTTGCTGGAGTTCTTTCAATTTACTCCAGTTTTGAACTGGGGCATGATCCTGACGAAGGACAGGATGTTCTCCGTAGCATTGAACCAGTTCATCAAAGAGCTCTGGTGGATGGGAATGGCTGGGAGTCATGGGGGAATGGGCTCCCCAAGCTAACACTTGTAATCCATCTACTTGCTCAGAAAGAATGGACTGAGGCATGTCAAAAACAGCAATTTTCTTGTCGTCGCAAATGCTGTAAAACGGGGCATGCTCTTGGAAATCATAGGCCTGAACATCTTCGACAGCATAACTCTTAGGCCAAAACTTTAATGGTGCCCAGTATCCAGTCTGCTGAGGATTGCAGCCGCTTAGAAAGGTCGTCCAAGGGGTTTCGGCGCGATAATAGTCGAAGGTTTTTAGCCTCTTATAAGTACCTTGTTTCCATAGGGTTTCAAGAGTCGGCAAATAACCTGCAGACAACCATTTCTCAATGAGGTTGGGATCGGCTGCGTCTAGACCAATTGCGATAACGGGGGTATGCACAGTGACTCCAGGAATAAAATCGACCGCAAGCGTTATTTAGGGCAATGAAGCAAACTCTAAAAAAGTTTGACTCTGAAGCCCTTGATATTATTTTGACTAACGAAGCATGAGCCTTTGGGCTCCAATCTTGCTCAATTCAGACATTGCTAGGAGCGGCTGAATTGAGGGTCATTACTTTTAGGCAATAAGACAATCAGACTCAAGAGAATCGTAAGTAGACCACTTAACCTATATCCCTATCCTATTTAGACATACCTTGTCTCTCTATCCAATACGCTGAAATGAAGCAACGGTAAAGCAGGGCATGCTTTTGATGAAGAATGCTGTGAGGCGCTATTTACTTGTGACCAAGATGTAGCGGTTTTTCTCTTTTGCTTCAGTTTTACGGAGATTCAGACTGATGACGCGCGATCGCCAACCCATGGCCCTCAGACCTTTGGCTGATGGGATAATCGACATGCACCCTAGATTTACGGATAGCCCGATGGGCTCCCGCCATGGCGGCAAGCTTAAAACTAGACCTATCATCCACGTCTAGATCCCCTTAGGAGTCACCATTGAGCAAAATTTTGAGCAATGTGAGGTGGTTTGGGCGATCGCAGCCACTGCTCCATAGAATTGGAATGACCCACTCCGATATCAGCCATGGCAAAGCAAGGAATGATTGGATATCACTTGGATGATGAGGGGCATTGGGTGGCTGAGTTGGCCTGTGGGCATTTCCAGCATGTGCGCCATGAGCCGCCTTGGATGGTGAGGAATTGGGTGCTGACGGAGCAAGGGCGAGAGTCGATGTTGGGGTATGAGCTGGATTGTAAGAAATGCGATCTAGATGAGCCTCGTGACCGAGAAGAATAGCTGGGTGAACCCTTTAGATGCGTGACCAACTCAAAGGCCAGCAAAATTAAACAATTCCCCATCTGCTAAATGGGAAGGCGTCACATTTTGTATTGAGCGAAATAGGCTATCAATCCACCCCGGTGTCTCCGCCTCCCAAGCCTGAAGCATCTGCTTAATCTTCACCCGTTGCAAATCCTCCTGGAACCCACATAAATTGCCAGACTAAAACCATCAACGCCAAAGCTCCTTCAAGGAATGGACTTTAGCTCGCTGCCATTGCAGTTTGCCCTAAATCTTTGAGCAGACGAATTACCTCGCCACCGTCCTCAGGAACCGCATAAAGCGAGAACACTCGCGATAGCCCATACTGCCGATCCTTCCCTCGAACTACTTTGACAAACAAAACATCGTCACCATTGGTCAACATGCCGAACAGAGGGCCGCTTGAAGTAGGAGCTGCCATAAGATAGGCCAAGGTCTGGGGCAACGCTGAGCGAACTGAAATCGTCGTCTTCTTAGACTCTAAGACCATAATCCACAGCGCATTTTGGATGATGAGCACATCAATCCGCCCCCGCAGCGTTTCTTCGCCATCATCAATGCTCAGCTCAACAGCAGCTTCGGCCTTGAGTCGGAAGGGAGGGTCATAAAACCCCGCAATTTCCAGCAGTGGAGAGGCTGCCAGCAAAGTGACCGCACCTTCGAGCAGGTCGCCTTGGCTGCGCTGGTAGTTGAGCCGGTTCCACATCGTTTCGACCGCAGCTTGTTGGGACGAGTTAAGGGCGGGTAGGTCCTTGCGCCATTCTGGGAAAAAGTCAGAATCGAGGGAGCGGCTGAGGCCAAAGCGGGATTCAACATCCGCCAGGCTTTTGATGGCTTCTGTAACGGCAACAACTTTGGCCATAATGGGGCGCTTCAATAGGAGATGAATTTATCGTAGTAGCTAGAGAGGCAAAACAGCCTGAAAGACCCTGTCTAACCGCCCAAAAACTACAGCCCCGCAAAGTCAAATAATTCCCCATCAGCCAAATGGGACGGCGTCACATTTTGCATTGAGCGGAACAGGCTATCAATCCGCCCCGGCGTCTCCGCCTCCCAAGCCTGAAGCATCTGCTTAATCTTGACCCGCTGTAAGTTCTCCTGGGAACCACAAAGATTACAAGGAATAATCGGAAACTCCCGATATCGCGCATAGCGAGCGATCTCTTTCTCTGCACAGTATGCCAAGGGACGAATCACGACATTTTTGCCATCGTCCGTGCGCAGCTTTGGCGGCATCGACTTCATCCGCCCGCCGTGAAACATATTCAAAAACAGCGTCTCCACCATGTCATCCCGATGGTGACCTAGGGCAATCTTCGTCGCGCCTTCTTCTCCCGCCACGCGATACAGCGCCCCCCGCCGCAGCCGAGAACAAAGGCCGCACATGGTTTTGCCCTCGGGGACAATGCTGGTAACGGTGCTGTAGGTGTCTTGTTCGATGATGCGATAGGGCACACCGATCGCTTCAAAATGCTGGGGCAAGACATGCTCTGGAAAGCCGGGCTGTTTTTGATCCAGGTTCACGGCCAATAGCTCAAAGTTCACTGGGGCCGCTCGCTGGAGCGACATCAGCAACGACAGCATGGTGTAGGAATCTTTGCCCCCAGAAATGCAGACCATGACGCGATCGCCTTCTTCTATCATGTTGTAATCGGCGATGGCTCGCCCGACCTTGCCCCGCAACTGAGCCTCTAATTTTTTGGCGTTCTTGGAGGGCAGGGTGGCAATCATGGCAATCGGGGCACTGGAAAAGGAAAAACTGGTTCAGACATCACTAGAGCATCGCTGGCCCCCATCCCCTAACCCCTTGCCCCCAAGTTTGGGGGAAGGGGAACCGAGCGGAAAGCTTCGATCCGAGTGGTTCGATCTGGGCTGTTTCCCCCCTCTCCCGATTTCGGGAGAGGGGTCGGGGGTGAGGGCGTTTTGCGGCTGCCCAATTCAGGCAATAACAAGCTGAACCGCCATTTTACGACAACAGCTCATCAAGTCTAGGCATCCGCAGTCTCACTGGCTGAAGGTGCCGCAAGCAACGGCTCCCCAGTCCGTAACTGCACCTGATAGCTCATCCAATCCTGCTTCACCCGACCCAGCATCAAATGAATGCCGCAAAGATTGGGCACCGCCATGGCAATGTACATGGCATCGCCAAAGGCAATGACCTCCGTGGGCGTGGCGATCGCCCCCACTACAATCGCCCCCAAAAACACCGTGCGATACAGTCCAATCCGCTCCAACCCAAACAAATAGCCCCAGCAACGCTCGCCGTAATAGCCCCAAGACACCATCGTCGAAAAGGCGAAGCAAAGCACCACCCCAGCCAAGACCAGGGGAAACCAAGCCAGGCTGGAGGCAAAGGCGGCGGAGGTCAGCTCTGCACCGTTCAGGGTGGCTAGGGCCGGGTCATCCAAGACACCGCTGAGCAAAATCACCAGTCCGGTTAAGTTGCAGATCAAACCGGTATCAATCAGGGGTTCCAGCATGGCCACGAGGCCCTCGCGCACGGGCACTGGATTGTAAGAGGCACTGTGGGCGATCGCCGCCGAGCCCAACCCTGCCTCACAAGTAAAAGCCGCACGCTGTAATCCCACAGCGATGACCCCAACTACACCACCCACTGCGGCGCTGGGATGAAAAGCTGCCTGTACAACCGTCCCTAACACTGACAACAGCTGGTCGCTATGGGAGCCAATCACCCAAGCACAGCCCAAGCCATAAACCCCGCCCATAATCGGCACCAGCTTCGCCGCCACCTGGCCAATGCGCCTTGCACCGCCCATCGTCACCCATCCCACCAGCATCATCAGGCTCCAGCCATAGAGCCAGGCGGGTAGGCCAACTACCTGGTGGATTGCGCCGTAGGATTGGCTGACTTGGAACATACCGCCCCCAGCGATCGCCCCACCAATGCAAAACAAGGAAAAAATTACCGCCAGCCAGCGCCCCAAAGTGGGCAAGCCCCGCTCCATCAGACCTCGGGAGAGGTAATACATCGGTCCACCCAAGGGCGTTCCATCGGGCAAAACCACGCGATACTTTTGCCCCAGGGTGACCTCCACAAACTTGAGGCTCATGCCGAAGAGGCCCACCAGGGTCATCCAAAACATGGCACCGGGACCGCCAATGCGGAGGGCGATAGCCACCCCCGCAATGCTGCCCAACCCTACAGTTGCGGATACCGCCGTCGCCAGAGCTTGCAACGAGGATATTTGCCCCGAGGTTTCTAAATCTGCTTCAACGGGATTCCCCGCTTCATCTGAGGAGAGCAGCAGGTCGGTTGAACCTGCCAAAATCTTAATGGCCTGGGGCAGGCCCCGCAGGTTGATAAAGCCCAACCGCAGCGTTGTGACGATGGCTCCCAGCGCCAGCCACAACAAAACGAGGGGGACCCCTGCAATGTCGAAGAAGACAACGCGGGCGATCGCAGCCATGCCGCCTGAAAGCAATTCCACCAACGGACCCAATTCCTTTACTGTGGGCAGTCCCACATCGTGAAACCGCTCGATTAACTCAGCTTTCTGCCTTGCTCCTCTCTCTAGAGTGCCGCAATTTTCCGCAAATCGCTTGGACAGCGGCGATATGCTGGAGGTCTTAGCGCAGTAGGAGGGGACGGCCATGGTTTTGGAACGCATGGGCATTTTGCAGGGAGATATTACAACCTTGGCTGTGGATGCGATCGTCAATGCTGCGAACAGCTCTCTGCTGGGGGGCGGTGGTGTGGATGGAGCAATCCACCGCGCTGCCGGACCGGAGCTAGCCCTGGAATGTCGGATGCTCAATGGTTGTAAGACTGGCCAGGCCAAGATAACCCAGGCCTACAAGCTGCCCGCCCAACGCATCATCCACACTGTCGGTCCAGTGTGGCAGGGGGGCGAGAATGATGAGCCTAATCTGCTCGTGTCTTGCTATCGCGAAAGCCTTAAGCTGGCTGCACAGCATCATCTCCAAACTATTGCTTTCCCTGCTATCAGCTGTGGCATCTACAGCTATCCCATTGACCAAGCTGCCAGCATTGCCTTGGAAACCGTTCAGGAATTTCTGATGACGGATGATGTTATCCAAGGCGTCAGCTTTGTTTGCTTTGGCGATGACACTTATGACGCTTACCTGGAAGCGTTCGGGATGCTGGGCTGATCTGGCCCAATCTGACGTGATGATAGGCCTGACGTAAGGGCGGGTTTAGCCCCCATTCTTCACTCCCCCAGATAACTCACTATCAAAACCCGCCCATGCCTCGGTCCCGGCCTTTGCTTTGGTAAGGGTGGCTTGGTGTTGATAGAGGACTGTTTGTTCTGGCGGTCTTTGGCAAAGCTGCTCCTGCTTTTGCTTTGGCCGGGGTGGGTTTGGTTGAGAGGGGACTGTTTATGTTGGGGGTCTTTGGCAAAACCCGCCCCTACGGTTTATTGGTCTTTGGGTGCTTTCTGGGCAAGTTTGCGTTTGGCGGCTTGCCAAAAAACTTCTAATTCTTCCACGCTGTATTCCGCGATGGGCTTTTCTAAGGCTGCTTCAACCTGCTCAAATCGCTGCACAAACCTGCGATTAGTGCCAGTCAAGGCAGCGGATGGATCCAGGCCATACCAGCGGGCCAGGTTTACCACCGTAAAGAGTAAGTCGCCGACTTCTTCTTGTTGATGGGATTTGTCGGATTCGGCGATCGCCTCCTTAAACTCCCCCAGCTCCTCCTCAAACTTCTCCCACACTTCATCCACGGTATTCCACTCAAATCCCGCTCCACCCGCCTTCTGCGAAATCTCCATCGCCGCTGCCAAGGGCGGATTCGTCCGCCCCGCCTTGGCTAACTTCTCACTCAGCGTCGCCACGGGAGCCAAACCCTTGGCCGCCCGCTCCTGGGCCTTAATCTCCTGCCAAGCTCGCTTGATAGCCTTAGCATCCGTCGCATCCGCATCCCCAAATACATGGGGATGGCGACGAATCATTTTTTCGCTGATGTTATCCGCCACCGCTGCTAGGTCGAATTGCCCCTGATCCTGGGCTATCTGGGCCTGGAGCACCACCTGAAGCAATAGGTCACCCAACTCTTCTGCAATGTCTGCAATGTCGCCTCGGGCCAGAGCATCTACCACCTCATAGGCTTCTTCAATCACGAAGGGCATCAGACTTTGGGGAGTCTGGGCCAGGTCCCAAGGACAGCCATGCTCTGGTTCTCGTAGCCGGGCCACCACTGCCACTAAGCGTTCCAGGGACGACAAAATTTGGGGCGCAACCGTCGGTAAATCAGGTGGCAAAGCAGGGGAAGAGGCATTGCTCATGGGAAGGTCTTGTTATCGCTAGCGGCACCTTTCAATCCTAGGCCCCATCTCGACTGCAAGAGCACCCTGACTGGCAATTGAGTCTTAGTCCCGCCGCTTGCGTCGCTTTGTCGCCATGCGTTTTAACCGTTTCCCGCGCCAGCGTTTGACTGTGCTGCCCGTCCAATCGCTTAAAGCATGGCTCATGGCCCCGGCCTCTAGCCCCAAGAACAGCAGCAGCGCTTCCAAGGGATAGAGCAAAAATTCCTTTTGCAAGCGCTGTAGTATCCACTCCAGTTGCACCAATGAAATTGTTTGCCAATGGTCCGGTGATTTGAGCTGAGCCCAGCAAACGACCGCCACCGCCGCAAAGAATAAAAGCCAAGCAGCTAAGTACAAAATTCGAAACACTGTCCCCAGCAGGGGTCCATGGGACAACATCGAACGATGGGCCATGGCTTTGCGATAGGGCAACCAAATCCAGCGCAGTGGCCCCCAGCGCTTGTAGGGCAAGGAGTGAATGTCTAAATCGGGACCAAACATCAGCCCGCTAAACAGGAAGCCACCGCCAAACAGTGCGGTTTGCACGGTGCTCTGGGTCGCTAAGGCAACAACACCCACTAGGGGAAGCAAGCTATAGAAGGTAATGCGATCGTGGGTGCGGCCCGATGGCATAGGGGCAATTAATAGGGGGAGCAGATGCTTAAGCAACCTGTCTTATCTTATGGATTGCTTCTACAAACGCCTAGGGGGATGGCCCAGTCATGGCATCGGGGCTGATGACCTGTCGCCCAGGTCAGCTCATGGATGGGGAAAAGGGGAGCCTGGGGTCTCGTTTTAGTTGGGCTTGAAGCTTCGGCGACTTCCCATGCGAGCTAGGCCTAGACAACGGGCGATCGCCCCATCCAAGTCTTCCTCTGCCTCAATCTCTTCTCCCCTGAGACGCTGATAGCCCCCCGTAGCTCCTTTCCCTGCCAGGCGCACCACCAATGAAACGGGTTGAGCTGAGCGGCGGGCTTGCTGGGCTAATTGCCCTTGGTATTCCACCAGAACATCTGCCAATAGACGGCAAGGCAACTGATTGCTGTGCCAATTAATCAGAATGACTTTGATCGCTTTGAGGCGATCCAAGGCTTGCAGCGCCTGGCAAAGCTGCCGCTTCAAGCTAAATACATCCAATTCAGGCATTGTGAACTCTGCATTGCTCTCAATACTTGTAGGGAGGCATTCTTTATCTGCAGGAGCTGTTTCAGAGAATAATGCTCTACCTGAGCCTGCAACCTTGGACGAGTTGCTGTCATTTTGAATGTCTAGCGTTGAAGCCTGAAATTCGATTCCGCCATTGCCTTGGAGATTCACAAATGCGGCGATGGACTCCCCCTGCCGCTGAAACTGCTCTAGGGTGTTCATCGTTCGTCTAAAGCCATTGCTAATCACCGCAATTTTGCCCTCGCCCAGACGCACTACCCGAGGGGGAGCAAAGACATTGCGTTGAGTCATGGCTCTGTCGTTTCTTGGGGGCGTTGCCGCATCCTGGGAGACAGCTGACTCTCGCTGAACTAAACTACTTGTCCTGATTCGCCCTGCTAAGGGGCCATGGGACAAAATCGCAGGATGGAGCACCGTCTCGGTTTGCAGCGCGGCCTGGGCTTGGCGCCGCAGAGGGGATGCTTCGCTAAACAAAAATTGCCCTGAGAGGGCCATCACTTCTCCCTCTTGACCCAGGGCTAAGGAATCTAAGCAACAGCGCGTCAATCCTGCCCAGGTCATCATCAAATAGAGTTTCTCCAGCAGGCGGGCTAATCCCTGGCCTTCGGCTTCTCCCAACTTCAGTTTGTTCGCGAGGAGCAGTCCATCTTCAGTTTCAAAATTTCCTGGCAGACAAATCCTCTCAATCTCCACTGCATCATCATCAGGAGGCGATTGCTGTTCGATGCTTGGCCTCGGGCTTCCCAAAAGGGTGATGCTGTCAGAGGCCTGATCAATTTCTAGCGCTAGGCTCACCTGCCGCTCCAAGCTATAGTCCATCTCCACAAGGAGATACTGCGGAAATGCACCGTTGACCTTGCGGCTAAACAGAGTTTGGCAAGCTGCGATCGCATCAATGCGATTCGCAACGGTAATCCCGATGCCCTTCCCATTAGGGGCTCGCAGATGGCAGGGGTATTGCATCGAGAGCGATCGCAAATCGGAACGATGGTAAATCCGCTGAACTGATAAAACTGGAATCTCAATGCTCTGCAAGAGCGGAACGACCTGCTCCAGACTCAGAACAATCCCATGGTCAATAACGGGCCACCCCTGCGCTGGCTCCAGGGACAAATCATCATCATGGAACTGCCATGGATTATTCGATGTATTGGTTAACAAAAAATCCATAGGGGATGAACCCAAGTGACCCTGAAAATAATGCTGGAGAATATCGACGAGTGGTAGCGGATAATTCGAATCCAACCTACCGAGTGAGATCCACTACCTTAACAAGGAATTACTAGACCGTGGTGTGACCTCGCACCCCTAGCATCAATAATCCTTAGGCCGCGAAGTCAAGGGAACGTAACATCATAAAGGAGACAAACTCCACAAGGTCGGTAAAACAGCTCCATCTGTTTGGTCTATCAACAACATCCAAGGCCCAAATTACTGAATAAAATCGGTCGTAATAACGGGGGTTGCCAGACAGGGATCCAAGCAACGCGAACATTCCGCCATGGGAAGCCATGCCCACAAGCCGCCACAACCCATTGAGGAAGCTTGGGATTCATGCCCACATCAGTTGTGGATAGTATTCAAACTATGAGGTCTATCCAGGGACAGGCTGCAACCTAGACTACAAAGTTAATCTAGGTTAATCGTTCATCAAATCGCGCAACCTCCCCCAGTGAGAGGATTAAGCGGAAGTCAGGGGAGCTGCAACCTTGAGCCAGATTAAAAAAGCACTGCCAGGATGGAGTGCGGGGGGTAAGGCTTGGTCTAGCCCAAAAGCAACTTTGGGGTGCAATGGACCCGCCGGGCTCTGGATCACAATGCGACCGCCCATTTGCTCCACAAGGGCTTTGGCGATCGCCAGTCCTAATCCCGTGCCTGGCTTGCTTCCCTCCGCTTGAACGCCGCGATAATGACGTTCAAACAGTCGAGGTAAATCGCCTTCCGGGATACCAGGCCCATCGTCACTAATGGCGATACATTGCCAAGCTCCTGATGGCTCTGATCCAGACGCTTTTAGGTTTCCCCAAGGTTGGGCTGTGCCATCAGGAGCTGCTAAGAAGCTGGAGCCTGACCGTACTGCTATGGCGACGGTTCCCCCCGCTGAACCATACTTGAGACCGTTATCCACAAGATTGCTCAACACCTCGCCCAGGGCATCCCCATCGGCCCATACCGCAGGTAACCCAGACTCTAAACTCGCCATCACGAGCTGGCCCTGTAACTGAGCGATCGCCTCCCAAGATGCTAAGCGCTCGCCCACCAAATCTTCCAAGTGGTAATGGCCTAACACCAGCGGTTTGCCGGTCAATGGACTAACGGACTCTCCATCGTCATCGGGTAACGCTGCTGGCAAGGCTGGCAACTGGCCCTGGGGCAGGGCTAGGGAGACGCCATTGTCTTCCGGCGGTAGGGCGGCGGGGCTATTGCTATTCTCCCCATCGCCCTTTGCATTCTGCTCTCCCGGTAATAAGCGGGGGCGTTCTGGGGAGGGCTCTGCAACAATCTCCCCCATGACTGCTTCATCAGACAATGCAAAGCTATCAACCGTTTCCCCAATTTGCGTTAAGAGGCCCTGGAGGCGATCGCTCTCCCGAACAATCCCGGCTGCTACGGCCTGATTTCGATCCTCCGGTGAAAGCCGACGCACCAATAACTTGCCAAAGGTTCTCAACGCCGTCAGCGGATTGCGAAACTGGTGCAGCAGATTGTCGATAATGTCTTGCTGTTTTTCCTGGGCGATTTCCTGCTGTTGAACCCTGGTTTGGAGCCATTGAAGCCTGCGCTCCATCGCGCAGGCTGTAGAGAGCGTTTGGGCAATCTTTTCCAGATGGCTGTAATCATCAAGTTGCCAGTCTTGACGCTCCCTAGCGGCCACCACCATTCCCACAGCCCGTCCATCAAACATCAAGGGCTGCATCGCTTGATGTAAGAAGCCTGCATGGGATTCCCCATTCCCCAGCTCGCCATCTAGCTCCAGCTCTGCCTCTGAGCCCGCTTGTACTTCCTCGGGCCCTTTCTCCATCGCTCGTTGCCAACGGCGTAACCGGGCCGATAGAAACGAGCCTAGGCGACCTCGTTCAGCTGGAATGTCTTCAACCTTGGACTGGGGTGTGAATAGCGCTTCTGCAAAAGCTGGATCTAGGCCTGGGCTTGGGGAGCCTGTCAACTCTCTAGACTCGTTTTCCGTCATCCATGGCTGTTCAGCCTCAGCCATCCCAGAGTCTTCCAGGGCAGGGGCTAGCTGACCCATACCTCCTAAGGAAGTCGCTGCATTTTCAGGATGAATGGCCACAGGCAACCATCCTGAGTTTTCGCCTCCGAGCCATTCTTCTGCAATATATACAGCTCCTAAGCTAGCGCCTGTGGACTGGGCAAGCAGTCGTAACTGCCCTTGGCACAAGGCGGCAAATTCGGAACTCACCAGGGATTTCATTCCTACATCTTCCCCTCACCGAATCTAGCTCTAACCTCAGAACGTATCAACAAATCAAGATATGAATACTTTGTCTGGCTTGCGGTGCAAAGAACCCTCACCCCCCTGATTATGGATGGGTGCAAGCTACGAATTTTGCCACCCTTTATTGTCTCACTAAATGATTAAGAAAACTTGTAAAATCTAGAAAAAGTCGATACTATAACAACGGACTTGTATCCGCTTTAACAAAAGTGGGGTTCGATTAGGAGGTAAGCGCGTTGGCCAGAAGACGCAAGAGAAAGAGTCGCCGCCGGTTAGAGGGACGCCGAATTTTGGAGCACGTTCCCCAGTACAGCATTGAGTGTGGTGAAGATAAACCTGTAACCGCAGCTCGAAAGCACATTCACGCTGAAGGAATTGTTCCGCCGGCGCTACTGCTAGTTAAGCGTAACGAGCATACAACGGACCGATACTTCTGGGCTGAAAAAGGCCTCTTCGGTGCTCAGTATGTTGAAGAGAATCACTTCTTGTTCCCAAGTCTAAAGCTTGCTGAAGAGGAAGATGATGAGACCGAAGGTAAAGAGGCCCTCACCTCTACTGCAGTTTAAATTCAGGCCGCTTGAATATTAGCTCGCAGGATGTTTGATTATTGCCGAGGTTCAGCCGGGTTTATCTATTAGGTTTTAGTCCTAGCGAGCTACTCCTAATCCCTGCTTCTATTCTTTGCCACAGTTGAACATAAAAAGCATTTGCTTATACAAGCAGATGCTTTTTTATGTTCATTAATCAATGGGCAGCCTTGAGTTGAAGAGATTGTTTGCTTAAGACTTTTTTCAAGCTAATGTTGATGTTTGACCTCTAAATAAAGCAGCCAGCCTAAAGCCCTAGGTCGCGAAACCACTGCTGTGCAGCTTGTAGAGCATCGATGGAAATTTCGTGACCCATCTCTAAAGGAGTAAAGCTAGCTTGAAACCCATTAGATTCTAAGAATTGATAGGTTTGCTCTGCCGCCCTAAAGGGAACAACTGCATCCTGCTTGCCATGGGTGATAAAAACAGGAGTGGATGGGTCGACGGCGGCTTGAGTAATCTCTGGATGAAGGTAACCGCTAAAGACTGCAATTCCTCCCAAAGACAAGTCCAAGCCAACTTCCATTGCCATGGCTCCCCCCTGGGAAAATCCCATGATCACCGTTTGAGCGGGCGTTAGCCCGCTTTCCTTGATTAACCCTTCTAAATGATCTCGTAACAACGCCTTGCTCTCACCTAGCCCAGGCCAAGCCGGGTTTTCTAGGTCGTACCACATTTTCCCAACCTCGCTATAAGGATGAGCCATGGGTCCATCGGGAGCACTCACCCAACAGCTTCCGAGTTCCAGTGCAGGAACTAGACCGGCAACATCCTCAGCATTAGAGCCCCAGCCATGGAGCAGAATAACTAATGCTTTGGGGGCTGCCCCACTCTTGGGTGATAGCAGAAGACCAGATAGAGGCATTAAAACGTTGTCACGCGTTAGCGCGAAGTGAGGGAAACTTGATCCTCTTGAAAGGGATCACGATACAAGCCTAAACGTTCAGCGAGTACAAGCCAAACGAAGGGCAAGGCATCGTTGAAATAGCGCTTCCACAGGCGGCGAGGCTCCATCAAGATTCGGTAGAGCCATTCCAGGCCGAAGGTGCTCATCCAGCGGGGCGATCGCTGAACATTACCTGCTTCAAAATCGATGGTTGCACCAATGGCCATAAAGACTTTGACGCCAGGTAGGTGAGCACGATTTTGATCGATCCACTTTTCCTGTTTTGGTGCGCCTAGACCGACGGCCAATACAGTGGCTCCAGACTCATTGACTCTCTCTAAAATACGCTCACACTCTTCTGGATCTTTCTCAAATCCGTAGGGAGGAGAATAGGTGTCAACGACGATCTCCCGGCGTAGCTTTTGGTTGATTTGTGATTTCGCTTTTTCTCCGACGCCTTCCGCTGCGCCGAGTAGAAAAATCTTGACTGTTTCGTCATTCCGATAGTGGTTATAAAATGCTGGAAATAGGTCAGAGCCCGATATTTTCTCGCGAATAGGACGCCCTAGCAAGCGAGAAACAATCCACAGGATTTGGCTATCGCAAATGCAGTAGTCAGCTTGCTGGTACACCTGGTAAAAATCGCGATCGCGCTGAAGCCTCAGCATATGATAAACATTCGGTGTATAAACAGTGCCTCCGAATTCGAGTTGTTGTAGCAATTCCATTGAACTAAGATTGTCAATGGATATGTTCAAAAAGTTTAGTCGAGCCATGTGAGCTACCCAAGAGAGCATTGTGGCAGATGCCTAATTGGACTTGCATAAATAATTGCCTGACAATGAGCAATGCAAGTCTTACGTGATACGGGCGATGTAAATTACCGGTTGTATGGGGCTGAAAATAGTACAAATACAACTTGTAATCTAAATGCCGGAATTCATGGTGCTTTGGAACTAATCACTTGCAAAAGTCTTGAAGTGAATCTGAAAAGCGTTGAAGAATGCTAAAGGCTGACGAAGATCTGCAGCCATTTAACTTAGGGGACATGTTTGCAAATCAAGCGAGAAAAACTCGATGATATGAGCTGTAAGCAACAATGCGAGCTTTCTTGACTTTCTTGCCAAGCTTCAGGGAAGCCTAAGCGAAACGCAACTAGCATTGTCGTTCTAGGCCGCAACCCCCAAATTAGAATTGGAGCAAACTCAGCTCTATAGATAGATCTAAAATCCTTAGATCTTGTTGGGTTGAAGAGATGTCTATAGATCGACAAGACGCAATTAAGCAGTCAGTTTGTCGCCCATAAGACCTTGGGGGAAAAAGTCTAATCATGGGGATGTCAGGTCACACCTGTGTTGAGTTGCTTCCTAATTTAGAAGATCAACCCGCCCCGGGGATAGTACTAGCAAGCTAGGTTTGTCCAAGATTTAATTTGCTCAAATCGAGGATAAAACTTGGCGAAATAATCCTGTTTTTTTGAATCTCAGTAAATAATGAACCAGGGAAGTATCTAGTTAATGAAATTTTAATAGGAAGACTGTACAACTGCTGAAAAATTGCCAGTTAATACAGGAATCTGAGAATTAATTTTACAGCTAGCCATCCTAAACCACTGTTTTAGGGGATGGGGAGAGTTAAGCTTTTTACCCAACTGTCGCTTTTGACTTTCATTCGTATCTCTAACTCAATCTAGCATTACATACCTTCACTGTCATTTATGTATTAAGCGTAACGGATTTTAGATTGATCGCGATAAAAATAGCTGCTGGATGCTGTAAGGACGACTTAATAGGTCTTGCTGGAAGAATAATGGTCTGTCTCCCCTATCTGATTCAGTGTCTGTCCCTTTTATTTCTCTCAGATGAATGAGATCTATAGGCCAGTCGTAGTTCGCCCACAGATAAATTTAGGGAGACCAGTATGAAAGAGGGCGTTGCTGAATTGAGGGATGAACACATTTCTGGAAGTCAGGTTAGCTATAGCGCTCTCAAAATTCTTCATCCCATAAATCAGCAACGCCGAAAATAGGTCTTGGTATCTGGAAGTGTCAGGGTTTTGGAGGTTGGGACTGTAACTAGCCTGATGGGTGATTCTAATGTGGTTTGCAGTTCCAATTAATTGCCCCGACCGAAAAAAACTTGAATTTAATACAGAGCGTATTTCTGCTGCTTGAAGCGCAGGAAATACCCTACAAACGATATGAGACTCTAGAAGACTTACGATGGAAGTAGATAGGCAGCAAGGATAGCGGGCTGGGTGCTGCAATAAGTTGATTGGTCCGTGCGCACCATCTCTTGAGCAGCAGTGCCGCAAGTGAGCCACCTGCTAAAGCATTTTCTAAGTTTGATTTTTTATTCTGTTTAAGAGAAAAGGCGGC
>CALLAT010000008.1 GCA_938002085.1 uncultured Pseudanabaenaceae cyanobacterium
TTCTATGTTTATGGGGGTATTACCGCTGGCACACTGAAGTATTGATAGTCGTCCCCCAGCTTCAGCTCTGCTTGACGTGCTGCCTCCTGTGCAACCTGGAATGAGCCATCTAAGTGAGGAAATATCAGACTAGAGCTTAGAAATATTGTCGCCATGCCAAGACTAGCGAGGAATCCTAGGGCTGGAGTAGCCCTAAACTCTGGTGCAAAGTTTGAGCGATCAATTGCTTTTTCCACAATTCCAGTAGTGAGCGCTCGATAGAGCCAAATGCAGAAGAGCCAGTCTGACGCAAGTAATAGGTTAGGGATCTGGACAGATAGAGGTGCTAATTGTAGATAAATCCAAATAAAACCGAGGGGTGTGTAAATTAAGTCGCAAAGGCAAAACCCCGGAATCATCACGCTAAAAAAGGCACAATTCTGAGCCATCTTACATACCGCTGCAAAATTACCTTTATATAGACTGAACGACCAACAACAACTAATTGCGTACACCAAAGACGTACCGCTCACCCATCCAGCAATATGAGCCCAAGCTGTCAATTCGTCTGTGGATGTTGTTAGGTGTCGGTAAGCAAGGAAGCTCAGCCAAAGCACCAGTAGATTGCCAATCCCTGTTAGCAACAAAATCACCCCAAGCTGATGAAATCTTCTTTTCGCTTGGACTTGGAAATCGCTTGGGGATAAAGCGTTCATATGTGGAGTCTGCTGAAGTCGTTCTTGGGAGCGGCTTTATTGCATTATTCCCTTGTGCCATGCATCTGCTCGGGTGACTCAGGCAAATGAAGTGTTTTTGAGGTTTCCTGGAAGAGCGCGATCGCCAAGTCCCGCACCACTGCCTCACTCTCAAACTCATCCCCCAGCTTCCGCTTCGCCGCCGCCACACAGAGCTGCATCAAATCCGCCGCCGCTTCCACTTCTGCTTCGGGCAAAGTCGTTGCTGCTTCCGTTGAGACTAATGCTGCATCAGAGAGATGGCTGGTCTGTTTGCTAAAGCCACTGACAGGTTTCTTGGCCAGGTTTTTATCAATTTCCCGTCGCCGCCGCATCTCCTCTGAAAACGCCACTGCAATATCCCGCGCTGGCAAGGCGAATACCCCAATCCCCAAAAAAGCCAAAATTGCGCTTAACAATTTCCCCAGCGCTGTAATGGGGTAGACATCCCCATAGCCTACCGTCGTCAGCGTAATCACCCCCCACCACATCGCCGCTGGAATACTAGAAAACTCATTGGGTTGAGCTTCTCGCTCCACGAAATACATCAAGCTCGATGCAATTACCAACAGCGTCATCACGACAAATAGCGTTGTCAGCAATTCATCCCGTTTCTCCCGCAGCACGCGCAGGAAAATCTGGGTTGAATCGGAATAGCGGGTTAGCTTGAGCAGTCGTAAGAGACGGCAGAAAGGGCCTGCGATCGCCGCCCATTCCACTGGCAACAACGCCAGTGCGTAAAACGGCAAAAAGGCCAGCAAATCGACTACCGCCAATCCACTCGCCATATAGCGCAGCCGTCCTCGAACCGGCTCAGCGTAGGCAGGGTCTTCCACACAAGACCATAAGCGCAGCAGATACTCCAGCGTAAACAGCACCACCACCACCACTTCCGTCGCGCGAAAGACGCTGGCATAGGTTTGCCCCAAATAATCAAAACTCTCCAGAATCAGCGCTGCCACGTCGATCGCAATCAACGTCGGCACACCATAGTTATCAATCATTGTGATCGGGTCATCCCGATCGGGGGCATGAAAGATTTGATGGGTTCGCTGGCGAAGGGACAGCGTCATGGGAGGTTGCGCCAATAAGGCTTTGGCAAAGTTCTAATGTTAATCATCGTAAAGGGCAGCTGCGCTCAAAACCGCTCACAGGCCAAAACAAAAGCCAGGCTGGATCCACCAGACTGGCTCAAATACTAAAGATTGAAAGATGAGACTTGCAATCTTTAGTCCCGTTAATCAGATATCCAATCACTGCCATGCAGCATTCAATTTAAGCGGAAGCTTGCTTCTTGCGACGGCGGATGATGCTAGCACCCATGCCTAACATGGCGGGCAGTAGCGCAGGCGTCGGAACAGACTGTGTGGGTTCGACAATAGCAAAGGAAAACGCGACATCCCTTGCTGGAGTTGTAATAGGGTTATTAACCTCATCAAACAGCATAGAAATTGAGTTATCCAGATCGATGGTGTCTTCTTCAACCCCTCCATCGTTGTCCCAATTGATTTCGGAAATTTCATTTCCAGTTTGAAAGAAAGCGAAGTAGGGTCCTTCCTCAAAGGTTCCAATGGGCAGCGTATTGGATGGACCTTGAATCGGTACGTTGGGTAAGCCTAAGTTCGTCTCTAGCAGGCCCGCTAAGATCTCTGCTAGGGCCTTGGCAGAGGTTTCTTCAGCTGGAGTACTGGCCCACCAAGGCTGCTGGATGAGTAAAGACTTGAGGCTGTCAAAGGTACCTGTGCGAGTGGTGATGTCGTAATCAACACCGCTGTGAGTCACTGTAAAGGCCTGGGCAGGGAGGCTCGTCCAAAGTGGGCCTGTCGCCGCAGCAATCACTCCTATTAGGGTCAATGCTGTCTTAGCTTGGATGGGTTGCATGGCACTAAACCTCTTCTCAACTTGCAAGTTCATCAATCTGGGGGGAACAAGCTGGCTGGTTAAGCTGGCATCTTGTTTTATACCAACAGATTAATTTCGCCTTGCTGAGAGATGGGAGATAACTAGTCTCGTTTCACATGTTGTTCATGCTTTGGGCAAGACAGTATGACGGCTTATCAGGATCTCCGGACAAGCTGTAAGCCTCTTTGTTCATGGCTTAAGCCTTCTTCTGCAGGAGGATTGCGAAATCGTTCTTTACAAATGATTCATTTGCCTGGACTTACATCACAGCGTTTTCTGATGGGGGGCTGTGGCTTCTTGTCAGTATAAATATGAACAAATGTTCTGAGTGTTCTCCTATGGGCCTTTGCGTCGTCATTCATAAAACTGCCTAGTGAACATTTGAGCTCAAGACATCCCGCAAAATCCTCTGGCAAAAGGCTGAGAGCTATTCTTCCATCAATGCCACAACCTATGCTTAAGAACAAAATAAATGCACGCTGTGAAACCTCCGTCTATTTGGATTGCTTAGCAGAGGTTAGACTTCAGTCGCGCAATTCTAATTAAGTAGATTAGGTTATTTATTCTGTCTCTTTTTGATGTGATTGCCTTTGCTTTGCAATCAAAAAACTCTTGATTAATTGTGCTGGCTAAGTTTGAAAGGGCTCACAATAGCAGGCTGGACCATCAATGGAATTCTCGGGTTGCTCATATCGTGTGAGCAACCCGAGAATTCCACCTTTGTAACCTTAGATAGAGCAGACCTTCATATCTGGCTCATCCTGCTGCTTGCTTACGCTTACGCAGAATGCTGACTCCAAAGCCAATTAACCCAGGCAAAAGTGCAGGTGTGGGCACCGCAGTAGGTTGGCTGGTAACCGCTTCGAGAGTTACGAAACTCATAGGGGTCGTAAGTGATTGAACTGGTTGATACACCAGATCTCGGAACTGTAGTCCAATCTCTCCTGAGTTTGCCGTAGCAGGTGAAATACCAGAGACAAAAATGCTGGCTCCGTTATATTGATTTGACGATGCAGCAAAGGGAATGATCACATTGCCACTTCCCTGTGAGTAAGGTAATGCGGTTTCAAAGCGATCATTACCCAGAGAATTGAGCAAAGTTGCAATCAGCTGTGCAGCTGATTGAGCATCTGAAAACTTATTTAGAGTAGGACCAGACGGATTATTGGAAAAACTATCGAAGACTTCGTTGTAGGTCGTGCCGCTATTGCTATCTTCGCTGAATGTAACGCTGTAGTTGGTCCCATTCACCAAGATCGTTGTGGGGTCTAGTGAATTGCTTATGACCGCAGCAGTTGCTGAATTAGGAAGAACAAACGCTGAAACCGCGATCGCAGTACCAAAGGAAGCTTGAAATAGAAAACTCGAGTTATGCATTCTTTTATCGCTGATGAGTGATTGCCAAAAAACAGCTAGATGCGATTTCCATTACAGCCTCACCTTGAATATGAAGACTATCTGACCTGACTCAGCCCTAAGTGGTAGCGTCACTTGCTGGCACTGGCCTATTAAGTAGGGAAGAAGTGAAAGCCTCTAGATAGAAGCATTTCCTCCAGGCTTAAAACACGCTCAACAAACCCGAGCGCCATGGCCGGAGTGACCCCCGACGACCAGTGAGGACGTATCCAGTTATGGAG
>CALLAT010000009.1 GCA_938002085.1 uncultured Pseudanabaenaceae cyanobacterium
GAACAGCACTCCATTGCATTTTTCTGTTGTTAACTTACGCTGGGGAAAATTTCTGCTTGAATAGTCTTTGCTTAGGGGGCGTAATTCAACAGTGGCCATGCTGTTGTTCTCCTAGCCTCTCGGATTAGGTTTGACTTGGCCGTCTCTTCAGGACGTAAATCCAGTCCTTTGTTTCTGATTTCCCCGTTCGGGATGTTTCTGCATTAATTCGGTTGGAAGTTTTCCGTATTGCCGAGTTAAGAGGCGATCGCCTCATTCACTATTCAATTCTATTTTGAAAAAGCTTATGGCAAGTCCCCGCGTGGTCTGTGTTGGTGAAGCATGGTTGGATCGAGTGATGGGAGTCGGAGCTGAAGGGACATCGGTCGTCCCTGGGGGGGCCGCAGTGAATGTGGCATGTGGGTTGTCTAGGTTAGGGACATCTTCGGCTTTGGTGGCTTGCTCGGGTGAGGACGAACCAGGCCAAAAACTGTTGGAGCAACTCAATCAGGTTGGCGTGGATGTGAAGGGCGTTGTTCGCAATCCTGCTGCCCCGACTCGAACGGTGGAATGGAAGTTGGATGCTGGCGAACGCGAGTTCCTGAGCTGTGACGAAGAAGCGCCAGAGCTATTTGCCGATGCGCAGCTTCAAGCCAGTGAGTTGTCAGAAGCTCTCTTTTTGGCAGCAGATTATTTAGTGATTGGCAGTAGTGCCTTGGCCTATCCCGGTTCTGCGGCGGCGTTGCAGCGGGCGATTGAGCTGGCCAATGACTACTTTGTCAGAATTGTGTTGGATGTGAATTGGCGACCCATGCTTTGGGCTGACCCCGAGGTGGCCCAGTCCCAAGTGGCGGCTCTGGCTCAGCAAGTGGACTTTCTCAAGCTGTCTGAGAGTGATGCTCAGTGGCTCTATGGCAAAACGGAGGCGAGCCGGATTTTAGCCCAGGTGGATCAACTGGAGGCTGTGTTTGTGACCTCTGGGGCTGACGGGACAGGCTATGCCCTCGCTGCTGGACCCCAAGGCCATATCCCTGCGTTTCGCATGCCTGTGCGGGATAAGGCGGGGGCGGGAGATGCTTTTGTGGCGGGACTGGTTCATCAATTGGCGAACCATAGCTTGCAGGAATTCAGGCATGAGGGGACGGCCATTGAAGTGGTTCGTTATGCCAATGCGGCGGGTAGCTTGGCAACGACTGGACTAGGGGCGATCGCTTCCCA
This sequence comes from uncultured Pseudanabaenaceae cyanobacterium, assembly GCA_938002085.1. Taxonomy (GTDB): domain Bacteria; phylum Cyanobacteriota; class Cyanobacteriia; order PCC-9006; family JAAUQQ01; genus JAAUQQ01. The sequence goes on from CALLAT010000009.1 coordinate 1,198, forward strand.
AGCCAGCGATGCAGAAATTCAAGCTTTCTTGGTGGGCCGAACGGCATAGCGGCTTAGTGCATTGGGGAGCAGTGGAGATCATTGGAAACCCAGCAGGTTGATAGTGCATCCAGAGGATGCGTTGCCAGGAGGATTTGAAGATGGGTCAGGAAATCGAACGCAAATTTTTGCTGGCCAATGATGGCTGGCGCGGCTTGGTCGAGGGGGTTGCCTATTGCCAGGGCTACATTGCCACTCGCAACCACCGCACTGTGAGGGCTCGTATTGCAGGATCTAAGGGGTTTCTCACCCTAAAAGGTCCAGTCCAGGGGCTTAGCCGTCCAGAGTTTGAATATGAGATTCCGGTGGATGAGGCGAGGGAGATTCTGGAGACTTTATGTGAACAACCCTTTGTAGCCAAGACCCGCTACAAAATCCCTATTGGAGATTTCATCTGGGAGGTAGATGAGTTTGAAGGGGACAATGCTGGACTGCTCTTGGCGGAGGTGGAGCTAAGTTCTGAAGACCAAGCTTTTGAAATACCGGATTGGATTGGGCAGGAGGTGACGGGCGATCGCCGTTACTATAATTCCTACCTTGTGCAACATCCTTTCAAAAGTTGGACTTGAAGCGGGCAGCAATCTGAGTTTTCAGAGTTTTCAGAACATCTGATTTTTAGGGCAGATCTCTACGCCAGAGCGGAGTTCTTCTTGCAGTCCATGTCTAGGACTTCGGCGATCGCCAGCATTAAGTCCGTAAACCGCCCATGCCAGATGCCGGGCTCCTGGCCCCCGGCGCGCCATTCCAGCACTGGTGAAGATTCCTTGGGACTGTCGCTGCCCTTGAGACAAACAACGATGCCACCTTCTTCATGGAGCTTCACGACTGGGAAGAGGTGAGGGTCAAAGTTTTGGCCGCTATCGCACATGCTTTGGTAGAGAGCGATCGCTTCATCTAGAGAGTAGATGCGAGCGAGGTATGAAATGTCGAGCGAGCCACCATTTCGCCACTCGTAAAGCTCATAGAATTCCTGGGGCAGGGCAAAGGGAAAATCGCGGATTTTACGTTCGATATCCGCACGACTTAAGCCTGGGTCAAGGCCCTGGAGGTGGAGGGCAAGCCGGGAGCTGCCGTTTTGAACCACGTCTGATATTCGTTGTAGGGTGCTGGAAAGTTCTGACATGCGTGGAACCCTGCCGCAAGAGATGCCCGTTAAATCACTGGAAAACCAGTGAGGGACAATATCTACTTGTGATCCTGACTATGCGTCAACTTTACCGGCTGTTTGGCTGGATTGTTGTGATCTAATCAGCTCTTGTTAGAAATGTGCGCATAAAGACGGATTTAAATAAGAAAGAATGAAGCGTTGGAAATGAAAAATCAGGCTCACCCTAGGTCTGCTCCAAAATGCTATCTAGAGCAGGTCTAGGGCGCTGAAAGATTGTCTTGTCTGGAGGGCCAAAGCCTCCCGGAGGTTTAGGCGTAAAACTACGCTGCACCCCAGCCGATATAGGGCAGTTGCTCAACGGTTTTAGCAATGGAGTTTGCCTGGGCAACGAGTTGGCCGCAGGCATCCCAGGTGCCGCCAGTGAGCATCTGCTGGGGACCCTCCGCGAGGGTTAGGGCTGCAGAGAAGTCACCGCAGGTAACCTGGCGCTGGGTGACATCAACGCTGACTTGTAGGTTAGGGTCTGCTTCAACCTTGGCTTGGAGGGCGGCGACGGTTTCGCTCTCAGCTACGAGACAGGGCACGCCCATGGCCAGGCAGTTGCCAAAGAAGATTTCCGCAAAGCTCTCACCGATGATGGCCTGGATACCCCAGCGGGCGATCGCCTGGGGGGCATGTTCCCGACTGGAGCCGCAGCCAAAGTTGCGGTTGACGAGCAGAACAGTGGCGTCTTGATATTGGGGCTGATCAAAGGCGTGTTTGCCGTCCAGCTGGCTGCGATCATCGGCAAAAACATGTTCGCCTAAGCCATCGAAGGTGACGCATTTGAGGAAGCGGGCAGGGATGATGCGATCGGTATCGATGTCGTTGCCCACTAAGGGAAGCGCATGGCCTGTGACGTTGGTGATTTGAGAGTTTGTGCTCATGATTTGATTTGAGGTGAAGAATTAATTTTGGAAAAGAAAAACTGCGAAGGCAATTTAACTTTGAGAAAAAAGAATGAAAGACTCATTCTTTAGGCTGTTTGAACGTTTCTCTGGGAAATCTAGGACTATCTAATTTGCCAGAGAGACTGTTGGAAATGGCTTCGGATCAAAACAACTGGTTAGAGATTATTGTTGGCCTAATTGCCGGGCATTTTGTCAGCCGCATTGTTTGGGGCTTGCTGATTTGGATTGTCAGCCTGAGCAATCACACCTCCCCTGCAGGCTTTCTGTTTCTCTATGGTGTTTCAGTGGTCTGTGCCTTTGTGGCTTGGGGCTTGGGCTATGTTGGCGTTTATGCCTTTGCGCCTAAATGCGCCAAGATTTCGGCGGCATTGTCGGGCATGGTGGGCATTTACGTTGCGCTGGCTCTGTTCTTCCATGGCTTCTTTGGCTGGGGACGCTGGTTTTACCAAAGCGCCCATCCCTGGCCGGGGTTCCTGCTGTAGGTTTGGCAGACCCAATTTGCAGACCCAAGAAGTTATGCATTCGTTATGCATTGGCTGGGGGTAGGGGCGAAGCATTCGGTTGAGAGACAACGGAGATGACCGTTGGATTTTGGCCGAATGCTTCGCCCTTACAGGCTTTTACCGCTCCACAGAATGCTTTGCTCCGATGGGGGGTGAGCTGCCCTATAGGTTTGCTCGGCGGAGCAGAGGCTATAGCAGCTCCCGTACATCAGAAACCTTGCCTGCGATCGCAGCGGCAGCCACCATGGCTGGGCTCATCAACAGCGTCCGCCCGGAAGCAGACCCCTGACGGCCCTTGAAGTTGCGATTAGAAGATGAGGCGCTGATTTGACGACCCTGGAGCTTATCGGGGTTCATGGCCAGGCACATGGAACAACCCGCCTCGCGCCATTCAAAGCCCGCTGCTTCAAAGATTTTATCCAAACCTTCCGCCTCGGCCTCCTTCTTGACTCGCTCAGAGCCCGGCACTACGAAGGCTTTGATGCCATTGGCCACTTGGCGACCCTGGGCCACTTTGGCCGCTTCTTGCAAATCGCTGAGGCGACCGTTGGTGCAGCTGCCAATGAAGCAGACATCTACTGGAGTGCCTTGGATGGCGGTGCCAGGAGCCAGGTCCATGTAAGCGTAGGCTTCCTGGATTAGAGGTTGATCTGCTTCAGCAAAGCTATCAGCGGTGGGAACGGACTCGCTGACGCCAATGCCCTGATCTGGGGTGATGCCCCAGGTTATGGTGGGCTCGATGTCGGCGGCGTCAAATTTCACCACATCGTCGTAGTCCGCATCGGCATCGCTGCGCAGGCTGGTCCACCAGTCCACCGCTTTATTCCAGTCGTCGCCCTTGGGGGCAAAGTCGCGACCCTTTAAATAGTCAAATGTCACTTGGTCAGGATTGACATAGCCGCAGCGAGCGCCGCCTTCGATCGCCATGTTGCACACCGTCATGCGCTCTTCCATGGACATGGCTTCGAAAGTGCTGCCTGCGTATTCATAGGCATAGCCCACGCCACCCTTCACGCCCAGCTTACGAATCAAATGCAGCACCACGTCCTTGGCATAGACGCCGGGCTTGAGGTCGCCATTGACTTCCACGCGACGGACCTTGAGCTTGCCTAAGGCGAGGGTTTGGGAGGCCAATACGTCCCGCACTTGGCTGGTGCCAATGCCAAAGGAAATGGCACCAAATGCGCCGTGGGTGGAGGTGTGGCTGTCGCCGCAGGCAATGGTCATGCCGGGTTGGGTCAAGCCCTGCTCCGGGGCAATGACATGGACGATGCCCTGGCTACCGCTACCGATGTTGTAGAAGCGGATGTCGTTGTCTTTGCAGTTCTTTTCCAGGTTTTGGATCATCTCTTCGGCCAGGGTGTCGGCGAAGGGACGGGCCTGGTCTTCCGTGGGGACGATGTGGTCCACGGTGGCGACGGTGCGCTGGGGATACATGACCGATAGGCCCCGCTCCCGCAGCATGGCAAAGGCTTGGGGGCTGGTGACTTCGTGGATCAGGTGTAGGCCAATGAAGAGTTGGGTTTGGCCTGAAGGTAGCGTTCCGACGGTGTGGAGATCCCACACTTTGTCGAAGAGGGTGCCTTTGCTCATGGTTGCTCCTGGGCGATCGCGCTAGCCGCTGTGGTTGAGGTCAGCGGGTGACTCTATTGATCATGGTTGAGCCTGCGAAAGATGTCCAATATATGATTAGGCCCTTAATAAGATCTAAAACGTCTTAGTTGTTTGGGCGACAGCTTTAAAATGCCTATTAATCATTGCAGCCTAGAAAATCTCCATTTATGACTGGGAACGAGGGAAAATTAGCGAAATCCTCATTTTTTCATGTCGAATATACGCATGGTTTATAGGGAGGGCTGGTGAACTATAAAGGATGAGTGTCAGGGCCGATTGCAATCTACCGCTTCTTGCAATCGAGGACTTTCGTCCTATGGCCGCAGCTTTTTCAACCACTGGAAAGACCTTGGCATTTTTGCCGCTTTTGGGTGTCGCGTCGCCTTTCGCCCAGGCGGCTGAAGTTCCCTTTCCAGGTCTTTCTCCTTTTCCCAATCAGCCTGACCCCATGGTGAGTGGGTCACAGGTTGGGCAAACTGCTGCAATCGCATCCCCCATCACACCGCTTGCAGACAGTATGTCTGTGGAAGCCAGTACGCCTCAGTTTGTCGCCCAGGTTCTGCCGACGGATGGCGCGACCCAGACCCAAGTTTTGGTGGATGCTGGGGGGAATCAATTTGATATTAGTGGCGGTGCGCAGGCAGGTGAGAACCTGTTCCACCGTTTTGATCAGCTTGATCTAGAAGTGGGGCAGACTGCCAATTTCCAAACCCCTGCGGGACTCGAAGCGGTCTTTAGTCAGGTGGGTGGAGGCCCTTCGACGATTGATGGCACGCTCAAAGTAAGCGGCAGCTCCGCGGATCTCTTTTTGCTCAACCCCCATGGTGTTGTTTTTGGTCCCAATGCGCAGCTGGACTTAAATGGGTCTTTCACGGCGACCACTGCGGATCGCATCCAGGTTGGTGACCAGTGGGTTGACCTCTTGGAAGAAGGGGTCACCGCTCAAACAGCAGTGGCGGGGTCGGTGGAGGCTTTGGAATTCTCTGCGGATGCAGCGGGAGGGGCGATCGCTAACCAAGGCCAGCTTGCCGTCACGGATGGCCAGTCCCTGGGATTACTTGGCAATGCGGTGGTCAATACGGGCTCGCTGTCAGCCCCCGGCGGAGAGGTCACGATCCTGTCTGCCAGTGGCGGTCAGCGGGTGAGTCTTGAGGGAGGCCTGCTAAATCTTGAGCTGCCTGGGACTCAGGCTGGCGCTACCCCAGGGCATAGTCTCCCCGCTGTTGTGGCTCAACCCGCGGCTGAAGCCACTGGCCTGAGCTTAAATGCTGATGGATCTGTGTCGCTCCAAGCAGGCACCAGTGTTTTGTCTGGAACAGTGGATGTGTCTTCCGCTGAAGCCGTTGGTGGCCAGGTCAAAGTCTTAGGGAATGACGTCCAGGTCACGAATTCAGTTGTTAATGCATCTGGCGCGGCTGGTGGCGAGATTCATGTGGGGGGAGATTACCAGGGGCGTGGAGACATGCTTCGTGCCGTCTCCACTCGCCTAGATGCTGCCTCGGTGTTGCGGGCTGACGGCATCGCTTCAACCTCAGGCATTCGCCCCGATGGCGGAGAGGTCGTTGTTTGGTCCGATGGCACCGCTGAGTTTGCCGGAACGGCCACGGCACGCTCCTTAGCTCCCGGTGGAGATGGTGGCCTGGTGGAGACCTCTGGCAAGCAGCAGTTAAATATTGCCTCTACTTCTGATGTGATCACAACTGCTGTTGGTGGCGCAACGGGGCAGTGGCTGATTGACCCGGTAGATTTGACTGTTGTGAATGGCGGTGGAGCTGGGACCATCGTAGGCGGGGTGAATGATCCTGGGTCTAGCACTATTGATGCTTCCACCATAGAGGTAGGGCTAAATGGCAATAATGTTGCGCTTCAGGCTGATAATTCCATCACCGTCAATGCTTCTATTAATGCCTCTGCCAATCCTAGCGGTGGCGATCTAGACCTAGATGCTCCAACGCTCAACTTGAATGAGCGAGTGACATTATTCTCGGGCAGCGACCTCTCTGGTACTGCGACAACAGTGAATGTGGGGGCAAACGGCGGTGTTCAGAATGGTATTGATGCTGCTGCAACAGGTGGCACTGTTAACTTGGCTGCGGCTACCTACCGTGAAGGCCAAGAGATCAATATTGATAAAGCAGTGGTTTTGCGTGGGCAAGGTATCGCCAGCACTATCTTGAGCGGTGATGCTGCCAATGATGATATTACTCTGAGCAATCTCGGTGATAATCATCGCGTTGTGAACAACACTGCCGCTGGCACGGTGATTGATGGCGTCACCATTGCCAATGGTGTTTCCACTAGAGGGGCTGGAGTAGATAATACTGCCAATGGTGCTGGCCTAACGATTCAAAACAGCCAGTTCCTCGATAATCAGATTATTGTTGGCAGTGATGATGGAGGCGCGATCGCAAATCGAGGCTCGCTCACGGTTACCAATAGTCATTTTGAACGCAATACAACTCTGAGTGATGGCGGTGCGATTGATGCGAATAGCGGCGCAGTTGTCATTAGCAATAGCACCTTTGAAAATAACAGTGCGGGTGATCATGGTGGCGCGATAGATCTAGATCGTGGCACTTTAGATATCTCTGACAGTACCTTTTTGCAAAATACTGCTGCTGAGGATGCGGGAGCAATCAATACTGAAGGTCAGTTAACCGTCAGTACCTCAGAATTTAGAGAAAATATAGCCCAAATTGAAGGCGGAGCGATTCAGATACAGGGGGGGAATGCTGAATTTGTTGATTCAAACTTTATTGATAATAATGCTGTTCAATTTGGAGGCGCGATCTCCTCTCGAGGAGCTGCTACTAGCAACTTGACCCTTCGTAGTACTGCACCAGGGCTGAGTCTTTTCCAAGGTAATCGTGTGACCTCGAGCTCTTCCCTTGAGGGACGAGGTGGTGCAATCTTTATCGCTGGTGCTTCCGATACGACGGTCACAGATATCGACTTCGTCATGAATGATGCGACGAATGATGGTGGAGCGATCGCTGCAATCAATGGCAGTAATACTGAAATTACGAATAGTAATTTTCGCCAGAATGTCTCTACAGGAGATGATGCTGGTGCTGTTTATATTGCAAATAGTTCAACGCTGACTCTCAATCGTGGAAATTTTGAACAGAATGCTGCTGTTGATCGCGGTGGTGCTCTTACTATTCTGAGGAATTCTCAAGCAACTATTGATGGGACAAGCTTCTCTGAAAATAGTGTGAATAATTTTGGTGGAGCACTTTCCGTTGGTGAAAATAGTGATGCTTCGCTAAACAATGTTTCTTTTGATCGAAATCGCTCTCTTGCTGGTAGTGGTGGTGCAATTGGTGTTGAATTAAATGGGGAATTGATTTCTTTAGATTCTGATTTTACTAGCAATACTTCCGTCTCGCAGGGAGGAGCAATTAGAATTGAAAGCGATTCTGAAGTAACTCTAAATAATAATAGCTTTCAGAGCAACCAATTACTGGTCAATACAGAAGGAAATGGGGGTGCTATTTTTGTCAATAGTAGTAGTGTTAATGCCCTTTCTGTGATGGGTGGAGATTTCACTAATAATTCGAGCCTTGATGATGGTGGGGCTGTCACGATCAATCAAGGTACAGCACAGTTCTCGGATGTCGTATTTGCTTCAAACCGTGCCATCAATGGCGATGGCGGGGCTGTGGATGTAAATGCTGGTGCTACAGCAATCTTTCAAAATGGAAGCTTCACGAACAACCGAGCCCAATCCTTTGGTGGAGGGATTGATAGCAGAGGAATGCTCACCGTTAATGGAACTAACTTCACAGGCAATCAAGCCACCCTAGATGGGGGGGCGATTTTTGTAGGTGCTTCTAATCTAACGAACGTTCAAAATGCAGACTTTATCAATAATCGGGCCATTGACAATGGTGGGGCGATCGCGTCCCAGAGTGACGGCAGTAGTCAGCTCACAATTTTGGACAGCACCTTTGACAACAATGATGCTCAACAGAATGGCGGCGGTCTTTACTTAGATGCTCCCGCTGGAGCCTTGCTCTCGCTTAACCAAAACTCGTTCGTGAACAATAGTGGATTGTCAGGAGGCGGGTTATTTAAGACAAACTCTGCTGACTTAACTATTGCGAACACTACGTTTGAACGTAATACCGCGACTGACCATGGAGGGGGGCTAGCAGCTGAGGCCAGCAATGGCATGATCACCCTTACGGATAGCAGAATCCTTCAAAATATTGCTGGGATAGATGGTGGTGGGATTCGCTTAAATGCTAGCAATCTTTCAGCCAGCAATAGTTTGATTCTGACGAATCAAACTCAATTTGGTGGGGGCTTAGAGCTGAGTCTTGGTAGTACGGCCCAGGTGAACGGTAGTCTGTTTCAAGGCAATACTAGCTCGTCCAGTGGTGGGGCGATTCAGATCGATAATACTTCGAGTGCCACAATTACGAATAGTCAACTCCTGAATAATCAATCTGGGTCTTTCGGCGGTGCCATCTTTGCCAGGGGGAGTTTTAGTCTTGATAACGCTCTGGTTCAAGCGAATACAGCGGTTAACGGTGGCGCTGGGATTTCTCTGGCAGGTTCCAGCAGCGGTACTGTCGCCATCCGCTCTACAACAATTAACGGCAATAACTCTTCGGGTGGTGGCGGTGGCTTGACTCATCTCGGGGGGCAAGCAGTGACGATTGAGGATAGTACCTTTAGCAGCAATAGTGCTGGTGGCAGCGGTGGTGCCATAGACGCTATCACTTCTAGTATTCAGCTTTCCAACAGCACGATCTCTAGCAATGCAACCTCCGGCATGGGCGGGGGTATATCCCTGGCCCCTGCCGCTCAGGTTGACTTAAGCAATGTCACAGTTGCGAATAATAATGCTGTTTTTAGAGGGGGTGGACTTGCGAATCGCTTCGGTGGCAGTTTGACCTTGCAAAATACGATCGTGGCGGGAAATACGGCTGCCGATGACCCCGATATTACAGGCCTGATCACGAGCTTGGGTAATAATATTGTGCAAAATCGTGCAACTAGCACGGGGTATGTGAGTGCTGATTTGCCCGATGGTACGGACCCTCTGCTGTTATCCCTGGCCAATAATGGTGGATTGACTGAGACTCATGCAGTCCGGGTCAATAGCTTGGCAGTGGATGGTGGTAATGCTGGTGCAACTGCGGCTGATCAGCGTGGCCTAGTGGCGGTCAATCAAAGAGATATCGGGGCGTATGAGCTAGATAACAATCTGACGGTCTTTACTAGCGGTTCGGGGCAAACTACAACTGTCAATCAACCATTTGCGAACCCTATCGAGTTCACGATCATAGACTCTTTGGGTAGCCCGATTGCTGGACAAAATATTACCGTTATCAGCGGTGGGGCTGTAACTGATCCGAGTGCGAGTTTGGGAACTTTGCAGACTAATAGTAGTGGTGTTGCCTCAACAACAGCAATAGCAAACACAGTCGCTGGTGGCTATATGCTGACTCTAGATGCTGGGGTTCCAAATAGAGTATATGGATTATCTCTCACCAATACTGCGGATGTACCCGATCAGATCGCAGTGCTCAATGGCAATAACCAAAGCACTATCGTCAATACTGCCTTTGTCAATCCGCTTCAGGTGGTGGTGACGGACCAATTTGGTAATCAGATTCCAAATCAGCCTGTGAGTTTTAGCCTGCCAGGCAGTGGTGCGAGCGCTAATTCCACTAGTGGTCTTGACCTTAATGCTATTGCTTTAGTGACTGATAGTGCGGGGCAAGCCACTGTTGGTCTCACTGCGAATACAATCGCTGGAAGCTATGGAGTTGGCCTTACATCTGGAGGCCTAAGCAGCAATGCGACGCTAACCAATTTGCCTGATCTCCCGAATCAACTTGTGGTGGATAGTGGCAATAATCAGAGCACCGTGGTCAATACGGCTTTTGCCAACCCGCTGCAAGTGACGGTGACGGATCAGTTCGGCAACGTGATACCTGGGGTGACGGTTGATGTGAGCTTACCCGGAGTAGGAGCCAGTGCCAATGGAGGGGCTATCGCGTTAACCACAGATGCGGCGGGTCAAGCCGCCACTGCCTTAACGGCTAATACTACCGCTGGCAGCTATTCAGTGGGTCTAACCTCTGGCACTGCTGGCAATGCCATCAACTTAACCAACTTGCCCGATGTCCCGGATCAACTGACGGTTGTGAATGGCAATAACCAGAGCACCGTGGTCAATACGGCTTTTGCCAACCCGCTGCAAGTGACGGTGACGGATCAGTTTGGTAACGCAGTATCTGGGGTGACAGTGGATGTGAGTCTGCCAGGCTCTGGAGCTAGTGCCAATGCCGGAGCGACCACCTTAACCACTGATGCGACTGGACAGGCGACGACTGGACTCGTCGCAAATACCACGGCTGGAGCTTACAGCCTAGGCTTGTCGGCAGGGAGCTTGGCCAATAGCTTGCAGCTCGTAAACTTACCCGATGCCCCAGCTCGCCTGGATGTTTTAACTGGGGATAATCAGAGCCAAGTGGTGGATGCCGCTTTTACTGATCCGTTGCTGGTGCAAGTGGCGGACCAATTCGGCAATGTCATCCCTGGGGCCATTGTGAACTTGAGCCTGCCAGGCACTGGCGCCACTGCTCAGGCAGGAAGCGTTGCCCTAACAACGGATAGCTTGGGCCAGGCCAGCACCCAGTTCGTCGCGAATACTGTTGCCGGAGCCTATGCGGTGGGCTTAGCTTCAGGCAATCTGAACAACAGCATTAGCCTGAGTAATTTACCCGATAGTCCAGCACAGTTAGACTTGCTCGCAGGCAATGATCAAGTCGCTCAGATTAATACTGCTTTTGCTGATGAGTTGCGAATACAAGTTGTGGACCAGTTTGGCAATGCCATTCCGGGAGCAACAGTCACCTTCACTGCTCCTGTGGCAGGAGTTCCTAGCGCTGCACTATCGGCAGAGGTGGTTACGGCTGATGGTGCGGGACAAAGTCAAACGCTGGCCACTGCCAATGGATTGGCTGGTTCCTATCAAGTTCAAGCCCAGGCTGGGGCTGCCACAGCTGTTTTTGAACTAGAGAACACAGTGGATACACCTTTGCCTGAGTTACCTACGGTGACTGAACGTCCGCTGGCATCGCTACCGTCGAGTCAGCCTGTGGAAAATTTCTCTAGCAGCTCGCTGACCGCCAGCACTCCTTTGAGTTTCGTGAATACGGCAGCTATTGAGGCGATCGATAGTAGCTTCTCCTCTGCTTATACAAACCACTGGGGAACGCCTGCTTCGACTGGTGTAACAGTCGCGGAAACCCGTGAACTGCTTCAAAATGCCGCAGAGGTCCATGGTGTGAAATCGGCCGTAGTCTATGGCTTGTTCGTGCCCCAGGAGTCATCCCGTGATGAGGGCTTTGGGGCAACCCAAGTGGCGAGCATGGCCCTAAATCGCCGCGCCCAGACCTCGGAGCAGCACGATGATGACCAGTTCATGTTGGTGTTGGTGCCCAACGAAGGTCCACCCCTGCAGCGATTGGTCAGCGTTACCCGCCAGGAAGTCTTGCAACAGGCTCGGCTGTTCCGCATGGCGGTGTCAGACCCCTATGACGAGTGGAGCTACAAGCCTCTGGCCCAGCAAATGTATAGCTGGATGTTGGAACCTGTGGAGTCAGAGCTAGAGCGCTTAAAGCTCGATAACGTGATGTATGTGATGGATGCAGGGCTGCGGACCTTGCCCCTCGCGGCGATGATGAAGGGGGATGAGTTTGCCATTGAGCGCTACGGCATTTCTTTGATCCCCAGCGTTGATTTGATGGAAACCAATTTTGGAGCTTCGGCTCCGTCCTCTCAAATTGTGGCAGCGGGGGCGACGGAGTTTGAGCGGTTAAACGATCTCCCGGCGGTGGAGCTAGAGTTGGATGCTATTGCTTCACAAGCTGCCCTAGGAAAGGCTCAGAACAGTTCGGTAAACGTACTTTTCAACGAGTCGTTTACCCAGGAAAACTTGCTCCAGGCCCAGCAGCAAAGCAAGAGTAATATGCTCCACTTGGCGACCCATGGGGAATTTAATGCAGGTGATCTGGGCAGTTCCTATCTGCAGTTTTGGGATGACCAACTCACGCTAGATGATATTAGTAAGTTGGGCTGGGATGAACTCGAATTACTCATTCTCAGTGCTTGCCAAACTGCCATCAGTAGCCCTGAGGCGGAACTGGGTTTTGCAGGGCTGGCAGCAGCGACGGGAGTCGAGAGCACCATTGGGAGTCTGTGGAGCGTATCTGACATTGGCACCCTTGGCCTGATGAGTGAGTTCTATGGACAACTGAGTCAGACTCCCCTACGCTTTGAAGCCTTGCGCCAAGCCCAAATGGCGATGTTGCGAGGGGAAACCCGGTTGGAGCAGCAGCAGCTCCAAACTGACCGAGGCGAAATTGCTCTGCCGGAGGAGTGGGACTTGCCTGAGTCTGCTGACTTCTCCCATCCCTTCTATTGGTCTGGATTCACCCTAGTGGGAAATCCTTGGTGGTAATAGGCTTCATAGAAAGCCTGGCCTGACAAGGGTGGTTGTGAGGATCGTAAAATCGCGCTATGGGACTGTATGTGAATAGGGAAATTTGGCCATATTCACGGATTATTTCGTGGGAGGGAAGGGAAATACTGAGACTAGATAGAGTTAGCAAGGGATGATCTCTACTTAGCTCAGTTATTGGAACCCTCGCGCCATGGTCTGTCCCCGCGGCGTTAATTGTCGCAGTCTGCTTTTGTTGCCGCTGCTGGGAGTTGTTGCCCTGGATGCTAGCGCTGTCGCAGCTCCCGGACCGGTGCCGGTCAGTTTGCCTTCCCTGGCAGTGGTTGAACCACGGCTGGATGGTCCTGCGTTTCTACTCGCTTCTGCTTCGCGTTCTTCTGCAGTGCCAGGGACCTCCTCCACTGAGTCGTTGGAAGCGCAGCTGTCTTCGCACACCGCGGCCCTAGGTCTCCAGCTCAATTCTTTCGACTCCCCCCATTACCTCGCCCAAGTTATTCCCAGCGTTTTAGGGACTCAGACTCATGTGTCTACCGATGTCGGTGGAAACCGCTTTGAGATTGATGGGGGAACTCAGGTTGGAGGTAATCTCTTCCATCGTTTTGAGCAGTTCGATCTGACGACTGGACAGGTTGCTCGCTTTTTATCTAATTCCACGATTGCATCCATTTTTAGCCAGGTGACTGGGCCTGCTTCATCCATTGATGGATTGCTCCAGGTGAGTGGGAGTGGTGCAGATTTATTTCTGATTAACCCAGCAGGGATTTTGCTAGGGCCGAATGCAAAGCTGGACCTGAGCGGTTCGTTTACGGCGACAACGGCGAGTCGGCTGGGGTTTGGGGAGCAGTGGATTGATCTGTTGGGAGAGGGGATTGGTGCAGAGACTGAGATCGCCGCTCCCTTAACTGTTCTGGAATTTTCTGGGGATGGGGGAGCGATCGCCAATCAAGGCCGACTAGCAGTCGCTCCGGGAGAAAGCATTGGGCTGCTGGGTCATGCCGTTGTCAATACTGGCTCCTTAGAAGCACCGGGGGGACAGGTCACGCTGGCCGCCGCGAAGGCTGGGCAGCGCCTGAGCTTGGATGGAGGCCTGCTGAATCTTGATTTGAATGCTCCTACAGGGGAGTTATTACCCCTGCCATTTGCTTCTACTGCTCTCGGAGCTTCCCTTGCTGAGGCAACAAGCTTGCAGGTCAGTGCCGATGGCATGATTTCTTTGGAAGCTGGTACAGCGATCCTCTCAGGTGATATTGACGTTTCTGCCCTGGACAAGGCTGGAGGTCAAGTCAAGCTACTGGGAGAGTCTGTTCGCTTAGTTAATTCTGTTGTTGATGCATCTGGTCACCAAGGCGGTGAAATCCTTGTTGGGGGAAACCAGCAAGGTCAGGGAACGTTGCTGCGCGCTCGCCAGACTCAAGTGGATTCTACTTCTGCCTTGCATGTGGATGCTTTGGGAGCTGGAGATGCTGGCCAAATTATTGTTTGGGCTGACGATGCTACGCAGTTTTCTGGGACGATAACGGCGACAGCCCAGACTGGCGAGGGGGGCTTCGTTGAGACTTCTGGTAAGCGATTTCTGGACGTTGCAGGGGCCAGGGTCGATGCCAGTTCCCTGGCAGGTGGTTCTGGTGATTGGCTTTTAGATCCCACGGATATTTTGATTCAGGTGGGCGGTGGAGGAAGCATTGCTGCGGAAAGCTTTGACCCGGCTACGACGGGCCCAGCCAGCGTTATCGCGCCCAGCACGATTGAAAACGCCTTGGATGGGGGCACCAATGTCACGATCACCACGGCTGGGGGCACAGGCGGGAATGGTGATATCACGCTGAATGATCCGATTAATCAAACGGCTGGGGGCAGTGCTTCATTCACGTTGACCGGGCGGCGCTTCGATCGCAATGGCGGTGCTCAAATTAATCTCACCAGTACAGGGGGATTGACCTTCAATCTCAACCAGGTCAATGGGGAATCGAATCCATCAACCCAGTCGATTCAAACTGCGATCGACAGTATTGGGACTGTTAATGGACCTCGTCTGATTACCCTGGGGCCAGGTTCTTATGTGGGACTGCCAGGTGCTGACCTCATCACGATTGATACTGACTTAACTCTGGATGGACTAGATCGCCTGCAAACCTTCATCAGCGGCAGTAACAATGCTCGTGTTGTTGCCATTGCCCCTGGAACAACAGCAACGCTACAACGGTTGAATATCCAAGATGGGCAAACGGCTGCTTCTGGAGCTGGCATTCTCAATCAGGGAAATCTCAGCCTGATTGATGTTCTCTTACAAAACAACATTGCAGGTTTGGATGGAGGAGCAATTGATAGCAGTGCAACGAACTCTAGTCTGACGACTGGGGCTGATACAGTCATTGCGAACAATCAAGCGGGTCGTAATGGGGGTGGGTTGGTATTAGGCGGTAATAGCCAGATTGAGGATGGTGGCATTATTGGCAATGTGGCTGGTAATGATGGCGGTGGTGTACACAATACAGGTGTTTTGAGGCTGAGCCGTTTAGGTGTCTCGCAGAATGCTGCGGCCCAAGGGGGGGGAGTTGCCAACGTTGGTAGCACAGCCAGTACGACGATCCAGTCTTTTGCTGTGCGGGATAATGATGCGACTGGAAATGGCGGTGGTATCTTCAATGACTCTGGCACCCTAGCCACGCTTAATGGTTCTTTTGACAACAACACCAGTGGTCGCAGCGGAGGGGGACTGTTCTCTTCTGGCCCCACCTCTATGCTGAATACTGGCTTTGATACGAATCAAGCTGCCCAGGCGGGCGGAGGAGCCTTTCTTTTCGGTGCGACTGCTGATTTGCAGGCGCTCTCATTCCAAAACAATCAAGCTGCTGGTGATGGGGGAGGGCTACGTCTTTCTGACATCACGGCAACGTTGTCCAGTAGTGACTTTTTGAATAACCAGGCTGATTTTGGTGGTGGACTAGAAGCGAGTGGCTCTGGCTCGGTGACGCTCAATAACGTGACCTTCCTGGAAAATGTAGCCCTTCGCTTGGGCGGTGCATTACAAAATGATGATTCGGTTGTCTTGGTCGCGAATGAACCTATTTTTGATCGCAACCGAGCTGATCTTCATGGAGGGGCAGTCCATAACAATTCAAGCTTGACTATCAACGATGGATTGTTCATTGATAACAGTGCTGTCCTAGATGGTGGGGGCATTCGTAATTTCAGTGGGCAGTTAACCCTCAATCAAGGAACGTTTCGCAATAACACTGCATCTCGTTACGGTGGAGCGATTCATAATGCTGATCGGTTAGCTGCGGATGGTGTGACCTTTGAAACGGGGCAGGCGGTGGCGGGGGGAGCTATCTTTAGCCAGGCAGGGCAGAATGTTGTGACCAATAGCCTGTTCGATCGCAATGTGGTGAGCCAAGGTGTCACAACAGGAGATGGTGGAGGTATTTATAGCTTCCAAAGTGACTTGTTTGTGGGTGACTCGACCTTTCGCAATAATCAGGCTGAAGACTTTGGTGGAGCAATTGTTAGTTCTGAAGGTGATCTGTCAGTTGTTGGAGCAATATTTCAGAATAATAGTGCAAGGATTGGAGGAGGGCTGCATCAGAATGTTGGTGAGTTAGCGATCACCGATTCCCAGTTCCTCAATAACCAATCTCAGCAGCAGGGCGGGGGGCTAAATTTATTTGGGGTCACGAATAGCCAAATCCAACAAACGCTTATCCAAGCCAATCAAGTCGCAGCTGGGGGGGGCGGCGGCATAACCCTGGGGGGCGAAACAGATCTCACCTTGGAGAGGGTTTCACTATTTCGAAACTTGTCAGCAAGGGGCGCGGGCTTGGACGCTTCTAGCTCGTATAGCTATAGTGGCACGCTGAACATTCTCAATAGCGCGATCGCCAATAATCAATCCACCGGTAATGGAGGGGGGATTGATGTTAATCCCCTGGCTTTGGGAGGCGACGTCGAAATTGCTAACTCAACGATTAGTGGAAATACCAGTGAGAATGACGGGGGGGGGATCGCTATTGGCGCTAATGCAACTTTTGATATCACCAACTCGACACTCGCTCTTAATCAGGTGAACAATCGCGGTGGTGGAATTGCGGCTTTTGGTACTGCTGATTTGACCCATGTGACTGCTACGGATAATCAAGCGACTGGCCAAGGTGGGGGACTCTTTGCTGGTGGAGCAAGCGGCCAGATTCGTTTGACACATACTATCGCTGCAACAAATCAGGCACCTGTGGGCACTGATGTTTCTGGCAACTTTGATGACCAAGGCAATAACTTAATTGGAAATCTGGATGGAACCTCTGGATTTACCAACAGCACTCTCCTAGGCAGTAGCGCCAGCCCGATTGACCCATTGCTGGCACCTTTGGATAACTATGGGGGGCTGAATGCTACGGCTGCATTGCTGCCTGGTAGTGTTGCGATTGACGCAGGTAGCTCTGCCATTGCTGCAGATCAGCGTGGGGTGGCGCGGGTTAATGCTGTGGATATTGGTGCCTTTGAGTCCCAGGGATTTGTCACCGCTAGTCCGGTTGGGACACCTCAAAGTACAGAGGTGAATACGGCTTTTCCCCAGCCATTGGCGATGGGAATCTCCAGCTCCTTTGGTGAACCCGTTGATGGTGGACAAGTTGAGTTTGCAGCACCAGCCTCCAGTGCGAGCATCGCCTCAAATCAGAACCCAATACCCGTCACAATCACGGGCGGTGTGGCTCAGCTCTCCGTGAATGCGAATGGAATTGTCGGAGAATATAATGTAGAAGCAACTGCTGTGGGCGTAAGCCCAGTTGTTTTTGAGTTGACGAATTTACCTGCTCCCGACCCTGAACCACCATTGCCGACGCCGGACCCTCCTGCAGCACCACCGACACCGACTGTTGAACCGCCGCCAGTGATCTCCCCGCCAGAGCCGCCACCTGTTGTTGTACCAACATTTCCCTCGCTCACTCCGGAGGAACCATCACCCGTAGTCGAACCACTGCCTGTCGTCGAACCACCGCCCGTGATCGAATCGCCCGTGGAAAGGCCTTCGGCCGAACCAGTTGTCTTTGAACCGCCTGCCTTGGCGGAACCCACTTTGTTGCCGTCTCGTCTCCTAGAATCTCCCAGTCAGCCCTTGTCGGGAGAGTCACCCCTCAGTTTGTCCAGTAGTGAGTCTGTGGCCAAGATTGATGCTGACTTCTCTGCTCAATACACCAGCTATTGGCATGCGGCTTCTACAGAAGACTCACCTGTGGGCCAATCTGGCAGTGTTCTAGGAGGAGAGCGCTCTGGGAATGCCTTGGCCAATACTCGCGAATTGCTAGATCGAGCAGAGGCTGCCCACGGGGTGAAGTCTGCGGTGGTTTATGCCCTGTTTGTGCCCCAGGACAAAGCCAATGACGAGCGCTTTGGTCAGACCCAAGTGGCTAGTATGGCCCTCCGCCGCCGTCAACAAACCGATGCGGTTCGGGATGATGATTTACTGATGCTGGTATTAGTGCCCAGCGCAGGGGAGCCGGTGCAGCGCTTGATGGATGTGACGCGTCAAGAAGTGATGCAGCAGGTCCGGCTATTTCGTATGGCGGTGGCAGATCCGGAAGATCCATGGAGCTTCCGTCCCCTGGCTCAACAGATTCAAAGTTGGCTTTTTGCGCCTATTGAACCTGACCTAGAGCGTTTGGAACTTGATAACACCATGTATGCTCTGGCACCGGGGCTGCGGGCGATTCCTCTGGCGGCAATGATGGATGGGGATGAGTTTGTGATTGAACGCTATGGCATTTCTCTGATTCCCAGCGTGGATTTGTTGGAGACGGACTTTGGCTCTTCGCCGCCGCCGCCCCAAACTCTGGTTGCTGGTGCGAATGAATTTGAACAGTTAGCAGATCTGCCCGCAGTAGAGTTGGAATTGAATGCGATCGCTAATCAGCGCGAATCGGTAGATGTGCTGTTCAACCAGGAGTTTACCAAAGCAAACTTGATAGAAACCCAAAAACAAGGGCAGGCCAAAATGCTCCACTTAGCCACCCATGGTTCTTTCAATGCAGGTGACCTGGGGCGTTCTTATTTACAGTTTTGGGATGGTCAGCTAACCCTGGATGAAATTAGTCAAATGGGTTGGAACGATCTAGAGCTGTTGATCCTCAGCGCTTGCCAAACTGCCATTAACAGCCCTGAAGCAGAGCTGGGCTTTGCAGGCCTAGCGGCGGCGGCGGGTGTAGAAAGTACCATTGGTAGCTTGTGGACGGTCTCTGATATTGGAACGTTGGGGATGATGGCAGAGTTCTATGGACAACTGAACCAGGAACCACTGCGATTTGAGGCTTTACGCCAGACACAGCTTTCGATGATTCGTGGGGAGACGGCGATCGCCCATCAGCAGTTGCGCACTGAGCAGGGGGAGATTGATTTGCCGCCAGAGTGGCAATTGCCTGAGACGGCAGATTTCTCCCATCCCTTCTATTGGTCTGGATTTACGCTGGTGGGTAACCCCTGGTGGTAAGGGCTGGCCTGTTTGGCTCTGGAAGTTGATCTCTCAGGAGAGTGGTTCTTCGCATTTGTACGCAGGGAGACTCGGGTTGGACACTTTGGCTTAGGGAGATTTAAGGGACTGGAATCGTCGCGATCGCAGTTTTACTGAAGCCCTTATCCATGGAATAAATAGAGAGGATAGTAGCTTTATCAAAGCCCTAAAAATACGTTTAAAAGCCTTGGGTTTGCTTTGCCTAAGACCTGAAGCGGTTGGTTATTCTGGGTCTATATTTAAGTCAGGCCTCACCGTCTAAAGCCTCTGTGAGGGCTGACTGTATCGCGTTTGAGCTGCTCCTACCCAGCGGTTTTACAGTTGGGATTGGAGCTAAGAAGCGTGATCAACGCAAACTTGCCAAGTTCATCCTCAGCATCCATTGCTGCCTGCCAGTTCAGCTGACGTTACGCCGTCCAGGGACTCTCCGGTTCTCATTAGGTTTTGTAGATTATGGCTCTTCCAATGCCAACCCAATCCAGTTCCGCTTCCATGACATTCCCTAATGAGGGGGAGTCCGCAACAAGCTTGCGACGCAACCGGCGAGGAGGAGCCTGGGCTCAGTTTGCGCTCGCCACCCTGGCGATGTTGGGTGGCCTCGTTCTTCCAGGAGCGACCCAAGTCGCCCAGGCTCAGTCCAACTCCGCTAACGCTTCTAGCGCTAGTACATCTAACGCTAAGCCCAGCCGAGTGCGCTGGACTCCTAAGCCTGAACGGGGCAATGCTCGGGGTACCTTGTCCGGCGGCCGTCGTGGAGGCGATACAGTGGCCTGCGGTCCGACTGCCGATGATACTGCTCTCAATTTGCTGGTGACCGATGCGCGGGAAAGTTTGATTACCACCCAGGCCCAGCCCACCCTGGCTTGGCAGGTGAAGACTCAACAGCCCGTGGAAATGGAGCTTATTGTCAGCGATGTGAGCCAGGCAGCCCCTCTGTTTACTCAACGCTTGGTGGCCAACGAGAGTGAAGTGATCCGCGTGGAGTTGCCGCCTGCTGCTGCTCTCAGCCCCGGTGCTCAGTACCGCTGGACCGTGGTTGCCCAATGTCCCACAGGCCAAAAATCGGAGATTTATGCTCGAAGCTTTATCCGACAGGTCTCTGGGGAATCCTTAGGTCAGCAGCCTTCTGTTACCTCCTCCCTGGGGCAGCTTCCTCTGGATCAAGCTGTTGCCTATGCCAATAGCGGTGTTTGGTATGACGCCGTGGCACAGTTATTGACCTTGCCCGAGCAGGTGGTGCAAGGTCAACCCGCCGATCTTTTGGCTGAACTCTTGGAGCAAGCCCAGACTTCGACCCTTTAGTGATTGGAGGAGGGAAGCCAGGGCTATTGCACTTCGTAAGCACTTATGAACCTGCTGCACCTATTCTCACGATTTCGAAATTTGGGTGGAGCGGGCACAAGCCGCTTTCAGCGGAAGCGCCCTGTGGATTGGTCCCAATGGCGATCGCTCCTGGTTGCGGGCAGCAGTGCTACCACTTGCTTGTTGCTGTTGCGATTTCTGGGCTTGCTTCAGCCTGTGGAGCTAAAAAGCCTGGACTGGATGCAGCAGTTACGCCTCACTGAACCTGTGGACTCCCGTATCGTTTTGGTGGGGGTGACTGATGCTGATTTAAATTGGCTCGGTACGCCAGTGCTTACCGATGCCACTCTGGCTGCGGTGATTGAGGCAATTCAAGAGCAATCGCCCCGAGTCATTGGCTTAGACTTTTATCGGAATTTGCCCGTGGAGCCGGGCCGAGCTCAGTTGGATGCGGTGTTAGAGACCTCCGCCAATTTGGTGGGGATTGAAAAGGTGGTGTTGGAAGAAGGTCAGTCGCGTCAGGATGGAGCCCTGCCAGGCCACCCGCTGCTGGTGGCTGGAGATCAAGTTGGGGCCAGTGATGTGATTGTGGATCGCGATGGTCGCATTCGTCGGGGAGCGATTTTTCCCGCAACGACTGGCCCTCGCGTGCTAGAAGGTCTGGGGGCTCGGGTGGCTCTAGATTATTTGGCAGATGAAGAAATATACCCCGAACTGGAATCGGAGTTTCTAAGGATCGCGGGGACCACTATCGCCCCGCTGGAGCGCTATAGTGGCGGCTATATGCGGTTGGACAGCGGCGGTTATCAAGTGCTGTTCAACCCTCGGCGCACTGCCAAGCCGGTGGAGCTGATCTCGATTCGAGATTTGTTGACGGGAAATGTTGCCAGCGATCGCATGACAGATCGCATTGTCATGGTGGGTAGCACTGCGCTGAGTGCTGCCGATTTGTTTTACACCCCCCATAGCAATGGCTACTTTCGTGATTCTGGCATTACCTATGGGGTTGAGTTGCATGGGGAACTTGCGAGCCAGCTGATTAGCCAGGTGCTAGATGGTCGTCCTGCACTACGGAGTTTATCCGAAGGCTGGGAGATGCTCATCATCGCGATGTCTGCCTTTGGCGGGGCAGCATTTCAGCTGTGGCTCGGTGACAAGCAGCGTAATTTTGGGGTAGCCGCTGCCTTTGTTGGCATGCCCCTGGTCAGCTATGGGGCCTTTGTGGGGATGGGCCTGTGGCTACCGATTGTGCCTTGTTTAGGGACCTTGGGCTTGGCTTCGTTGCTGATGACTTTAAATCGTTCCAATCAGTTCAAGACCCTAGCAGAGCGAGATGCGCTCACACGCCTAGCCAACCGTCGCCGGTTTGATGAAGCCTTGCAGCGATCGTGGATGGAGGGGTTGCGATCGTCCCATGCACTCTCGCTGATTCTCTGCGATGTGGATTATTTCAAGCTGTATAACGATACCTACGGCCATTCTTTGGGAGATGATTGTCTGATGCGAGTGGCCCAGGTCATTCAACAGTCCACTGTGCTGGGCTCTGGGTTGGCGGCCCGCTATGGTGGCGAAGAATTTGTGGTGCTGATGCCGAAGGCAACGCCAGAGGAAGCGCTGGCCCAGGCCAATCAAATCCGTGAGCGCTTGATGGCTTTACAACTTCCCCATGAGGCTTCTGAAATTAGTGACTCGGTGACGCTGAGTTTGGGGGTGGCGACTTTGATGCCAACGATGAATTTACCCATGGGGGCCTTGGTTGAGCAGGCGGATGTGGCGCTGTATGCCGCGAAACAAGGCGGACGGAATCAAGCCCAGCTCTATCGCCCTGAGATGGAGCAGGATGATGAGATCTTGACCCAGGCTGCCTAGCCAAAGCCCAGTATTTCTTGGACTCGGCGGTGCGCGCTGGGGGGAGTTAAAGGGGTGGGGGCATCTAACCCTTACCCTAGAGCTAGAATCTCTTCATTCTCCTGCTATGGAACTTCGCCATTTGCGCTACTTTACGGCTGTGGCTGAGGAGCTGCATTTTGGTAGGGCTGCGGCGAGGCTGCACATGGCCCAGCCTCCCTTGAGTCAGCAGATTAAACAGTTGGAGGAAGAGCTTGGTTTCTTGCTGTTTCATCGCACGAAGCGATCGGTGCGGCTGACGGCGGCGGGGGAGCGTTTTCTCGGGGAGACGCAGCTGATTTTTCAACGGCTGGAGCAGGCGATCGCCACGGGGCAGCGCACTAGTCGCGGTGAATTAGGGGAGCTATCCATTGGCTTTGTGGGGTCTGCTTCGTACAGCGTGTTGCCGCCGATTTTGCAGCAGTTTCGTCAACGTTGCCCCCAGGTGGAGCTAACCTTGCGGGAGCTAACGACTAATGTTCAGCTTGAGGCGCTACGGGAAAATCGTATCGATATTGGCTTTGTGCGTCCGCCGATTCAAGCAGAAGGGGTTGTCCAGCAACCGATTTTGCAAGAGTCCCTGGTGGTGGCGCTGAGTGAGGGACATCGGTTATTGGGGAGCTGGGTTGAGGGCGATCGCAAGATCGCAGATTCAGCTTCCATCAGGATTGCAGATTTAGCGGCTGAAGATTTTATTCTGTTTCCTCGGCCTTTAGCTCCTGGGTTGTATGACCAAGTTATTGCGCTGTGTCAGCAAGGGGGCTTTAGTCCTCGGGTGGTGCAGCAGGCAGTGCAGATGCAGACGATTGTGGGGTTGGTGGCGGCGGAGATTGGCATTGCGTTGGTGCCGGAGTCGCTGCGAAATTTGCAGCGGGCGGGGGTGGTGTATTTGCCGTTGCAGGAGGTGACGCCTCAGGCGGAGATCGCGTTGGTGTGGCGGGAGGGAGATTTGTCGCCGACGGTGCAGCAGTTTTTAGAGATGATTAATCAACGGTAGTGCGTTGTCCCAACGGGCAACGCACCATCGCAGAGGCATTGCCCCACACAATGGTGCGTGATTCGGTACGGATTTGAACCGAGTTGGTGCGTTTTGCTGCGCAGAAACGCACCCTACGTATTAATTACGTATTAATGGCTGTGGCCATGGTGGGCATGTTCCTTGTGGTCATGGCCATGGTGATTGTGGCTACCGTGATCGTGAGAGCCATGATCATGGCCATGGTGACCGTCGTGCTGATGGAATTCCTCGGCAATTTGTGCGCGAACTTGCGCAGCCAGATTGGGCTTGACCATCATGTCGGCTTCTTCCAACAGCTCCTCAATCAGTGGATTGGCCCACTGGGCTGCCATGGCGACAAAGTCAGGATGCTCGTTGACGCAGTCCAGGCGGAGGTAGGTCACATCGGGGCGCTTCTTGCGTAGGCTGCCGATGATGTGGTCGACATCGAGTAAAGTCTCGTGGTTTTCAGTGGCGAAGCCGATAGGCATGTAGACCAATGCCGTTGCACCTAGATCCATGAGATTTTTGGAGGCGGTGGTGACGTCGGGCTGAGTCCACTCAATCATGGGGGTGTCATGGTTGAGCCAGCCAATGCTGATCAGGGGGTAGCGGTACATCAGCTCTTTGCGCACTAGCTCATACAACTCTTGGCTTTCGTCGATGCCGGAGGTGAAGCCTTTGGCCTTGTGGGGGCAGCCGTGGTTCATTAGCAGGATGCCGGTCTGGGAGGGCAGGTGGGCTACTGCCAGCTTTTTCTCGACGTTGTCGATGACCTGTTGGGCCAGCAACTTGATGTAGTCGGGGCGATCGAAGAAGGAAGGGATATAGCGAATGCCCTTGACCCAATGCTCAGCTTCGGTGCTGAGCTTGTTGAGGCCTTGGTTGACCTGCTCTACGGCGATGCCGCTGGTGAAGATAGAATCCACGACCAAGAGAGGATAGATCAGGATTTTGCTGTAGCCTTCAGCTTTGATCTGAGCCAAAACTTGCTCTGGCAGGTGAGGGGCACAGAAGTTAAAGGCTTTGAAAACTTTGACTTGCTCACCCCAGCGGTCTTTGAGGTTGCTTTCAATACCCGCGCGCTGGGCTTCGAAAATTTCGTTGTGAGGGGAGACGAAGTTGCCATGCTGGTGGCTCCACTCATGGAGGTCAAAAATGGCTAGCAGCTTGGCTAGAGGAGGATAGAGCCAGAGGGGCACAGGGGCAAACTTGGCGGTGAGGAGGTTGAGCGCCTGCTCATTGTAGTTAGCAAAGTCTTCGTAGCTTTCGACTTCGCCGTAGCCCATGAGGAGGACTGCTACTTTGTCACTGTATTCCGGGTGAGTATGGTGCTCGTCAGTGTGGGTTTGGGTGGGGCGGCTAGTAGTGACCATAGATATCGATAGCGCAGGCTGATAGAAACTTAGCTATCAGTGTTCCGTAGGTATTTTGAAAGTGGGGACGGGGCGTAAGGAAACTGCACCAAAGTTATGTTCCTGATGTAATGTTGCGGCGATCTTCTTAACCTAGCTTCGGATTCCGTTTCTTTTGGCGACCTGGCTTGGGTTTGTGCTGGTGGGGTAGGCGCTTGGGGGAGGATTTGGAGGAGTTGTCTGATTTCTCGGTCGTTTTGGGAGATTTTGCTTTGCCTTGCTGGGTGCCGGGGGCGGTGCGCTGTTCGCCGAAGTATTTCTCGCTGCGGTAGCGAAGCCAGATGCGGAGCTGCTGGGGGATTTTATCTTTTTGCTCCTGGGTTAGCTGGTTGTAGAGAAGGAGAGCTTTTTCTCGTTCGCCCCGGCAGGCGCGGTTGTTGTGGGCTTTCCAATAGGCCATGGCGACGCGGATGCGGCGGTTGGTCTCTTTGATGAGGGTTTCGCCGCTGAGGGGACGTTTCTTGTTTGATTTGGCCATGGTTTGCGGGGGATAGAGTGGGCTTGGAATATTGCTCGGATGCTACTGCAACTGTTGGGTAAACCCGTCAGCCGCGATCGCCGCACTAGCTTTCAAAGCTTCTGCGCTCATGCCATCACGGGCACTGCCGGAGAGGCCGACTAGGATTGTCGTGACATAGTTGGCGAGGATGTTGGCTTGTTCAGGAGCTTGACGATGGATGCGATCACGAACGAGTTGTTGCATGGCTTGGTGGTAGGTGGCGCTAACGGCGCAGGCTTTGCTATCGGTGCAGTTGCGGGTGCCATCGAGGGCTAGGCAACCGAGTCGATTAGGGTCTGCCCCATAGAGTTTGGCCGCCTGGTGGAAGAGGTGGGTAATGGCCTCAGCTAAATCTTCCTGTTCTAAAGCTTGGGGAAGCCAACTGCCGTTCTGCGCAGCATAGCGCTCTAATACCCGTTCAAATAGTTCTCGCTTGCTGCCAAAGGCAGAGTAGAGACTGGGAGCGGTAATACCAATGGCCTTGCTGAGTTCTGCAATGCCAACCCCGTCGTAACCTCGCTGGTGGAAGAGAGCTTGGGCGGTGGTAAGGGCTTGGTCGATATCGAATCCTCTGGGTCGACCACGCCCAGCTATTTTTTTAGTGACCACTAGCTTATTTGTGACTGTTCTGTTAGCTTATTTCTATAGTACTCGATACATAAATTGCAGGAGCAATTTTCATGGCTGATTTGACCGGTAAGAAGGCGTTGGTTTTAGGCGGTAGCCGTGGCATTGGCGCGGCTATTGTGGAGCGCTTAGCTGCGGATGGTGCAGCAGTTACGTTTACCTATGCTGGCTCGGTAGATGTGGCGAAAGCATTGGCAGAGAAAACAGGCAGCGCCACGCTTCAGGCTGATAGTGCCGATCGCGCTGTGGTGGCCCAGGTCATTGCGGCTCAGGGAGCGCTGGATATTTTGGTCGTCAATGCTGGGATTGCGGTTTTAGGCTCTGCCTTGGAGCTGAATCCCGATGATGTGGATCGCATGATTGATATCAATGTGCGCGGTCCTTACCATGCTGCTGTGGATGCGGCGCGGCAGATGAATGAGGGGGGACGGATCGTGATTATGGGTTCGGTTAATGGCGACCGCATGCCCTTCGCTGGCGGTGCTGCTTACGGTATGACGAAGTCGGCGGTGCAGGGGATGGTGCGAGGCTTGGCCAGAGATCTTGGCGATCGCAGGATCACGGTCAATAGTGTTCAGCCCGGTCCTGTTAATACAGAACTGAATCCTGAAGATGGCCCTATGAAGGATATGATGCATTCCTTTATGGCGATTAAGCGCCATGCCCAGCCAGAGGAAATTGCAGGAATGGTGGCGTATTTAGTGGGGCCAGAAGCCAGTATCGTCACGGGCGCTCAGCACACCATTGATGGAGGCTTTGGGGCCTAGGCGATCGCAAAGTAAGTTGGAGTCGTTGCCTGACAATCTGCCTCTCAGCGACTCCCTTAGTTCTTTCCGTACTACTTAATTGTTGGCTTCATTGGCAGCTTGCTCGCCCCTGGTTCCAAATGAGTTTGTGTGAGCCTATTAGGGAAGTGGTCGCCTGCCATTGAGTGATGAAGCGATGAGAAAGTTGCGTAGCCAATCATCGTGATATCGAAAGCCATTGAGCTGTTCAAAGGGGCACAGACAAGCAGTCTGCTGAGCCGTTTTGCGACAGAAGGGATGGAAATTCCATAGCACCGCCATGGCTCGCCCTGCCTGTCGTGCCGCCCCCCAGGAGCCATGGAAATACTGCATCGAGAATAGGGTGCGGTCGAGATAATTCATCGGGCGGTCGACGGCATTACTGGTGCGGTAGGCTCCGGGGTGGTCATAGGCTCTTTGAAACAGGTGGGACTTTCCTTTCAAGCGTTGAATGCGCCCCTGAATCGAAGCTCTTAAGTCCTCAGACTTAGCCCATTCGAGAAATCGTCGCAGCCGTTGGGCAAATTCCCGTTTATCGCTTCCCTGATAGATGTGCTAGAGCTTCTCCCTGAGAACTTGCCACTTCCCAGGGGCTGAGCGACACAGGTCCCTGACTTTAATCACCTCATGGAGATAGCAAAGAATCCAGACGATGCCCGGAAAGCAGCTCTGCCAGGCTTGCCGGGTTGCATCCCACCCATCCAGGGTGACCGTCTCAGGTTGGTAATCCGGGAGATGATCGCTCACTTCCTGTTGAAATACCCCATACCCCGCCTTGAGCTCTTCCACCCCAGCTGTGGCACACAACTCACTCCCGAGCAGACATCCCTGCGCAGCTGTCACTGCCAAATAGGCTTTGTTTCCCTTGAAGCGAGTATGTTTCTCATCGGCGCTTAGATGGGGGGGCAGGCTTCGGAACGCTTCACCGTGGCTCCGACAATTGAAACGCGCCCCATCGATTGGCACAGATTGTACCAATGCATCTCTGACCCTCCCAGCACATGGGCGATTCCCTCGTAGGACAGGCCATGTTGTCTCAAGTACAACCCTTTCTCGGCCAACTCTACCCTTTCACTCATGTAGGGCATCACAAAGTCGGGGCGGATTTGATAGGCCTCTTTCGTCTCTGGTAAGTAGATTCGCCGGGTTCTCAGCGCCTGCCTTGATGAGGCGACTAAACCGTGAAACCGATAACCCTTCTCGATTCCGGCTGGAAATAGCTCAGGATGTTTGCCAATTTGACCGTTGAGATACTCACGATAGGCTTCGCGCTCCTCAACCAGCTCCTCGTAGTTGACCCCTTCTTCGATGGGCAGGCAGATCGTCTTGTCACCTGCTTTTCCTCGTTGCTTTCGTTTGGCCATCTCCTTTGACCTCCCAGCAGACTTTCCTTGATCTTACTCCTCTCACACAAACTCACTTGGAACCAGGCTCGCCCGTTGGGAGGAGTCCTTCTAATACTGCACCCACAACTCGATGGTCCGAATCCTGCCGTAGCTTCGCCACAGCAGCCTGGGCAGCTTCATCGTCATACTGCCGCAATTGGCGTGCTGCTCCTATCCGAATATAGGCACTGGCATCTTCTGCGGCTTGGAGTAACAGTTGGAGGGCTTCTGCTTGGTAGGGCGTTTCCTTGAGTCTGCCGAGTAAGGTGATTGCAGAGCGCTTAACGGTTAAGTCTTCCTCATCACAAATGCCAAGACGGCAGAGTTGCAAGATGCTTTCGTGGCAATCGAAGTCTTCCATTGTTGCCAAGATACTCCGACGGATCAGCCAGTGGGACTGTTGTTCGAAGATTTCAACTAGCTGAGGCAAGGCTTGTTCTCCATATTTGGAGAGGGAGTTGGCAATCTCAGAGATGACGTTGTAGTCTTTCTCTCTGCTAAGCATTTCTAGCAGCGCCTCGTAGGCTTCTTCGTTGCGTTTGAAGCCGAGACCCATGGCAACGAAGGAGCGGCAAACAAATTGTTTGTCATCCAGCTTTTGCTTGAGTAAGGGGACGACGATGTCCGCTTCAAATTTCCTTAGCTCAGCCATGGCCTTCATTCTGGCCTGAGGATTGGGACTTTCTAGAAAGGCTTCGATCTGTTGCAAGTTCATGGCGTTTAAGGCTGTAACACGATCCTGATTCTTGAAGAAGCTCTGCCCTATCCGACCTATTGATCCAATCGGGAAGCCCAAGTCTATTGATCATGTTTACACTTATTCATGCGCTCTGCCATAGGCTCAAAAGTCTTTGAGCGTTTGTACTGTCTTTGGTTCTTAGAGCAGGATTGTCTGGGGAGTTGCTAATGGGGCCATGCAAATGCTGCTTCGCTCTTTTCAAGACTGTTCGATTAAGTTGCTAGTGCAAGTTTTTGTCCCAGATCGCGATATAGACTCGGTTCTTGTCTGTAAATTCCATTGTCCCTTCGACGCTTCCCTGTTCAAAGTTGTAGCGCTTTAAGTTTCCAGCTCGAATTTGTGCCAGCTTGTCGATGGCTTCACTGGTCGCAGGTTCACCTAACAATCCATCTAGCATCTTCTCCATCACGGGTAATGGTACTTCGGGGTTCATCGTTGCTTCGGTTTGGCGGAGCTTGCGGCTGCTGCGATCGTAGATGTAGCCGAGGCCCACTTGGCCAGGAATGACCTTGTAGAGGTTCGCTTCGGTGTTGGGCCAAAAGCCGATGCGGGAGATGTCTGGTTGACCCAGCAACTGCTCGATCTCAGCTTCACTGCTGCCGATCGCAAATTGGGGTAACTCGCTGAGCTTCAAAGCAGGCTTGGTGGGCTCAGGCTCAGGCTCGGGAGATTCGGACTCAATTCCCCATTGGACATTGCCTTCGTATTCACCATCTTGGCGATTGACGTTGACCTCGGAGCTGACCTGAACATTGCGATCGCCAAAAGCCGTCATTAGAGCGATCGCAGTCCCTAAACCAATCCCCAAGATTCCCAAACAGCCCAGCAACTTCCAGGGCGCCCCCCGTCGCTTCGGCGCATCACTAGCCTCCACGGTGCCATCAGAATATCGCTGCACAGGCGCTGCAGCTTCGGCGGGGAGACCCCGATTACCGCGACTAGCACCGCCATTCTTTCCGCTCACAACCTGGGAATCAGGGTGGCGAGGGGCCACTGCAACGGTGGCCATTTGGGAGGGCGGTGCCACGGTGCCGACTTGTTGAGGCGCGACCTCGCCTGCAAGCAGACCGAGCCATTGCTCAATGGTTTGAGGGCGGTTGTAGGCGTCAATCTCCATGCCTTTTAAGATTGCGGCATTGGTTTGAGGACTGATGCTTGGGGTGAGCGATCGCGGCTCGACTAAAGGTTGAGCATGCAACAGAATCGAAGCTGTGGGTATCTGCCCCGTTACCAGGCTGTAAAGCGTCGCTGCCAATCCATACACATCCGTCGCAGGGGTCCGCTTAGCCGCTTCCATATATTGCTCCACGGGGGCATAGCCCGGCGAAATCATGGTGGTGTGGGTGTTGACTTCGCCCGCTTGGAATTCCCGCGCAATGCCGAAGTCAATCAGAATCACCTGTTCACTGCCCCGCCGCCGCATGATGTTTTGGGGCTTGATGTCGCGGTGGAGCAGCCCCTTGCTATGGACGACTTGGAGGGCTTCGCTGATTTGGCGGATGTAGTTGAGAGCAGTGGCTTCGGGGAGGGGGCCGTTAGGACTGGATAGGGCAATGGCATCGAGCGATCGCCCGTCAATAAAGTCCATCACCATGAAGGGTAAGTTGTTCTCTTCGAAGAAGTCACTGACCCGCACAATATTGGGATGGAGGCAGAGGGCTAGCCGCCGGGCTTCATCTTGGAACTGTTGGCGCAGCTTGCCGAAGTTTTGGGAGCGCTGCATGGTTTGGTTCAGCGTCTTGATCACTACCGTTTGGTTTAGGTAGTGGTGGGTGGCCCGAAAGGTAATGCCAAAGCCACCCTCGCCCAATACGGCATCGAGGCTGTATTTGCCATCCTGTAATGTCTTACCAACCCAATTGCGCATGGCGATGTTGCGGTATTGCAGTAATTAATTATGTCTGGGAGTCGCCGGGTCGCACTTTTGTAAAGTGAAAACCTCAAGCGGCACTGCTTCCGTCATTATTGTGGCAGCCCTGCGCTAGGTCTAGGGCTGGGTTGCCAGCAAAGCAATGTGGCCACCAGGTTACAGGCTGATTTAAGTCTCAGTGATTGCTGATCAGCCCTGGCATTGGAAGTTAACAGGGGAGCCATCATGGCAAATTCTTCAGCAAGGCAGTCTGCTCATAGATCAGATCGGAGATCCGGTCAGAGGCCTGCGCTGGCCCGATCTCGGCGTTGGCCTGCGCTGGGTCTATTGGGCCTGTTGGGTCTCGTGAGCTGCACCACTCCCCAGGGGGAACTGGTGAGCAATACTGACTGCACCGCTTCCACCGCCCTGGCGACCTATGGCTGGGAGGTGGCCTATTTCCCTGAGCGCTTCCGCAATGAGGTGAACCGCCACCGGGTTGAGGAATTTGCCAGTGCGGAGCTGCTCAATCGCAACGGCGAGCAGCCCGATGGCGAGGTGATTGGTCCCGACGACGAGGGGGTTTGGTGGCCCTTGTTGCCGCCTCGCCCCACAGCGGATGAGGTGGATGAGCGCCGGGATGATGACTTCCGCTATAACGATCCGCCAGAGCTTCAGCGCACGGTGCGTTATGTGCTGGACTGTGAAGATGGAAAATTTGCCATTACCGATGAGATGTATCGCGACATTGGCCGAGCCCTGCGGGATGGCAAGGCGATTCAGGCCCGCTACAGCATGGGCCAGGTGCTGAGCACCACCATCGTTGAGTCGGGGCAAACCATAGAGGTTACGCCTGCCCCGACCGAAGATGGTGCAGCCCTGCCAGAGGCAGCGAGTTCGACTGTGGCGGTGTTGTATGTCGATGGAGGGGCGGCTGGCAGTGAGGAAGACGGCACTTCTGCTCAGCCTTTCTCCACGGTGAGCCAAGCCTTGGAGCAGGCTGAGCCCGGCGCAATTATCCAGCTGGCACCGGGGGACTATAACGCTGAATCTGGGGAGACATTGCCCCTGGAGCTACCGGAGGGGGTCATTCTCCAGGGAGACCCTGAGAACCAGGGCAAAGGCATTACGATTTCCGGCGGGGGGGATTTCCTCAGCCCCACTTGGGCGAAGCAGAATGTCACGGTTGTAGCGGGGAAAGATTCCCAGGTCGTAGGCCTTACCGTGAGCAATCCCAATGTGCGGGGCTCGGCGGTGTGGGTGGAGTCCGGCTCGCCGCTGATTTTGAAGAATACCTTCGCCGATAATCATCGCGAGGCGGTGTTTGTCTCGGGTGAGGCTAGCCCCAGGATCGAGAGTAATTTGATTGAGCTGAATGGGGGCAATGGAGTCTCTTTTACGCGGGATAGCAGTGGCCTTTTGGTGGGGAATTCCATTCGCAATAGTGGCTATGGGGTGGCCGTGAGCGATCGCGCCACACCTACCCTAGAGGTCAACCAAATTAGCCAGAACCGCAGCGGTATTGTCATTTCTGGCAGTGCCACGCCCATCCTGCGCGGCAATACCATCAGCGAAAACGAGCAGGACGGCATTGTGGCGACCAACGATGCTCAGCCGACCCTGGAAGGCAATATCTTGACTGGCAATGGTGAGTTCGATATCAATTCAAACTCGACTGCTTCTCTTAAGGGGGTTGATGATGTCAGTCAACTCAAGGTTCAGGGCAAGCTCTAGGGGAAGATGTAAGTTAAGTATGAGCATGGTCGAGCCGACCGCCTATGTCGTTTGAGAGTTGGGCAATCTATGGGTAGGTTTTCCCCACCCTGAGTGTGCAGACTCAATGATTTCCCCTGACCCCGCCAGTCTATATCAAGCCCTCGGGCGGCTGATTGCAGCGATCGCAGCGACCCGATCTGAAGCTGATATCTATCGGGTCGTGGCTCGGTTTTTGCCTACATTAATTCCCGCCGACCGAGTCAGTGTTGCGCTGATTCCCCCTGGGAGCTGTGAGTTTGAAATTTTTGCCCTGGAGGGAAGTATTGCCGATCCTCCCCTCGGGACTCGCTTTCCCCTGGACGATAGCAATAACGTCAGCTTGACTTTAAGGGAAGGTAAGGCCCATCTGGCAGATGTGAAGCAAGTTGAAAAGCTGGGTCCATTGGCAGCTCGGCAGATTCAGCAGGTAATGAGTGCTCCCTTTTTTCTGGGTGGGCAAGTGCTGGGGTCGGTCAATGTTGCGAGCTGCCATGTGGCAAATTATGGTCCTGCGGAGTTGGAACTTCTCACCCAAGTTGCTTCTCTCATTGGGACAAACCTGGAGCGTTTGCGCCTGAGCCAGGAGACCCAGAGAGCCATGGCTCGGCAGCGTAGCTATGCCGCTCGCCTAGAAACGCTCAATGAGATGGGCCGTCAGCTGTCGTCGGCGATGACGGAGCAGGAGGCGTTTAATGTGGTGGCTGAGGCGATCGAAGGGGTACTGGCCGCAGATCGGGTCAGCTATGTTCTGCCTGAACCCGATGGTGAGTCCTGCAAAATCTGGGCGTTGAGCGGTAATGCTGCGATTCCCAAATCGGCTTGCCTTCCTTTGAAGGGGTCTTCCATTGGGGCTGTGATCGAGAGTAATCAGGCCATTTTGTTTGAGGACTTGGCGACGTCTCCCTATCCCGAACATGCCAAACTTCACGGAGATGGCCTTTGTATGGCTTGCTCGGTTCCCATTCAAACTGGAGGTCAAGCGATCGGGGTCTTGAATGCCGCAGTGGTAAAGCCGTGGGATTCCTTGGACGAGGCTAGGACGCTTTTGCATGCCCTTGGACGATTTATGGGGACGACCCTAGAGCGCATTCAAGCTCAAAAAGATGTTAGTGCAACTGTAAGACAGCTAGAGCACCAAGCCTCCCATGATGCTTTGACCGGGCTGCCGAATCGTTTTCGTTTGGGAGAGGCTTTAACAGAAGCGATTGAAGCAGCACAGCTCCAGCAGCAGTCTTTGGCGATTCTCTTTGTCGACCTAGATCGATTTAAGGAAGTGAATGACGTATTGAGCCACAGTGTGGGCGATGAGCTGCTTTGCGCCGTGGCCGATCGCATGGTGCAACAACTCGGCCCCTCCGCCCTAGTCTCTCGTATGGGGGGGGATGAATTTGTGGTGCTATTGCCCCAGCATCAGCAAGGGGACGCTTCTCGGATTGCGACGCGGCTGTTGGAGCATTTGCGGACGCCTTTTCGCGTAGCGGGGCACCAGATTTATGTGGGAGGCAGTATTGGCATTAGCTTGTTCCCAGAGCATGGTCAAAATGGGACCGATTTGCTAAAGCATGCCGATGTGGCGATGTATGCGGCGAAGCGATCGGGCCGGGATAATTGCCAGGTCTATGATGAGCAGATGTCTCAGCAACTTGAGGCTCGCTTGTTGCTAGAGCATGATTTGAAGCTTGCCCTGGAGCGGAAGGAATTATTTCTGCTGTTTCAGCCGCAGTATGAGCTGAGGTCGAATCGGATGGTGGGAATTGAGGCGTTGGTTCGTTGGAGTCATCCCACGCGGGGCATTGTGTCTCCTGGGGTTTTTATTGTGATCGCCGAGGAGTGTGGCTTCATTGGGGATCTCACGGCTTGGGTACTACGGGAGAGCTTAGTGGCGTTGCGGTCTCTGCGAGAGCTTCATGCTGAACTCTATGTCTCCGTCAATATTTCGGCTCAGGAATTGCTGACGCCCCTGGTGCTAACTCAGCATATTGAAACTGCCTTGCTCCAAGCGGAGTTGCCGGGTGAAGCCTTGGAGCTAGAGCTTACGGAGCGGGTGTTCTTGGATTACCCGGAGACGGCTAGCCAGGTGCTAGAGACTTGGAATCAGCAGGGAATTCGCTTGGCGATTGACGATTTTGGTACGGGCTTCTCGTCGCTGAATTATTTGTTGAATTTGCCGATGGATACTTTGAAAATTGATCGCAGCTTTGTTCAGTCCATCCAGTCCCATGAGCGGAAGCAGGGGGTGGTGAAAACGATTCTGGCTTTGGGCAAGAGCCTGGGGGCTACCTGTGTGGCAGAGGGGGTGGAGGAGCTGGAGCAGTTGGAGTTTTTGCGGGAGTTGGGCTGCCAGAAGGTGCAAGGCTTTTTCTTGGCGCGGCCGATGCCGTTGGAGCAATTGGCTCAGTTGCTAGAGCAAGATGTGGCTGATGCATTGGAGAGCAATGGGCTGAAGCTTCAAGTTGCTTAGGCTCTACATGGAGCTGAGGGGCAATTAAATCGAGAGGGGGCGAGCTTAAAAAAACTAAAGCTCGCCCCCTCCCGGTCGATTACAGCTCAATTGAGCTTAAGCCGCCAATGCCTTCTCAATGTCTGCCGTCAGGCTGCCATCCATGGGCGTTACACCACTCTGATAGCGACCAATCACCTCGCCCGTTTTGCTAATCAAGAACTTCTCAAAATTCCAAGCCACATCTTCACCCTGGGTCAGCTCAGCATAGAGAGGGTGCTGCTCTCCGCCCTTGGCATGGACCTTGTCAAACAACTGGAAAGTGGTGCTGTAGTTGACATCGCAGAACTCAGCGATCTTCTCATTGCTGTCGGGCTCCTGGGCACCGTAGTCATTGCAGGGGAACGCCAGCAGCTCAAAGCCTTGACCCTGGTACTTCTTGTACAGCTCTTCCATACCCGCATACTGCTTGGTGTAGCCGCAGTAGGAGGCCACGTTGACGATCAACAGCACCTTGCCGCTGTATTCGGAGAAAGTCTTGGCATCCCCAGTAATGGTCTTGACGCTGATATCGGAAATGTTGGGAGCCATGGTCGAGTTAAATATGAAGCAATATTACATCTCGATTTTGCCATGGCAGGGCCATCTCTGCCGGATTAGCTTTGTGTTGCCACAACCGGGGTGTCTCGCTCTGCGGGGAGGACGGCCCGCTTGACCCAAATGCGATCGCAAGTCACTACCAAATCCATCGCAATATAGGGCAGATGCTCCTGCAACTCTCGGTAGAGCCGCGATCGCAACTCATCCGCCTCAGGCGTGCCAAACTCCTGGGCCTGCTCCGGCGTCAACCGCAGATAAATTTGCACATAGGACAACCGCCCAATATTCAGCGGACGCAAGTGATACTCCGCATGGGGAACCGTTTCCAGCACCTCATCCACAACGCCCCTTAACTGTTCCTGATCCTCCGCAGCCGGAGCCCGCCCCGCGAGTTGGAGCCAGTTTTGCCAAATGGTTTGCAGGGGAATCGGCAGGATAAATAGCACCAGCAGGATAACGATGACGGGGTCTGCATAGGGGATAAGGTGAGACCAGGGCGATCGCTCCAAAAACAGCATCACTCCAAAGGCGACTGCCACTGCGCCACTCACCAGCCCGTCGATTAACCAATTCTTGGCATCCAGATCCAGCAACTGCGAATGGCACTGCTTGGCAAAGCGAGACTGCATCAGGGCCAGCAGCCCACAGCCCAGGGCCGCTAGGGCTGCATACCAAATGGCAATATCGGCCTCCACAGAGCGCCCCCCGTGGCGAATCGCATCCACCGAAGAGAACAGGGCACAGATCGCCACAATGGCAATGACAATGCCCTTGCCCAGGTTGAGCATGGGCTCCAGGGCCACGTAACCAAAGGGATAGTCCTCATTGCCGGGTTGCTGGATCAGGTGGGAGACCTGGAGGGTAATCAGAGAAATAACGAGGTGAATGCCAGAAAAGATGCTGTCGATGAAAATCGCCTCGGAGAGCGTCAGCAGTGCAAAGCCCAGGCCCATTAGGGTAATCAGGAAGTTCCCTAGCAGGGTGAGGCGTAAGGCCTTTTGCTCCAACAGATCCAGGTCTTGGGGGTCTCGGCTGTTCTGGTTTTGCTGCGGAGTCTGCGGTACAGAGGCGCTCATGGTGGTTGCAGCTGGATGTCCCTAGCGATGACAGAGCAAGCATTTGACGGAATTGCTCCATTCCCCATTCTCTGACTTGCTGGGACCCTTGGCGGGTGGGGCCGGGGCAGTGATAGGAAACGCAGCATTGCTTTACGACTTTGTAAGCCCTTGCTCTCTCTCTGGGTTGCGATACGTGACTGCATATTTGAGCAGGAGCCACCCTAGAGAGGTGGGAGAGCCATGGATGGGCGGGAGATGAGATTGGCGAGGACTAAATCGGGTTTGGGCATGATGAGGTGTAAAGCTTTTGCTGAGCTTCACTGCTCGCTGGGCTGACTTTGAGTAAGTTGAAGCATTGGCGATATCCAACCTCTGCTGGCTCGATGACTCTGGAGTCAGCTTGCTGATGGCATCGTTAAGTTGCAGTTTGCGGCTTCCCTGTGTTCTATTCGTATCCTTGATTCGGGGCAGGTCTATGGCTTCCAGGAAGTATAAAGCTGGGCAATTACAACAATCTGCTGCCCGACGGGCTTGCCCTTGGCTGGGGACCGGGTTGATGCTGTGGGTTGGCTCGGGCGTTGGTGCCGAGGCCTGGGCCCAGTCCTTGAGTTCGAATATTTTGCCCAGTACAGATGGTACGGGGTCGGTTGTCCTGCAAGCGGGCGATCGCTTCGACATCACGGGCGGAAACCTATCTAGCAATGGTCAGAACCTCTTTCACAGCTTTGAGCGCTTTGGCCTCGACTTGGACCAAACGGCAAACTTTGTCGCCTCCCCGGAGATTCGCAATATCCTCGGACGGGTGACCGGGGGCGAGGCGTCTTATATTGATGGCCTATTGCAGGTGAGCAATGGCACGGCTAACCTGATGCTGATCAATCCGGCAGGCATTTTGACTGGGGTCAATAGCCGCATTGATGCACCGGGGTCATTCACCGCAACCACCGCAGATTGGCTGGGCTTCGATGGCCAATGGCTCAATGTTTTGCATGGCAGCGCCTTTAACGCTGGCAATGGTGAGCTGACGGGCCTGGGCTTTTCTGCCGCTGCACCGGGTGCCATTGTCAATGAAGGTCAGATTCGCGTTGGGACGGGGCAGCGGCTACGACTCGTGGGCGGAACGGTTTTGAATACGGGGGAGCTGGCTGCTCCCAATGGCGAGATTACGCTGCTGTCGGTGCTGGGCCAGCAATCGGTGGATTTTGGAGTGAATGGCGCGATCGCCTTGGGCTCATCCCCACCGGGAGAAGCGCCGCTGCTAACGCTTCAGACCGTGCCTGAGTTGTTGGCTGCGAGAGCCCCCAACCAGGCCACTCAGCTTTCGGTGAATGCTGGGGGTGAGGTGCAGTTGCTGGGGCAAGTTGTGCCGGTAGAAGCGGGCTTGGCGATCGCCGCTGGACAGCTGGATGTGTCGGCAGAACAAGGGGGAGTGGTTCAGGTTTTGGGCGATCGCGTGGCACTGCTTTCTGCTGACATTAATGCCACGGGCATTCAAAGTGGCGGCGAGGTGCTGATCGGGGGAGATTACCAGGGCCAGGGCGCTGTCCCCAATGCTCAACAAACGGTGGTGGATCGTGACTCGACGATTGCTGTGGATGCTTTAGCAACTGGCGATGGTGGACGGGCGATTGTTTGGGCCGATGGAACGACGCGATTTACAGGACATATCTCCGCGACAGGGGGAAGCCAACAGGGGGACGGCGGCTTTGTGGAAGTCTCTGGTAAAGGGCATTTGGCCTTTCGAGGTACGGCGGATGTGACTGCTCTCCAGGGCCTTGCCGGAACGCTGCTGCTGGACCCCGAGCGTATTCAGATTGTGAATGGCAATGGTGGGAGTAATGACTCAGCGCTTGGCGGTGGCGGCGTTTTCCGTAGCGAAGGCGGAGCGGCCACATTCACCATTTCGGAGACGGCCTTGGAAGCCCTGAGTGGCAATGTTGTGCTGGAAGCGACCCGAGAAATTGAGATTGAAGACCTGACGACGGATGGTCAACTGAGTTTGCCCAATGTCAGTTCAATCACCTTTGATGTGAGCGGTCCGGGGCTGTCCGATTTCACCATGGCAAATCGGGACAACAGGATTATCACCCAGGGGGGGGATGTGGTAATCGATGTTGATACAGAAATTGCGACAGGCGGGATTATCACGAATGGGGGAGATATCACCTTAAGGGCTGGCTCCGTCATTGATTTAACCGAGAATTTGTCGCTTCAGTCAGGGGGCGGCAATATCACTTTGGACGGGGCCGTCCGGGGCAATGCTTTTGATGTGGGCGCGCTCAGCCTCAACGCCGGGATGGGCGATATTTCCATTGATGGCACCATCGGGAACAGCAGTGGCCCAGAGGCCGTGGCCAATATTACGATGCTGGCCAACAACATTGACCTCGGACGCTTTTTTAATCGCTCCATCAACGGCGAGGGCAGCATTTTGATTAATGGCCAAGGGGAGGTTTCGACCGGTCCCAGCCAATCCATTCGCGGAGCCCAGGGGGTTACGGTTCTGGGGGATTCCGTGACCTTAGATCGGGCTCAGTTGGTTTCGTCGAACCAGAGTATTGTTGTTAGTGCAACTAATGCCCTCGCCCTGCAAGGAGGGGGCTCCACTTTGGCGGGGGCTACGAGCGTTAGTGTGGAGAGCGCGAGTTTGGAGGGGGCCGGACGGTTTGCTCGTTTGGCTCTGGAAGCTTCAACCCTGTCGGTGGAGGTTAATGGCGATATCGATATGGCTGGCTTGGCCTTGGAGGGGCAAGATGGAACCGTGCGATCGCTTACGGGCAGTCTCACTGGCGGAGGCGCAACAGTTGCAGCGGCTGAGTTGACCAATGACCTGCTGCTAGAAGCTGGGCAAGACATCACCCTGACCGAAAGCGATCTTCGAGTGGGACGAGACTTGACCTTACAAGCCAACGGCTCTGTCACGCTCACCGATGGAGAAGAGCCCATGGCCCTGGTGGCCGGGCGTGATCTCACGGTGCAGGGCAATAGCGCCACCACGGTCAATGCCTTCCGTAATCCGGCTTCGATTCTCCAGGCTGGGCGTGACTTGCGGCTGCGGAGTGATGGTCCGATCCAAGTCAATGCGGTCTTGGATAGTGGGGCTAGTGGCAGTGGCAATCTGATTGTGGAGCGGCTGTCGGATGGTAACCCAGCGGATTTTGATAGCACCACGCCGAGCTTTACGACGCTGCTGCGGGCTAATGGAGATGTGACCTTTGGCGATTACGAAGGGACCTCGCTCAAAATTGTTGCCACGGGCAATATTGATGGGGGCAATATTGAGATTGTCGGGAGTAACCCTGGCTTAACGGGGGCAGACCCAGAGCTAGCGGTGTTGCAGAGCCAAGAGGCTTTGATTTTAGAGGCTGGAGTGGATGCGATCGCGGGGACAGCCAACCTACCGCCGGATCAATCCGTCGGTAATACAACTGTTTCCTCTAGCGCGACCCCAGATAGCCTTGGTCGCCTCACCATTGGCGATGTGGTAGGGGTGCAAGGTCCGGTTCGGTTGCAAGCTAAGGGGCCGATTGTCACTGGCAATATTGATACCCAAACCGATTTTTCCAATCCTGGCCTGAAGAACCCCATTGCCATCACCTCTGCCCAGGGCAGCGTAACCACAGGCGAACTCTTTGCTGAAAAAGGCAACATCACGGTAACGGCTGCGGGAGATGTTTTCGTCACAGATCTGAGTAGTGGTGGATTAGATTCCAACTCCAATGGACTCACGAGAACGGAGCTGACCTCAACCACCGGGGGCGTGCAGTTTAATACAATTGATGCCGGAGCCGATGGGCTCTACATTACGGCGGCAACCTTTGTGCGAGGTTTGGGCTCTAGTACTAATGTGGGTTTCAGTAATGTGCTGGTCAATGACCCTGACTTGATTAACTATTTGGTGAGCGAGGGCTTTGATGCCACAGCCTTAGAAACGGCAACGGCTGCAGATGCTTTTAGAGCGCCTGGTGTGGCGTTGAATCCTGCTACCGCGAAGCCGCGCTTTAGTATTGTGATGCGACCTGCAGGAGCTAATGCCGATGGGCTGAATGCGCCGGTTGTGATTCAGTATGGCGATCGCACTGAAACCCTGGTTGACCGCAACTACACCATCGATGGGATTCCCTCGCGAGTCTTGATCGAAGGGGATAGTCAGCAAGCCTTCCGCCTAGGCCCAGCTTTTGATGGGCAGCCTGCCTATGAGCCAGCGAATGCTGCGGATACGCTGGCAGGCTATGACCCTGTCACCAATAATTTTGACTTTGCTGTGGTGGAAGGACGGGCCTTGAGCTACGGCACGGATGAGTTTCCCACGGAGGCCAGTGGCTTGGCAGGGGGGATTGTGGTGGGTGAAGGCAGTAACGGTGCCTTTTATGCGTCTTTGCAAGACCAATCCTTTGACCCTACTTCTACAACGGTCGGGACCGGAACTGGAACCGGAACGGGTACGGGCACGGGTACAGGAACAGGAACAGGCACGGGCACAGGAACAACAACTGGAGTAGGAACGGGGACCGGAACCGGGACAACAACGGGAACGGGAACCGGAACAGGTACTGGAGCAGGAACAGGCG
Organism: uncultured Pseudanabaenaceae cyanobacterium; assembly: GCA_938002085.1. Taxonomy (GTDB): domain Bacteria; phylum Cyanobacteriota; class Cyanobacteriia; order PCC-9006; family JAAUQQ01; genus JAAUQQ01. Next base: position 42,302 of record CALLAT010000009.1, read on the forward strand.
CAGGAACAACAACTGGAGCAGGAACGGGGACCGGAACTGGGACAACAACGGGAGCCGGAACAGGAACAGGAACGGGCACGAATACAGGAACCGGCTCCGGCTCTGGGACCGGGACTGGAACTTCAACTAATCCTGCGATCGCCAGTCGCAGTGCCACGGCGGCGCAACGGCAAACGGGGCCTCAAGATTCGGTTTGTGAGGACTTAAGCCCAGATTCAGTGGAGGCTGTGGAAGCTCCTGTCGTTTCTGAAGAATTAGAGAGACCCGCACCTCGGGGTGAAGCCCAAGCCCAGACGAATCAGCCCTGTGGACCGACTGTTGATCGCGCGGCTGAACCGGCCACCTTGTTGCGCAGCATCACTGTACCTGTGCTACCTGAGGATGCGGCTATGCCCGAATTCTCTGAGGCGGCTTTGCCGGACGTGAGGGACAGCGAGGCGGAAGGAGAAAGGAATGGTGAGGTTGAGTTGACCGGAGAATCGTAATGAATTGGAGTCGTATCGCAGCATTACAGCTAGGGGTGGCCTGGGCGATCGCGTTCAGCTCCCCCGTTGTTGCCCTGTCCAAGGTTATGCAGCCTAAGGTTATGCAGCCCACAGCCACCCTCGCCCAGACCAGCACCCCAGGGTCTCGTCTTTCGGTGGAGCAGCGCTATCAAACAGCCAAGCAACAGGCTGAATCAGGGCAGTACGATGCTGCGATCGCGACCTATCAAGCCACCCTCACCGAAGCCCGCTCTGCTGCCCCTGACTTTGTCCCATTTCTGCTGGGCAACCTGGCCATTGCCTATCGCGTCACCGGGCAATATCAGTTGGCGATCGCCAAGAACCAGGAGGTCATTGCCCTCTTCAGACAACAGGGCAATACTGCTCTGGAAGGCCGAGCCCTGAGTAACCTAGGCAATGTTTACGAAGCCCTGGGCAACTACGACCAAGCCCAGCAAGCCTTTGAACAGGCCCAATCCCTCGCCCAGCAAACCGGAGACCGGGCAGGACAAACTGTGTTGTGGAATAGCTTGGGGGTTCTCGCGGCCAAGCAGGGAAAGTCTAACGAAGCTATTGCGGCCTACCAGCGCAGTCTTGCCTTGGCAACGGAGAGTGGCAATGGCGCTGCCCAGGCCAGTAGCTGGCTTAACTTAGGGGATGCCTTCCACGCTAAGGGAAAGCTCAATCAAGCCCTCGATTACTACCAAGACAGCTTGGCTGCGGCTCAGTCACTAGACAATGCCACGCTGGAAGCCGAAGCCTTGGGAAGCTTAGGCGTTGCCTATACCAGTCGTCGCGATTTCGCTAAAGCGGTTGAGCATCTGGAGCAAAGCTTGGCTTTATTTGAGGCCAAGGGCGATCGCGCCCGCCTCTCCCTCACGCTCAATAACCTGGGCCATGCCCATTACAATGCCCGCCAATACAGCCAGGCCGAAGCTCAACTGCGACGCGCTCTGACCGTGCTGGATGACCTACGCCAGGGCCTGAGTGACCTCGATAAGGTCTCCATCTTCGATACCCAAACCAAAACCTATAACCTGCTCCAGCAAGTTCTCAGCACCCAAAGCCGCAGTGCGGATTCCCTTGAAGTAGCGGAGTGGGGCCGGGCTCGGGCCTTTGCAGATTTGCTCAACCAGCGCCTCGAAGATAAAGGTGATGCTTTGACAACTGTCGAGCCACCTAGGATTGCGGAACTGCAGCGTATTGCCCGCGATCGCCAGGCCACCCTGGTTGAATACACCCTAGTGCCCGAAGACGACTTTCTTCACCAGGGCAAGCAGATGGGCATTCCAGAAGCCATCTACATTTGGGTCGTCCAGCCCGATGGCAAAGTCCACCAGCGCCGGGCCGACCTCAAACCCCTGATTGCTCAACAACAACCGTTGGAATTATTGGTGCGAGCCTCGCGATGCTTTGAGTCTGCCCGTATTTGTAAGCGCCAACTGCAGCGGCAAATGCGAGAGCGAGCAGCGGAGGGCTCGCGAGGATTTAGTTTTAATCCTCCTGAACCTGCAGAGGTTGTCGAAGCCTCTAGCCCCAATCGACAAAGCTATGCAGGATTGCAGCAGCTCCATCAGTTGCTGATCGAACCCATCGCTGAGCTATTGCCCGATGACCCGGAGCAACAGGTGATTGTGATTCCCCAGGGGGAGTTATTTCTCGTGCCGTTTCCAGCCTTGCAGGATGAGTCAGGAGAATTCCTGATTGCTCGCCACACCTTATTAACCGCCCCATCCATTCAAACCCTGGCCTTAACAGAACGGGCTAAAGCTCGATTACCCAAGCATCAGAAGACAGCGCAGGACTTTCTTGTGGTTGGCAATCCCACCATGCCCACTGTGGCGTTGCGTCCTGATTTGCCAGCCACGCCTCTGGCTCCCTTGCCCGGCTCTGAAGCGGAGGCGATCGCCATTGCGTCAGCCCTCAATGCCCAGCCTCTCATCGGTCCCCAGGCCAAAGAATCGGTGGTGCTCAAACGCTTGTCCCAAGCTCGCTGGGTTCACTTCGCCACCCATGGGTTGCTGAGCTACGGTGTAGGTCCAGCGGGGCAAAAAATTGGACGCCGTCCCGTACCGGGAGCGATCGCCTTAGCCACCGATGCAGCCGGCACCGCCAGTGATGGCCTCGGGGCCGATAACATTCGCCTGGATGGTCTGCTGACCTCCAGTGAAATCATCAACTTGCGTCTCAATGCGGAGCTGGTGGTGCTCAGCGCCTGTGATACAGGGCGCGGTGACTTGACCGGAGATGGTGTGGTTGGACTCGCTCGGGCCTGGATGGGAGCTGGAGTACCTTCGGTGGTGGTGTCGCTTTGGGCTGTTTCTGATGAATCGACTGCTGCGTTAATGCAGACGTTCTACGACAACTTAGGCCAGGGTCTGACTAAGGCTCAAGCCTTGCGCCAGGCTATGTTGACGACCTCCCAAACCTATCCCAACCCCTCGGATTGGTCGGCCTTTACGCTACTGGGCGAGGCAGAATAAGTCTCTGGATTAGCTTGGCTGCGATGAATCGCCTGGTTTCGACCCTGTTGTTTCGCCAAGTACAGCGCTTGGTCGGCGGACTTGAGTATTTGGGCAGGGGGCATGTTATTCAGGGGCATGCAGGTACTAATGCCTTGGCTCACCGTGACATAGTTGCTCACGCTGGATGACTCATGGTGTATTTCCAGGCGAGCAATTTCGGTTTGAATGCGATCGGCGACGTAGATCGCTCCTGCTGCATCAACGTTGGGCAGAATGATGGCAAATTCTTCTCCGCCGTAGCGAGTGAGTAAATCCCCTGGACGCTTCAGCAGAAGTTTTACAGCTTGGGCAATTTGCGCCAGGCAAGTATCTCCGGCGGGGTGGCCATAGCGATCGTTATAGGCCTTGAAATAGTCGATGTCGAAGAGGATGAGTGAGAGAGGCATGCGTTCCCGACGCAGCCTGAGCCATTCTTGGTTGAGGCGCTCATCAAAACAGCGACGGTTGCCGACTTGGGTCAGCCCGTCAATATGGACGAGCTGTTGGAGTTTTCGATTATTTTCGGTGACGGTGCGGTTGCGTAGTTGGAGAGTTTTATTGGCCTGTTGAAGATTGCGGTTTGCCGTTTTCAGAGTCGTTGTCTGTTGCCGAATGCGTAGATGATTGTCCACTCGGGCCAGTAACTCCAACCGTTCAAGCGGCTTGGTCACATAATCTACGCCGCCAGCTTTAAAGCCTTGAACCTTGTATTGGGGTTCGTCCAAGGCAGTCATGAAAATGATGGGGGTTTCGCTGAGAACAGGGTCGGTTTTGAGTTGTTTGCACAGCTCAAAGCCACTTATGTCAGGCAACATGACATCCAGCAAGATCAGTTGTGGCTTCACCAGTTGGGCGCTTTCCAGGGCACTATTTCCGTCGGTAGCCACAGCCATCTCGAATTGCTTCTCTGCCAGAAAATTTAGCGCAACGCTGAGATTCTCGGGATTATCATCTACAACTAAAATGCTTGGCTTGGCTGGCTTGGAGAGAGAGGCTAGGGACATTGGGTTGGTTGATGCAAAAGCGCTCAGGCGACCTGAGGTTAACAAAAAATGCCATGGAAAATTGCAATCTCAGTGACAGCTATGGGTGTATGCACGGATTGATGCTTGCAGTTACGCAAGGATTCTCTACCCCCATGCCTGTCGATTGATGCCAATCTAGGTTGTCAACCTAACCTAGAATGCCCGTCTTGCAGCCAGATACCGTCTCAAGAGCCAAATTAAAATGAGAGGCCTGGAAATTGCTTAGTGAGTCTTACTACTCCTGAAATCCTTTGAAGGGCCGCAGCCAACCTTGGTCCAGTCCTAGATCTAAGACGACTCTCGCGATCGCCATCAAGACCAAGCTCTCTCCCAACAGAACGATTAACAGCAACCAATCGCCCTGAAGTAACCAGGCGGCATCGACTTGGGCCAAACCTCGCACGAGGCCAAAGGCCAGTACTGCCCCACTACGCAGATGAGAGCTGGGGTCTTCACGGATCACATAGCGATAGGTGACGGCGAAGAGAAAGCCCGTGAGGCAGGCGATCGCCCATCCTAAGCTTTGCCAAGGCAATGGACTGATGAGACTCCCAGGGGCTTCACCGCCGTTGAAGTTGTGTAGCTCTGGCAGCAATGTCGCTTCTAAAAGCGATAACAAGATGGCAGTTACGACACAGGAGATCGCCCCCAATAGACCGGCTTTAATGGATTCAATTCGTTCTTGCCAGAGCATAGATGCAGCGGAATCTAAAGGGAGCAGTGACGGCCTGGCAATTACTATATCCGTCTCTGTCCCTTGGGTGAATCTTCAGGATGGTGCCTTACAAAGCCATCAAAAGCCCCTCGGAGTCAACCATGTGGGTCTCTGAAGGGCTGATATGGGTTCTGCTCCATCACTGATTTTCGTGGGAGCTCATCAAAGATGAGTGATATGGGGATTGTGAATGTGGAGCTATAGATGGGGTCAAGGCTGAGCCCAGGAGCGACGCTGGCGACGATAGGCCAGTTTGAGACCGCGCAACGTTTTCAGCCAGGCATAAGCCGGACGATGGAAGAAGGTGAAAATATCACCAAAGGCCGCTTCGGCATCTTTATGGTGCTGCCAATGGCGCTCTGGTGTCGTGATGCAGCAAACTTCGCAGATATGCTGAATCCATTGGGGGGTAACTTTGCCCGCAGCAGTAATGTGACGCCACACCACATGGAATTCGCCTAATGCCAAGCCGACCAGCGTGCCAACTGGGGAGAGCTGCCAAAGCCAAGGAATACAGAGGAAATAGGGGAGAGCACCCAGGAATCCGTCTAGTAATACAAGGGGATTGCGGGTGAGAACGGCATAGTGAATAAAGCTTCGATTGGCCCCGTGGTGGACGAGACTGTGGAATTTCCCAAAGACATGTTCTGGCACGTGATAGCCAAAGGTCGAAATGAAGTCTCCTAGAAAGAGCAGGAGAAAAGCAGCTAAAAATCCTAGGGCAATGTCCAAGATTAAATTCCTCAAATTGCATCTGTAAGCGACCCTGTAAGGGCAGATTAGCAATAGGAATTTAAGGCTGATTTAATATTTGGTTTAGATTACTTCGTCAGGAAATTAAGTGATGCTGTAATGCAGATGACAATGTGATCTTGACGACTTATTTGGGGTGAGACACATGACATTTATCGAGAGTTGAAGCGGTTGAATAGAGGCTAATTCTCGTCACCAAATTTGGGATTTTATTTTGCTGAATTAGAGAATCACTCCATGGAGGAGCCATCTGCGCTGGATTTCAACCAGCTGCGAGTGCCAAAGGATTGACAGGCACGACTGGCGATCGCAGCCGCAGCTTCCAGAGCCTGGGGAAAATCCAACTCCAAAATGTAGTGGCAAAAGGCTCCATGGAAAATGTCACCTGCCCCCAAAGTATCGACGGCCTGAATTCTAGGCACGGTTATTTCACCGCTTTCGCCCCTAGGAATTGTTGTTGATGAGGGAGTACTAGGCTCACTCTCGTCTTGCCGTTGCCAATAAGAGATCGGCCCATCGCCATGGCTAAAGGCAATGTGGGGAACGCCCAGGCCTTGCAGATAAGCTAGGGCTTCTGCCTCGTTGTGACAGCCCGGTGGCCGAAAATCAGCAGAGCAAATGGCGTAGTCCGTTGCCGATAAAACCGCTTCAAAACCTGGCTTCCAGCTGCCGCCGTCAACCACGACCGGAATTTTTTTGTCCTGGGCTCTGGGGGCAAGATGGCCAGAGAGTTCCATTTGATGCCCATCAATTAAGAGGATGTCTAGCCCATTGAGTCTGTCTTGGAATTGAGCATCGGGCGTTGTCTCTCCAGGATTCTTCGGAGGAGCCGCGATTTGATGCCGTTTGGCATTAATCGAAATAATGGCTCGCTCCCCCGTTTGAGCATTCACCACAATGGAGGAGAGGCTGGGCGGTTCACGATGCTCTGGGGCTAAATCGTGAAGCCTGATATTCCAGCGCTGAGCATCGCTCCGAATGATCTGGGTGAGGGGATGCTGACCAATCACTGCGGCCAGCTGGGCCTCATTGCGATCGCTGAGCTGGGCAAAGGTGACTGCGGCATTGGTGGCGGGACCGCCGGGACTCATTTGATAGTCCTGGGCCACTTGCTTTTCATTGGTGCCGAGGGGGCTGTGGGCTAAGTAAATGATGTCTAGGGTGGCTAGGCCGAGGAACAACCCTCTACATTTGGCCGAAGCCTTGAGGCTGGTTTTGGGAGAGAGTTGCATAGGCGGTCACCGAAGCGAAAGAGAGAAGAAATCGTTCTGTCTCGATTGAATTTTTGGGTAGGCACATTCTAGCTTTGGAGACTTCTCAGCATGATCGGAAACTTTGGCTCCTGTGCTCCCATGGTCCATGGACTTGACTGTTGGAGTGAGATGAAATTCCGGGACTTATTTCTATGACGGGTAATGATTGAATGATTTCTAACCTCCTATCCTCTCACCAGAATCAGGGAGATTCCGATGATTTTGACCTTAAAAATTTTTCCCTTGAAGCTGTTTTAAGGATTCGGCCTGTAGGGCCATGTATCTATGGAATGTACATAGAATTTTGAGTAGTCCAGGGTAGCAAATGCATCGTGATGATCATTTCTACAAGCCGTTTCTCCCCGTTATTGAACTGTGAACTCTTCTCCGGTTTTCCTTCAGGAAAAGGATGAGGCATCTCCTGCCGACTCATCATTTCCTGTCTCTCTAGAAGCCCATGTTTCGGTCCATAGCAGACTGAAGCGAGCCTTAGATATCTTGGGTGCCTGTATTGGTTTAGGCTTTTTTGCACTGGTTTTTCCTGTACTCGCGATCGCAATTGCTTTAGATAGTAAAGGCCCTATTTTTTACAGCCAGAAGCGCTGTGGTTTGAAGGGAAAGCCATTTCGAATCTGGAAGCTGCGCAGCATGGTCGTAGATGCGGATCAGCTCAAAGGCCAGATTCAAAATGAAGCCAAGGGATTGATTTTTAAAAACAAAAATGATCCTCGCATCACTCGCGTGGGTTGCTTTCTTCGTAAGACGAGTTTGGATGAGTTTCCACAATTCTGGAATGTCTTGAAAGGAGAGATGAGCCTCGTGGGAACCCGGCCTCCCACGCTAGATGAAACAGCCCAATATAGCCCCCACCATTGGCTACGCCTTCAAGTGAAGCCAGGCATCACGGGAGAATGGCAGGCGAAGGGTCGCTCCCAAGTGGATGATTTCGAGGCGATCGTGGCTATGGACTTGCATTACCAGTCTCGTTGGAGCGTTGCCTACGATATCCAATTGATTTTGGCCACCGTTGGAGCTGTCCTTCAGCGACGTGGCGCCTGCTAAACCAGCAGATTGGATCTTTCGTGACCGACTGCACTAGCGTAATTGCTCTTTCGATCTCGTCAACTTGAGGCCGTACTCAGCAATGCGACAGATGCAATCGTTTCGATCATTCTGACTTTGCCCTCTGCTTGGGAGCCCAGCCTCCCCTCAATGTTCGTTTTGCGGATGGTGTAAAGCGCTGAGTCTCTGAGAATATCCATGGGTGATATGACCCAATAGGGCCATTCTGGGGCATATTATCTGTGGAACTTGAGGCTATTCCATGACCATCGATGCCGTCCATCAGGCCTATCAACAACAGCTCCAGCAATTTTATGGCGATCAGTCCGTGGCTGATGAGTCTGAGCGGTTGTTGCTAACCGGGAGTGGAGGTCCCTTCTCGGATTATGCGATGCCCTCTCTGAGTGAGTCAGAGAACCGGGAGGGCATGCCAGAGACAATGCTGACGGCCTACGACTATTACCGCGAACATATTGTGGCGAAAGATTTAGGGTCGGCCTACGGCGTGACGCTGCTGGTGGGAGAGCAAATTACCTTTGGCGTGGTGGTCACTACAGATGGTGACGATGGCTGGCTAGAAGTGTTTGATATTGAAGGACAGCAACTCGGAGTCGCTCGAACTTGTTTAGATAAAGTTCTGTGGGGAGATTGCCAGGAGATGCGAGCTTTGGTCTCTAGCAGTGCGTTGCCGCCGGAACTAGAAGCTCAATTGCCAGCTTAGGCAGACAGCTTCTTTCATTGCAGACTGAGCCAACCATTAGCCGAGCCGAGCATTGGCTCAGCCGATGAGAATGCATCGAATTGGGCTAAAACGCAGATTGGGTTTTGAGCTCGCGATCGCGCCCGACTCGTTGGCCCTGACTTGCATCTGCAGGATAGCCTTCGATTCCGTAACTCAACAGCACATCCTCTAGTCTGCCTTTTAGAGTGGTGCCAATGACTAAGTCTCGCCAACCATTGGTTCGACTCTCGCTGAGCAATACCGGTTGACGGACCCGCTCGATGCGAGACAAAAATAAGAAATCGTTGTCGCTCAGGCCTCGGAAAACAAGCAGAGGACAACCGCTTAACCCGCACCAGTCCGGCCCTTGAAGCATGACAAGTGCATCCTTGAGGCTGTCGTTGTCTAAGTCCTGGTAAGCCACCTCATAGGGACTCGCCGCGAAGGCATTGATGCTGAGGAAGTAATCATTCAGGGCATCAGTGACGCCATCGCCTTCGGGGAGCAGGCGTTCCGTCACCTGAGACTCATCGTTGCTGCTGGGTTGACAGCTGCCCAGGCCCAACGAGGTTGCTCCTAGCAGCCCTGCTAAGACGAGCCCTGCCCAAAGGGAGCGAGGCTGTAACTTGGGCCAGATTTCACGGCTCATAGTCTTAGCTAATTCCGAAGGAGCCAAAGGCTACAGGCCAGGTATTCCAGACGAACAGAGCGATCGCCGCGATCGCCAAAATCACCTCCAGCAGGTTCCCCACAATGGAGCCCACCGCCACCGCCACACTGACCTTGAGTGATTGCTCCACCCGAGGCTTAAATTCCAGCTTGCCGCGATAGAAGAACTCGCCCACAAAAGCGCCAGCCACTGCGCCAAACAAAATCCCCAGTAATGGACCCCCCAGGGGCAGCGCAGGCAAGAGGCCAAAGAAGCCCAGCACCATGCCTAGGATGGCTCCAAACTGGGCCCAGCTACTGGCTCCCACCTGACGAGCCCCCCAGTATGCGGCGAACCACTCAATGCCTGCGCTGAGAATCAGGGCGATAAAAATGAGAATTAGGGGCCAGAGGGCGATCGCAAAGTTGGTCGCGACGCACCAAATCAAGATCGCGATGAGAATAAGACTGGGGCCGGGAATGCCGGGCAAAACAGCTCCGGCCACACCGACCAGCATGGTGGCGATTAGAATCCAGTACAGAACGGTCAAATCCATGGCAGTCTCCCCAGGGCTGAGCTGAAGGGGCTAGAGGGTAGGTCGGTTTCTCGTTGGGCAGGCGGGCCTAGGGTAGGCGGGGACGGGCAATTCTATTAAAGCGATCGCTGCCGTCTTCCAGCTGGGGCGGAATCCCGTCTGGGAAGGCCTGCTCGATCATGCTAGTCAGCTCTGCAGCGCGGTTGCCAGGGTTGGGGTGGCTGCTAAAAAATTCCGGTGGAGCGCCTCCGCGTCCGTTGGCTTGGGCGAGAACATCCATCAATTCGACGATGCCTCGGGGGTCATAGCCTGCTTCCACCATGAACTGGAGGCCGAGGCGATCGCTCTCCAGTTCATCGGCACGGCCGTATTTGAGGCTGACCAACTGGTTGACGGCCTGGGCGATCGCAGCCGCATTGCGGCCACCGCCATAGGTGCCATCACTGGCGGCTACCCCTACAGCATTGACGAGAGAGACGCCGAGCTGCTGTTTCGCGATATGCTCTGCGCCGTGGCGACCGATAACATGGCCGATTTCATGGCCCAGTACTGCGGCTAGCTGCGCTTCGTCATCGAGCTGGCGCATCAGACCGGCCGTGAGGAAGACCTGGCCGCCCGGCAGGGCAAAGGCGTTAACCGTTTGGGCATCGCGCAGCAGGTGGAACTCGAAGTTGTAGGGAGATTGTCGAGCTCCGGTCTGGGTGATGAGTTCAGCACCCACGGCATCTACATAGGCCTGGAGCTGCTCGTCGGGATAAAGGCCACCATGTTGCTGGGCCATTTCGCCGCGAGCCTGAACGCCGAGAACCTGTTCTTGTTGAGGGCTGAGCTGAACGCGCTGCTTTTCCCCAGTCACTGGGTTTACATCGGTATTACCGTAGTAATTGAGCACGCCAAAAAAGGCGAAGAGTCCGCCGATGAGCAATCGCAGAAGCAATTTTCTCACGCTGCATCTCCCGGAATAATGGATGTCCTGAGTGGCTGGGCTAACCGAAATTAACTGAAACCATTGCGATTCAAGTCACCGCCCGCCATCGTTTTACGCTGACGCATAGCAGACGTGTTTGAGTGATGTGACCGTGGCTATATCTTGCCGGATGAAGTTGCGATTGGGCCCAAAATTAGCAAACCTCAACGAATCCCGGATGGTTTCGCTGAGAGGTTGTTTGAGAATTCGGCCAAGCGTCAAATTTGAAATCTCGACTAGCAATGAAGCGTCGGGATTTCGTTAATTTTGGCAGCATCATAGGCCATCCTGCTACAGCGAGATGCCTTTCTCAAACAACCTCTGAGGCTGACTCGCAAGGCTGTATATGTCTCGTGAAGGCTAACAGAAGTTAATCCGGTTCAATGAGGTAGCGCTTTCCGCGACGTTTCCGGGCTTCCATGGCGCGTTCCAGGACCGTGAGCAATCCTGGCGCTTCGGTTTGCAAGGCCAGCAGTAAGCGTTCGCCCTCATCCTCTTCCTGGGGGTCAAAGCCGGTCTCCATCACGTTGGCCAAGCGGGGCAAGGCCATTTCATCAACGAGCTGCACTAGGCCATGGAGGCAGCGGTTAAATTGCCGCTCAGTCAATTCCGCATCTTCCAGAGGAAATTCAATGATGGCGCGAATTTCACCGTCCGAAGGGTCGTACTCCCATTGGAGCATCTTGGTTTCCCAGGAGATGCTCAGCATCGTCTGGAGAATGGCGGACTTATGGGGATGGTTCTGGACGTCTGACAGAATTTGGGGGGCGTAAATCGAGAAGAATTCGCCTTCTTCTTCGAGCTCTACGACCACGAGTAGATGCTCAATACTTTCGCCTTTAACGCCGGTGTAGATGCGATGATTTTCGGCATCTAAACGGTATTTCCAGCCCTTATTGTCCAAGAATTTGGAGATTTTCTGTACAGATGTGCCCATGGTGAGCGGTGGGTAAAGGAATAGCGAGAGCGAAACTGCGCAAGGAACCTTGAAGACTTAATCTATACCATTGTTTCCATCGGTGAGACGCCTTTAGGTGTGGAATACCGACTGGGGAAATCCGACTGTTTCTATAGAGAACGTAAGATCTAAATCCTACTTGCTGCTGTAAAGGTCTATTGTGATCTGACCATTGACTCACAGTCTATTTCTCTATTGAGAGGATTAGCCGTTCCCTAGAACGCTGTCTGAATATGCCTTTCAGTTTTATGGGTCGGCTTGCTGATTCGTTGACGTAAGCCTCCCCGGTTCAGGTGATTTGCGAGTCAACCTGTTGAATGAGGAGGGCTAAAGTCTGGCTGTTGTCCAAGACTACATCGGCGCGATCGCATTTTTCGGAAAGTGGCATTTGGGCGGCAATTCTGGCCTCGGCTTGTTCCATCGTTAAGCCATTACGAGCCATGAGTCTTTGGCGCTGCTGGTCGTTGGTGCAGCTCACGACCCAAGTTTCAGTGATGCGGTGGGTTAGGTTTTTTTCAAACAGTAAGGGAATGACGAGGACCACGATGGGAGCCTGGGCATGCTCTGCCATCGCTTGATCGAAGCGCTGATTGATGTATGGGTGGGTCTGGGACTCCAGCCAGCGCAGCTCGGCTTCGTCGTTAAAGACAATTTGGCCCAGCTTGGCGCGGTTGAGGGGGGCGGGGGCAGGCTCGTCTGTGAGAATCTCTGAGCCGTAGCGATCGACGATGCGCTGCCAGATCTCACCGCCGGGGGCTACGGCATCGCGAGCGTAAAGGTCGGCGTCGAAAATGGGGAGCTGATGGACCGTGGCGAGATGGTTGGCGACGGTGGTTTTGCCGGTGGCGATGCCGCCGGTTAGGCCGATTTTGCGTTGGGGCATAGAGCAGAAAGCGAGGGAAATGGCAGGCCATTTCCCTCGAACAGATGGGTGGCAAACAGTGGCATTGACCCCGCTCCTATTAAGTCAGCCCTGAAAATCTAGGCCAATCTGGGAGGGGGCGTTTCGTCTCAGAGGATGTTTGAAAAGTCAGCAAAGCCACTGAACTATCAGGTCTTTCCCCTAGATTAGGGCTGGAATTTACTGGGATCTACCTGAGTTCGACGGCTCACAAAAGCCCTGGCGAAGCAAGCTAGGAATAAATTCCCAGCCTAAGAGCGAAAGCCCACTTTATTGGGCTGCAACCCTCGCAGGTGGGCTGTTCAGTCCGTTTTAACGGACTTGAGCTTTGAGCCGTGAACTTTAGCTCACGGCGGCAGAGCCAAGCCAGCCTTAAATTTGTTGAACTTAGGTTGGGATCTTGCTACTGAGAAGCCAGCCTGATGTAGGCGTAGGCAAAGGCACTTTCCAAACATCCTCTCAGCCCAACCTAGAACAAACTTTTGCTGGTATCAACTGGTGTCAGGCTGTCACCGTTGGAGCTGTTGGATAGCACCTGGAATGGGTTGCTCTGAGCTGCGCCTAAGTGGGTGCTGATAATGCGATCGCTGCCCGCGTCATAGGAAACCTGATTGCTCCCCACCGTCAACACTGCATCCAAGCCACTGCCCACCACATTGGCTGTCGGTGCAGCACCTTGACCCGTCAGCATGGCCACCCACAGGTTCGTATTCACGCCAGTTGCCGTAATTTGCAGCGGATCGCCTGCACTCAAGGTGACGTTGCTGGGCTCCAAGACCCAACCCTTCACATAGTCGCCATCGTCGGAGGTGAGCAGGAAGGTTTGTAAGCCACCTTCACTGCCTGTGGTGACCTCAATGCCACCATCGTCTAGAGATTCGCCCACGTTGATTTGCCAGCTGTAGTCATGGCTGCTGGTGTCGCGAACCTTATCTAGGGTGGAGAGCAGGGTCGAGCCATCGGGGTTGAACTCCACGTCCAGATGTCGCTTGGCGCTATCGATGCCTAAGCCTGCATAGGCTGTGCCGCCATCGACGATGACATAGCCTCCCGTGGCATTGGCTTCGTAAAATTCCCGTTGGCCGTTGGCCGTTTGGTTGGAGATATTGCCGTCGATCAGCAAGGTGCTGAAGGCGCTGGCGCTGGTTTCGCCCTTGGGGCCTGCGATAAAGCGATCTCCATAGGCATACAGCCCCAAGTTGAACGCTTCTGGCTGGTTCCAGGCATTGGGCTCTGATTCAAAATCGCCAATTAAAGAAACGATGGTGTCGTCAGCATCCTGCCAGCGGTTGCGCAGGAAGTAGCCCCCCTTGTCATCACTGGCCAGCAAAGGACTGAACTCGCTGGGATTGCTGTCGGGGTCGAGGGAGGTGACGTTCTCCGTGGGGTAATAAATTAGCGACCAAGTGGTGCCCGCTCGCTTGTCTTCGAACTTCTCGCCATCAGCAGCGGGATTGTTCACACCCCGAGCCAAGTCATAGGCGTATTGGTAATAACCCTGTTGAGCTTCGGGAACGTCAGCGAACATAAAGCTGGTCCAGCCCTCGGCGTTGAAGCGCACGTTGCCGACGCCGTACTGCACCGAGTCCTGCTCCGCGTTGAAGACGGAGCCATAGAGGGGCAGCTTCCAGAATTCCTTCGATTCGAAGGCGGCATCTAGGTCGGTGTCGCCGGTGCTGCGCAGGGCATTAACTGCGGTGGCTAGGACACTGCCGCCATAGGTGAGGTAGCCGTTGCCCTCTTGGTTGTAGCCGTATTGGCCGTAGCCGTTGAGGATGTGCTGGTTGAGTTCGTTTTTGATGAGTTCGTAGCGATCGCCCCTAACCGCTTCTTCGCCCAGGGCCAGCATGGTCACAATCTCAGCGCCTCGGGTCACCGCTGTCCAGTTTGAAGCAAAAGGCGCACGCACATTGGGATGGCTAAAGCTCTCCCAGGAGTCTAGCCCCTCCACCAGCTTGCCCTTCACCCAGGCTCGTTGTTCCGGTGTCCAAGCCTTGGCGGCCCAGTCGTAGGAAATGGCGAAGCCCAGAGCGACCATGGCACGGGTCAGCCCCTTGTCTGACGTGATATTCGCGTTAGTAAAGCCAGGGTCGTCATAGACCTGACGCAGGGCTTCGTAGGCTGTTTGGGCATAGATCGGATTGTCCGTGAGCTGATACATCATCGAGGCTTCACGGGCTAGCCAAGTGCGGGCGTAGTTGATGTTGCCGTCGTTTAGGTTTTCGTCATAAATCTGCCAGTCGTTCTGGTCCACGCGGGCCTGCATGGCAGCAAAGGCAAGCTGGTGGTGGGAACCTGCGACTTGGATAGCCGCTTTGATTTCATCCACCTTGCCATCACCGATGTAGAGGCGGGGCTCCAGATTTTCTTCGTCATCCACAATGGTGAACTGGGCCTGGGCAATCTCGCCCAGAGTGGCTCCCCCACTGGGAGCGTTGAGTTGCAGCGTCAACCGCTCGGTAAACTCGGGGGCGGTGTCGTTGATGAGGGGAATAAACACGGTTTTGGTCTCTTCGCCGGAGGCAAAGGTCACAGTTATGGGGTCGCTGTTGAAGTCGCTGCCTGGGGTGGCAGTGTCGCCAGTGAGGCTCAGCGTCGTGGTGACACTGCCGCCGTTGCCTGCGATGCGATTAATCGTGACTTGGGCAGATTGACCCCCATTCTCATTGGCAATGTAGCTCGCTTGGCTAAATTCCAGGCGGCCGGGACGGGTGGAGAGATCCACAGGGACAAATTCGACATAGTCCACTGCAGCGCTATCGCCGTCCTTTTCTAGGCCATAGACTGCTAGATCAGTGCCCGGTGTAATCACCTGGGCATCAGCCAGCTGACGGCGGATGATGCTGGTGCTATTGGGCTGAGCATCTAGGTCGCGGTTGAGCACCCAATATTTCAGCGTTTCGCCGCCCAACTTGACCGACATTTGGGCATTGCCATTGGTGTCGTAATAACCGATGAAAACATCGTAGACCCCATTCAGGTCTAGATTCGTCGTTGCAGTACCCCGCTCACTGTTGCTGCCGCCAGCGAAGCTAATCAGCTCACCACCAGAACTGTGGCTGTTGCTTTGGATGCGATGGCTGGACAGGGCTAGGTCCTCGGCTTCAATGCGAATGGCATCGTCGGGATTGCCGTTGCCAGTGCTAGGGTTCTCGGGCTCGGGTTCTGGTTCTGGTTCTGGTTCTGGTTCTGGTTCTGGTTCTGGTTCTGGTTCCGATGTCGTCCCACCATTTACGGGGACAAACTCGACATAATCCACACGGGCGTATTCTCCTTGGTCCTCCTGGCCGAGGATTTCCAACAGCTGACCCGCATTTACGGCTTGTTCACTGGCCACCTTGCGGCGGACACCGTTGCCTGAGCTGATCCAGTTGCTACCCAGCTGTTGATCCAACGTCCAGCGGTCTAGCTGATTGCCAGCCAGATTGACGATTAATTCGGAATCACCGTCATTCTCGTCGTAGTAACCGACGTAGATATCAAAGGTGCCTGAGAAATCGAGCTGCTGTTGAGCAGAACCAGTACCGCCATCACCCTCAGCCTTCAAGGAAACGAGCTTGCCATTGGAAGTGAGATAGTTGCTCTCAACCTCGTAGCCTGCCAGGTTCATGTCCTCAACCTCCAGGCGGATAGGGTCTTGACTCGTGGGTGCGACTACTGGGACAAATTCAATCTTGTCGAGGCGGGCAAATTCGCCGCCATCTTCAAAACCAGTGACCTGAAAATCGCTGCCCGCGCTGACGCTGATGCTGCTGCCCACCTGGCGACGGACTTTGTTGCCCGCAAACATCCAATTGGTGCCCAAGTCTTCATTGAGGACAACTTCGTCTAAATTCTGGCCACCCAGCTTGGTCTCAAATCGCGCATTGCCATCGTTCTCGTCGTAGTAAGTGAGGAAAACGTCGTAGGTGCCGGTGAAGTTGATTGTCGTGGAAATCGTGCCGATGTCGTCGGCAATGCCGCCCTTCAAGGAAACGACTTGACCTTCTACAGGGCTATTCTCGACGACGTAGTTGTTGCTAAGCGTGAGCGCTTCTGCTTCCAGGGTGATGGTCTCACCAGCATTGGTGGGCGGGGCGACGTCATTGTCGATGAGGGTGACGATCGCGGCTGTTTGTGCTCCCAATGTGGCGCCCCCGGTGGGGCTAACCAAGCTAATGTTCAGGGTCTCGTCCCCTTCCACTAGCCCGTCATCAATGATGGGTAGGGTGACGGTCTTGCTCGTTTCGCCAGCGGCCAAGCTAACGGAAATTTCACCTGCAACATAGTCCGCTGCTGTGGCACTGCCGCCGTTGAGCTGCACCATGGCAGAGACGTTTCCATCACTGCCGTTACGGCGGGTGACGGTGACTTGGCTGGTGGCGCTACCGTCTTCGCTGATGCTGTAGGTTGGGGCACCGAAGTTTAATTCGCCGGGCTGGGGCTGGTTTGCCGTTTCGCCCGTGGGGATGAATTCGATGTAGTCGATGCGGATGTCTTCGTTGTCTTTCTTGAAGCCACTGATTTCCAGCTTCTGGCCAGGATTAATTTGCACATCACTGCCGAGCTGCCTGCGATAAAAGCTATCCCCAGGGGATGCTCCTAAATCTTTGTTCAGGGTCCAATATTTTAGAGTTGTGCCATTGACCTTGACGCCTAATTGACCCTGACCATCATTCTCGTCGTAGTAGCCAATGAAGACATCATAGGTACCTTCAAGATCTAAGGTGGTTTGAGCCTTACCTCGGGTTCCAATTGCTGATGTACCTAGACTTATCAGTGAGTCACCGGAAGCAATTCCAGAGATCGTTCCACCGGCTTCTACGCCAAATGTTGTGAGGTCAAAATTCTCTGCTTCTAAGCGAATTGGCGTTCCCATGAATGCTCTTGATAAAGGTTAAGTGGGCAATTCAGATTTTGGTGATGCTGGCGGAGCCAGATAGGACGGCCCGGATGGACAGTTGTTGTCGCTCTCCAATCAATACCACCCAAAAAATGGTGATCAATAACACCCGTGCATATCTGCCTAGTCTTTACAAAAGGCTGCTGGTATTTACGTAGGTAAATTCCGTGATCCGGTCATAAATTGTTTCAGGTTTATTACATTAAAATCTTTGCCAGTCTTGCCTTTCAGGCTTTTAACCGATTTCTTGTCGCCAAGCGGTGAGCTGTGGCTAATAATTGCTAAGCAGAGGATTCATCACGCTCGGCTTAAAAAATGGCTGATTTAACAGGGACTCGTATTTTGGTGACCCGTGCAGCAAGTCAGGCGAGTAGCTTTGGGTCGCTGTTACGCAATCTTGGCGCTGAGGTTCTTGAGATGCCGACGATCGCCATTACACCCCCCTCAAGCTGGACTCCATTGGATGGGGCGATCGCTCAATTAAACCAATTTGATTGGTTGATTTTGACCTCTGCTAATGCTGTAACTTTTTTTGCTAAGAGATTGCAGCTGCTAGGGCGTTCAATGTCAAATCTATGCGGTATAAAACTGGCAGTTGTGGGTAAAAAAACAGCTTCTGTTTTGGCAGATTACGGACTGTCTCCAGACTTCACACCTCCTAGTTTTGTGGCGGATTCTTTGGTTGCTCATTTCCCTGAACCGTTGGCAGGGCAAAAGATTCTTTTTCCTCGGGTGGAGAGTGGAGGAAGAGAGGTTTTGGTCAAGGCTTTTCGCGCCGGGGGAGCTGAGGTTGCTGAAGTCCCTGCCTATGAGTCTCGATGTCCCGAGCATGCTGATGGCGCTGTGTTAGCTGCGCTGCGTGAGGGACGCGTTGATGTGGTGACCTTTGCCAGTTCTAAGACCGTGCGGCATTTTGCCAAGTTGGCTGGGGAGGGGTTGGGACAGGGCTGGTTGGCTTTGCTTGAGGGGGTTGCGATCGCCTCCATTGGTCCCCAAACCTCCGATAGTTGTCGAGAACTGTTGGGACGGGTAGATCTGGAGGCCCAGGAATATACCTTGGAAGGACTGACGGCTGCGATCGTGGGTTATCGCTCCACTGCGAGGTGAGCTATTGCAGAAATTCTCGCAAGCTCACCACTTCCCCCACCACAATGACGCAGGGTGACAATCGCTCTAAGTTTTGCTCGGCGACGCGCTGTTCAATTTCCTCGAGGGTGCTGGCAATAATTTCCTGCTCGGGCTGCCCCGCCCAGCGAATGATGGCGATGGGACAGTAGGGCGATCGCCCATGGCCCAACAGCTGCTGCACAATGGCTCCCAGCTTTCGCCCCCCCATAAGCAAAACCAGCGTGGGCAATTGGGCCAAAGCCTCCCAGTTGAGGGCGTCAATATCGTGGGCCGTAAAGACGCCGAAACCTCGGCTGAGCACGGGATCTGTTAGCGGAATACCAGCAAGTAAAGGGGCCGCTAGGGCTGACGATAGGCCAGGAACGACCTCAAAATTGCATCCCGCTGCCTTGAGTGCCTGGATTTCAGCACTGGCTCGGCCAAACACAAAGGGGTCACCACTTTTGAGACGAACGACTTGTTTGCCTTGCTGACATTGTTCCACCAGCAATTGATTGATTTCCCTTTGGGGCGTGCTGGGTTGGCCGCCTCGCTTTCCCACTTGGATGAGTTGGCATGGGTCGCTGACTTGGGCTTGAAGGCGATCGTCAATTAGGGCGTCGTAGATCAAGACATCTGCTTGCCGGAGGCATTGTTGTCCTTGGAGCGTGAGATAGTCCACTGCGCCGGGACCAGCGCCGAGGAGATAGACCTTGCCCAGCGATGTTTGTGGGCTGAGAGATGGATTAACCATGGGAGTCCTTTCGCTAAGCCTGACACTGTGAGCAGAACAATCAGTTTCTCCTAGGACTCGTTTTTCCTAGGCCTTGCGATGCGATGAATGTGAGGGACTGTTGAAGTTTTCCTGGGCTGGCAACGGCCACAGCTAAAGATAGTCTCAGCCAATTCTAGGAAGTCCCCCTATTCTCCCAGGTGATTCCCCTAGGATGCCTTGTCTAGGGGGATTTTTTGCATTTCAGTGGTCCTAGCCTTGAAACCCCTAGATTGTGGGCAGGGCGGAGTTTCAGATATCAAAACCCTCGTTGAAATAACGGATTTGGAGCGAACTAGCCTACGTAACTTTGGGAGTCTGTGGACTCGATAGACCTGCGGATGGACGGGCTCGCAAGTTCGTGATGGCTAGCGATTTTCTTTAACTCGCTAAAAAACATATTGATGAAGACCGTCTGGGATGAGTTTCTCTTCTTAGCCGTTGTCGCTTGCTCCCGATCTTCATGCAGCGCGTATATCACCATGGCTTCCCAACCGATCTTGATCGTTGACGATACCCCAACTAATCTTCAGGTGCTCTGCGCGCTGTTAAGTGATGCTGGGTTTGAAGTGGCGATCGCCGAGACGGGAGAAATGGCTCTGGAGATCCTCGATCATATCGAGCCTCAGATGGTGCTGTTGGATGTGATGATGCCAGGCATGGATGGCTATGAGACTTGTCGTCGCTTCAAGGAAAATCCTCGTACCGCCGACATCCCCGTTATTTTTATGTCGGCTTTATCCGATGGTCTCAATAAGGTGAAGGCGTTTGAGGTCGGCGGGGTGGACTACATCACCAAGCCCATTGATACCAGTGAGACCCTGGCGCGAGTGCGTCATCACTTGGAGCTCCAGGCGGCACAATCTGCCCTAGCAAATTTAAATCGAGAGCTGGAGGAGCGAGTTGAGCAACGGACCAATGCGCTAATTAAGGAAGCCGAGGAACGACATCGAGCGTCGGCTCAGTTTCAGTCTATTTTTAGCCAGGCTCCCATTGGTATGGCTGTCACCAATGCCGATGGGATGTTTGTCGATGTCAATCAGTCTCTCTGCGATGCCCTGGGCCACTCCAAGGCTGAGCTGTTGCTACTGGGCTGGCGGTATTTTATTCATCCTGATGAGAGTCGCTTGGCTATGCTGCCTTTGCAACAGCTGGCCCAAGGGAAGATTGATAACTTCAAGACGGAGATGACCTGTCGAGCGAAGGATGGTGAGGAGATCCATGGCTTGTTGCAGGCGACGGCTGTGCGGGGTGAAGGGGATAGTCCCACTTACCTCATCAGTCAGTTTCTGGATCTGACCCATCGCAAGCAAGTGGAAGCGGAGTTACGTCACAATGCCAACCATGATGACTTAACCGGCTTGCCGAACCGAGCATTTGTTTGTCAGCGCTTGGACGATGTTTTTCAAATCGTTCGGCAGGATCCTGGCCATTGCTTTGCGCTGCTGTTTTTGGACCTCAATCGTTTCAAGGTCGTGAATGATAGCCTGGGTCACCATGTGGGCGATCGCCTGCTGGTGGCGATCGCCCGGCGTTTAGAGAACACGGTGCGAGATTCTGATATCGTCGCCCGTCTGGGGGGCGATGAATTTGTTGTGCTGCTTCAGAAAATCTGCTCTCTAGACGATGCTGTTCATGTGGCTGAGCGCATTAATGCCTTACTGAAACAGCCCTTTGATCTCGGTCTTGAGCAACCGCTGTTTACCAGCGCCAGCATTGGCATAGCCCAGGGCACAGCCCAATATGAAACAGCGGATGAACTCCTGCGCAATGCTGACATTGCCATGTACACCGCCAAGGCCCAGGGCCGCAAGGGCGACTATATTATTTTTGACCGATGCATGTATGAGCAGGTTTCGGGCAAGCTTCAGCTAGAACTGGATTTGCGCCACGCCTTAGAACAAAAAGAATTTCAGCTTCATTACCAGCCCATTGTCTCGACGGATACTGGGGCGTTGTTGGGCTTTGAAGCCTTGGTGCGTTGGTTTAGTCCGGAGAAGGGAATGGTTTCCCCCGCCGACTTTATTCCCATCGCCGAGGAGACGGGGCTGATTGTTCCTTTGGGAGAGTGGATTTTGAAAGAAGCCATGGACCAACTGCTGTCTTGGCGTCGGCTTTCTCCTGGGGCCAAGTCCCTCAAAATGAGCGTGAACCTGTCGATTCAACAGCTCAAAAGTCCTGACTTTTTAGAGCGTTTGGATATTTTGCTAGATTACCCAGACTGGGATGGCAAGGGGCTTCAACTCGAAATCACCGAAAGTATCTTTATGGAGGATTTAGAGGAGCTGTTGGCCTTACTCCAAGCCTTGAAACAGCGGGGCATTGAATTAGCGCTAGATGATTTTGGCACGGGGTATTCCTGTCTCAGCTATCTCCATCGTTTCCCCCTGGACCACCTCAAGGTAGATCGCGCCTTCGTTAGCGATATCGGTCTCCATGGTGAGAATAGCGAAATTGCGGCCATGGTGATTAACCTAGCCCACCACTTAGGCATGGGGGTTATTGCCGAGGGAATTGAAGAGCCTCACCAGCGAGAGCACCTGCAACGGATGGGCTGTCCTGCCTCTCAGGGCTATTGGTTCTCTAAACCTCTCAATGCGGAAGCTGCGGAAAAAATAGTCCTAGAGCCCTTGCCCTGGCGGGAACAGATTAAGCTCCCCGAGCTGGCGGCGTAGGGCTTCGGCCTGGCTGGGCTGTTGGACTTCGTAGAGGGCGATCGCCCGTTCAAAGGCACTTCTGCTCTGGTCCAATGCCCCAGTCTTGAGTAGGGCTACCCCCAGGTTTTGATGAATCTCGGGGGCATTTGGAGTGAGGGATAGGGCCGTTTCGTATGCGGCGATCGCCCCGGCTAGATCCCCCTGCTCCCGTTTGAGCTTGCCCAGGTTGTAATGGGCTGTGGCAAAGTTCGGGTCAATGGTGATCGCCTGTTCATACAGCGACCTAGCCATTTCTGGCAGGCCCTCAGCCTGGAGCAGGCTAGCAAAATTATTGAAGGTTCCTAGCTTAATGATGTCTGGCACCGCTACTTCCAAGGCCGCTTGGTAGGCCTGGGCGGCAGCTTCCACATTGCCAAGCTGGCGATGCCCAATAGCAAGGTGGTAATGCAACTCATAGCGGCTCGGGGCGTCTAATTCGGTCGATTTAAGTCCCCGATTGAGTAGGCTAATGCCCCGACTCCAGTTGCCTTCTTCACCATATAGCGCTCCAAGTTTGGCACAGCAATAGCCGTCCTTCGGGTGGTCTTTGAGAAAGCCTTCCATGGCCTGGCGAGCTCGGGTGAACTTGTTTTGAGCGGCGATCGCCCCAGCTTGATAGCCTTCATGGCGAATGGCAATATGAGATGCATCAACAACCTTCCAGCCCGACTCCTTCTGTAATAGCTCTGCCATACTGTCGTCAACCATGGCATGGTAAGGGCGACGAAACTCCAGCTCTGAATGACGGCGAAATAGCCGCGAGACCATAGAATAGGGGGATTGAGCGGCTCCCACTTCTTGGCGCAGAAGATTGATTGCAATGATGTTGGGTTGCTGAAGCAACGGCCTCAGCGAACTAAAGGCTTGGTCAATGAGCTGCTCATCGGCATCGAGTACCAATAGCCAATCCCCAGTGGCGTGGCTGATGCAACTATTGCGTGCGGCTGCAAAATCGTCGTTCCACTCGTAATGGAAGACCTGACAATTTAAGTCTTGGGCAATGGCAACGGTCTCATCGCTGGAGCCCGTGTCGAGAATGATGCGTTCCGTAATCCAGCCCTCTGGATCCGCCGCTGCTAGGCTGCCCAGGCAAATGGGTAATGCTTCTGCCTCGTCCTTGACGATCATGCAGAGGCTAATGCGAGGCGAGGTCATGGCAAAGCCGAGGCGCGACATTCTCTATTGTAGAAGCCTGGAGAGGCATAACAAAAACACCGGGTGTTTTCCGAGTGCCTAGAGGTTGAGTCCTCCAATCTCATGAAAACACCCGGTGTTTGAAGCCGAGATAGGTTGTGCTATGACAGCCGGTGACGGCTAGCGATCGCGAACAACCCGAGCCCGCACTGGCTTACAAGGACTGCCCATGCAAATGTAGCCCGGCGGTACGTCTTTGAAAGCGCTACTGCGAGCGCCCACAACAGCGTTGGCTCCAATGGTTACGCCGGGTGCCACAAAACAATCCGTCGCCACCCAAGCGCCATTGCCGATCGTGATGGGAGCAGTGGTGAGCTTAAAGGTCGGGTCTTCCACATCATGGCTCCCCGTGCAGAGGTAACTCTTTTGGGAGACGACGCAGTGATTGCCCAGGGTAATTTGTTCAAAGCTGTAGAAGACAACATCGTCACCCACCCAGCTATTGTCACCGATCGCCACTTTCCAGGGATAGGTGAACCGAGCCGTAGGCCGAATAATCACATTCTCGCCAATCTCCGCACCAAAACGCCGTAGCAGCGCGACGCGAAAGCCATTGGCAAAGTGAGGGCTGAGCGTAAAAGCCACGCTTTGGACCAGCCACCACACCAGCACGAACCAGCCAGGGCGACCGCGATCAAAATGAGACTGGTCGTAGCGACTTAGATCCATCAATGACGGCATGGCCAATGGATCAGGCCAAAAGCGTTCGTCGCCTGGATTGACGGGCTCTGTTTCTACCAAAGCCGCTTTGGACGCGATCGGGCGGGTAGCTTGTACCATTTCAACCCTCGAAATAACTCAACATTGAATAGATACACACACGGACCGTAGGGACATGGCATGCCATGTCCCTACTACCTTCAGAGGCTAATCACATGGCCTGGTTCAGGTTGATGCTCTTAGGAAACCGTTGCAGTTTGGGCACTGCTCGTACTGACGTTGGCTTCTTGATTGGCCTTCACAGTCGTGGCGTTGTTCAGTGAACCGCCCATTTGCTTGAGTTCAAACAGCTTGACGCCGATTTGAAACTCGTACTGGCTCAGCAGGCGAGCATAGGTGTAACCAGCCTTGCCATCGAGGAAGCCCAGACGGAGGAAGTAGGTCAAAATAAAGCGCAGCAAAGGCTTAAAGGGCAAGCGCACCCAAATCTTCTTGAGGAAACGCTTGCGCTGCACCGAGTCACCAAAGAGGTTTGCACCAATGGTTCCATCACTGCCCTTACCCTGGAGAGTGTTGAGGTAAACCTTGGCTTCCCAGTTGGAGTAACGGTTGTGGCGTGCCAGCCAGTGGAACATGTCACGATAGTCCTCGTGCATCATGTCCTCTTTGAGGTGGCCCACCTTGGACTGCATGACCACATGCTCGTGGACTTCGTTGTCGCCCGTGTTCTGGATTTCGCCGGTTTGCAAATCCTCGTAGCGACCCTTGGCATGTTTGAACAGGCGCAGGTTCCAGTCAGGATACTTGCCGCCATGCTTAACCCATTTGCCTAGGAAAAAGACGCGGCGGTTGATGTAGTAACCGTCAAATTCGTCTTTCTCAATTTTCTCAGCAATCTCGTCCCAGGAGGCATCGGTGATGCGCTCATCGCAATCGACGATGAGAACCCACTCGTTCTTGAAGGGGAGATTTTCCAGACCCCAGTTCTTCTTTTTGGGCCAGCTGCCGTTGAAGTGGAATTGCTCCACTTTGGCGCCGTAGCGCTCGGCGATTTCAATGGAGTTGTCGGTACTCTGGGAGTCGACGACAAAGATCTCATCGGCTCGCTGGAGACTCTCCAAGCAAGCCGGGAGGTTCTGTTCCTCATTTTTGGCGGGAATCAGAACGGATACGGGAACCTTTCGGGATGGCGCTGTCATGGTTTATCTTCAGCAGCGAGTGCAAGCAAGTGAACGACGGGCAACGTCGAAATAGAAGATGCAGCACCTTAGAAAGCCGTCACGACAATCGCCAGTGACTCAACTCTCTATCCTCAATTATCGCGATCGCGATTCATTGCCCTAGTTCTAGTAAGCCCGCAAACGCAGTCGAAGCATCGTTAAGGTCTCAGACAATCGCTTGATTCGTTGATCAAGGCGTTGCTTTTCCCCTAATAGTAAGCGCAGTTTTTTGTAGCGACCAATGGCGAGACCCGCAGGTTGGAGCTGGTCTGGGTGGCAGGGGCGACGCCAGGATTGGCCAGTGGGATCAAGACCGCACAGTTGGTAGACGCCAGCATCAGAGTGTTTCTCCAACCAGCCATTGAGAATGGGCCCTTCCTGATACAGGGTCTGGATTTTTTGGTGGACTTCCTTCAGTGCTTCTTGCCAAACAATCACTTCTTGCCCAATATTTTGCAGCAGTTCCAGGGGCAGCATGGGATTTGTACTGTTGTTGTGAGAGCTAATCTCCGGTGACTTAGAACGAGGTAATGCTGGTGGGGTAACGGTTTCAATGGGCTTAATATTGCTCGCCTGTTGCGCTTGGCTGGCATCCAAGGATTGGGGCAATGATTTTTCTAGGGATTGGCTGAGAGATTGAGCTAACGCTTGGGCTGCCGCTTGTTCGGCTTGACTGACGGGTGCCAGAAGCGATTTGTGAGGTTGCTTTGGCTCAGACTCATCGGTGCAGAGTTTTGGACATTCGGTGGTTGGGCTAGGTTCTGCTGCTGATTTTTGGGCCAATGGGTCGGCCTGTTCAAAAAGGTCGGCTAGGACCTCGGCCGTTACAGGTGAAGTTTCCGTTGCGACCGAGACGTCTTTGGAATCCTGCTGAGGAGGCTGAGACAGGTTTAGCTCGATGGGCAATTCCTCTTGGACAAATTCATTGTCGCGACCGGCCACAGCTTGAAAGACATCAACGGAAACCGATGACTGGATGAGAGGAGGGCCATCGGGAGATGCCGTGACAGAGCTTTGTTGGGGGAAGTTGTTGGCTGTGTCAGCCTCCGTTACTTCTGACTTGGGCTGGCTGGTCTGGGGCTGAGCAGACTTCAGCGTAATTATGGGAGAAACAGGCTTTTCGCTGCTGCCCTTCACCTGGAAGGCATCCTTCGGAAACCAAGGCGGAGTAACTTCGGCAATAGAATTGACGCCCAGATAACCGACTTGGCTGCGGCCTTCAATCTCAAAGGAGCAAACTCGGGATTGACCGGCAGCGTTAGGGGAGCCCGGCTCCTGGCCAGAAATATTGGCTTGGCTAATGGCTGCTTGAATTCGCTGAATTCTGGGCTGAATACTTGAGGTCATCCGAGTTTCCTTTGTGTCACCTGAGCTTCTCTTTACCGGTCAACCCTGAACCGAAATCCTTCCCCTATCTCTATGGGGACTTTTCTGGCGGGGCGAGAGCTGCGAACAAGGCTAACACTCTTTGGTATGGTGTCAAGGCAATTGCTCCAGATTGCTCCGATCCTCTGGGTCAGGGCTTTTGAGCTATCAGGTCTGCATCCCATGGCTCCGCTAATTCTCGTGACTGGTCCAGCCCGCTCTGGTAAAAGCCTGTGGGCTGAAACCCTCGCCCAGCAGTCCTCCCAAGTCACCTATATTGCGACTGCTCGGGTGGATGTAAGCGACCCCGATTGGCGCGATCGCATCACTGCCCACATTGACCGCCGCCCATGCCATTGGCAGACCCAAGAAGTACCTTTAGACTTGCCCGGCGCGATCGCTAATACGCCGGGAGAACGCTGTCTTTTAGTCGATTCCCTCGGGACTTGGTTGGCCAATTGCCTGGAGGATTCCGAGGAAGACTGGCAAGAGCGCTGTTGTGTTTTGGTCCAAGCCCTGAGAAAAACGACTGCTAGGGTTGTTTTGGTTGCAGAAGAGACGGGCTGGGGTGTGGTGCCTGCCTATCCCTTAGGCCGACAGTTTCGCGATCGCCTCGGGCGATTGATTCAGGATGTGGCGGCGATCGCTCAAGAGACCTACCTGGTTGCGGGAGGCCATGCTTTGCCCCTGCATCGCCTGGCGATTCCCTTGTCTTCCGGGCAATGGTCACTCGAAGAATCGTGAAAAATCATCCCGCCGAACGCTATGAACCACAGCATTTTTCCAGTCTGTAAAACCCGCTTCAAAAAAATGACTATATATAAGGTATAAATCTCGAGATTTTGCCCCTATTTGGCAAGGACTTCCCAGTGCATTCTGGCTCGAAGTGTTAGCTCCGGTAGGGGACTTTTGATTCTAGGTGGCACCTCTGGTTCCAAAGCGGAGTCATCCCGATGCAAGCAAGCCTCTCCACAGAAAGGCTTGGCAAAACAGAATGCCCCACTACAGGAAAAGTATAGGTTTACAGCCCTTCACAAGCCCGGAGAAGTCAAACCTGCGAGCTACGATCAGGGTATCCCTCGCAGTAGGCTTCCAAACCATGGCGACTCAAGCGCAACTCCGCCAATACCTCTCTCACTGGTTCCAACTGGGGAAAGGAGTCAAGATTGCCCAGGACGAGGCAAGCTACTGCCCCAGCAATATTGCCTATGGCAGTGGCTATAGCCCTGAATTTGAAGCCCATTGGCAGAAGTTCCAGCTGGCTGGCTTGGAGCGCTGCTATTTAGAGGACACTGGCGAGACCTTGGCAGAACTCAGCCAATCGGATTGGGATATCCAGTCCTGCGCTCGGTGTGACATGCCGGTGGCGCTGAAGGTCGGCGGTATTACCCCCCTGGATTGCCCCTGTAGTGACCAGAGCAATTGGCCTAACCTGGAGCTGCCGACTCCTAAGCCCCCGCAAAACTGGAATGAGCGAATTCGTAGCATTGGGCAGCGTCTCAAGGAAAAATAGATGGGTTGATAAAGTCCCCATTTCCCATTCGTCTTCTCCTATGCTGCGCATTGCTCTGATTCAGCCCGAAATTCCGCCCAATACCGGTAATATTGCCCGCACCTGCGCGGCTACCGGTACACCGCTTCATTTGGTGGGTCCCTTGGGGTTTGAAATTAGCGATCGCCAGCTCAAGCGAGCCGGACTAGACTATTGGCCCTATGTGGACGTCAACCAGCATGAATCCATCGAAGCTTTCCGTGAGGCGGCTCGTCCTGGCAGGTGGATTGCTTTTACCAAGAACGGCAGTGAAAACTACTGCAAGTTTCAGTTTCAGCCGGGCGACTGGTTGCTCTTCGGTCGTGAGACCAGCGGCCTTCCCCCTGAATTAATGGCTGATTGCGATGCCAAGGTTTATATCCCGATGAGCCAAAAGTATGTCCGCAGCCTGAACCTTTCGGTGAGTGCTGCCCTGGGGCTGTTTGAGGCGCGTCGTCAATTGGGCTATTTGGAATAACGATTTCCGCCTAACTGCTTCTTTCTCGTTTCCAACGATAGTCTGGCCCTATTGGGCTTCTTCTTTGAGCCTCTCCATCTTGCGGATGTGGGTGAGATGCTGTCCTCCATGCCCGTGACGAAAGTCGCGGGCATTGTTCTTTCCGCTTTTCTAGATGCCCTGTCTGAGTGAGAAGACAGTATCCCGACAACAGCAAAGATTTTCCTGCAGTTGCCCCTCTGTCTTGTTGACCGACTTGGGGCTTGTGGGATGCACGAGGATGAAGGGCTTGCTCGAAAGTTCGGTACTGAACCATCCGCAACTCAAAATATTTTCAGATCTAAGCTGCCCTGATAGAAACATCTCGCTCTGGCGTCTATGGAAGGGGCTAAGGCCGAAGAATATCAGAGCTCTTCTCGGAGTGACTGGATCGCTGCCCCATTTCTGCTGAGTCTTTGGTGGCTTTAAGCAGCTCCGGAAATTTTCACTATATATAAGTGCAATTTTGAGAGACGTTGGATGGCTATTCGAAGAATCTGGGCTCCCGCTTCGCTGTTTTGAGGATTGGCGAAGGGTTCCATGGAGATTCCGAAGGCGCGACCATGGGGAGAGCAGCTGAGATTCGCTTGAAACCCCTCAGAAAGACAGAGAGATTCTCTGTCATTTATGGCAAGCATTGAACCTGCAGTCGCATTCCATTTCGAGATCGCTCGTTCTGTTAAAACGCCCTGATAGAAATTAGGACCTTTCTAATGGATTTGGCGAGATGAGCGACTAAATGCTGGCCTTCGGCATGGTCAAAAATCGGAGCGTTTAGCGCTAAAAAGTGTCTGCTTAGGGAACTTTTTTGAGGTGCTCGCATTAGAAACGCTTATGTCGAGCAGAAGCAATTGCCATCATCCTTCGCCCCCCAAGGACATTCATCTTGCCCAAGCCTAACCAAGCAAGGATCTCAGCCTGTTCTCGTCTCGTCCCAGATCGCTTTTCTGTTGACTCAGATCACAAATCCGCAAGGTTTTAGGCCTGAAAATCGCCTTTTTAGAAGCTGAGAGAGGGGTTCACCCCCTTTTGATTACAAAAAGTAATCATTCAGCTCTTGACTTTGATGCATTGACTAATGATTGAGGGCTAGATCTTCTACTTCTGTCATCTAAGCCACACTTTTCTGTCAGGAGAATATGAAAACAACCTTAGAAGCACCGTAGGAGCGATAAGAAATCTCTATGTCAAGCAGTTTTCTGGGGTCGCACCTAGGACAAAGGTGAGGGTTGTTTGCCCAATGCCAGGCCTACAAGTGATTTCAGCAGTTGCTAATGGCAGTGACTTTCTGACCCCTTGAAAGTTTTTTGGGCCTAATTTAGATGGTCTGAAGAACTATTTTGAAAATGCTACATCCCTTGTGCCGTAAGAGATAAAGCGTTTCGAAAATAGGCCGATAGCAGGGGGGGATTGCGATCGCACCGTAGTAAATACGGAAGACGAGGAGCTAACTTAGGGCGCAAGATTTGCACAAGCTTGTTTATTTGTGAAAAGCAAGTTAACCTTTCGAAGGTATTCAAGCGATGCGTCCGCTCCGGGTTGTTCTAGGGCTTATGCCATTCCCCAACCCTGCTAGAAAAAGCAAGTCTGCTCCAATCTTGGACGGTGTCTTGCTCGGATGTTTGAGTTCTAGTTGTCAGGAGGTTATTCCTTGAAACGAGGATTTCCACAGAAAATCGAGCCCCTTCTTCCCTCTTGCTTAAGCCGGGATGCTCTGAACGCGCTTTCTGCGCTGTCCGAGACCAACGTCGGCCCTAGTCAGGCTGCTGGTTCTGTCATCAGCACTGTCCAGCAAATCAAGGCAGAGGCCGTTGCGTCTGTGGTTCGCCAAGACGACGGGGTCGATCTGTTTGAGGGTCTAATAAAGCCCGTTATTTCGAATTCCGCTTATCAGCGTCGGGTTCGTACTTCCGCCGCCGTCATGGGCCTTGCACTCTCCATGGGTGCTTCTGATATCTTCTCCTCTCTGCAAACGCGCCAAGCGGTTGCGGCTGAGGCAATCGGTACGGCTGATGAAGCTCAGCGCTCTGCTGAGCTAGCTCTGGAACTCCAGGCGTTGGCCGAGTCTGCCCAGCAAGAGTTGGAGTCTGGACTCTACACCGAGTCTTCGACACAGGTGGTTGCTCGCGCTGAGCAATCTCCCTCATTCGCTGAATTGAAGGCTGACTTCCCTGAAGTTGGCGCCAACAATTCTTTCCACGTTATCCAATCTGGCGAGACGCTGTATGGCATCGCTCGTGCTTACAGCATTAGTGTTGATCAGTTGGCTAGCGTTAACAGCATCAGCAAGAACACTTCTGTGATTGCTGGCAACACCTTGAAAGTTCCTTCTGGAGCTATCGCTCCCACGGCAATTGCCCAGGGACCGGGTGCGGCCAAAACCCTAAGCATGGTTTCTGCTCAAACCGGTGGCGCAGATGCGGCGATCGCCGAGTTGCGTCAGCGCCGTGAGGCTCTACGTCAGAGTTTGCGTTCCTCTGCGAAACCTGCTCAGCCTTCGGCCGTTCCCGCTGTCGATTTGTCGCAGCTGACCCCTTACCGCGTTAAGGCAGGCGACACGGTTGACTCCATTGCTCGTCAATTCAGCGTTAAGCGGACTGACTTGCTGGCAGTGAACCGTCTTGAGAATCCTAATGTTCTCAAGGTTGACCAAAACATCGCGATTCCTCAGTCTGCTGCTAAGCCCGCATCAGCTAATTTGTCTGATGCTGCTGAGGTACGCCAAGAGATTGCTTCTATTGCTGAAGCGGCCGTCGAAGCCACTGCCTCTGCTGAAGCTGGCGAATTGGAACTTCCCAAGGTCGTCGCAGCAGCGCGTTCAGGCTCTGTCGCTGCTCCGTCGCGCCCAATCGAAGCTTTCAAGCCGGTTACCGCCGGTTCCTCCCAGCTAACTCATCGTGTTGAATCTGGTGAGACTTTAGCGACGATTGCTCGCGGCTATGGGATTTCTTTGAAATCTCTCAGCGCGTCAAACCGTATTTCGGATCCCGACATTATTTTTGTTGGGCAGCAGCTTAAGCTTCCTGCTGGAACTACTGCAGTTCAAGCTGTAGCAGTTCGCACCCAGGCCGTTGCTTCTGTTCAGGCTGAGGCTCCTAAAGCTGTTGTACCTCCAGTTTCTTCTGTCGATTATGTCGACAGCTTGATGAGCGAGATCCGTGACCTTCGACAGAAGTATCAGTCGGGTCAATCTTCGGTTGCGGCAAAGCCTGCTGAAGTTGCTCCTGCTGCTCCTGTTAAGGTTTCTGTTGCACCTAAGCCAGTCGCCGCACCTAAGCCAGTCGTTGCGCCTAAGCCCGTTGCAGTGGTTAAGCCTGTGGCAAAGCCTGCTCCTGTGGTGGCAGCGAAGCCTGCGCCTAGTCGTACAACGTTGCCCGCTAGGGGATCTGTTTCGGCCAAGCCTCAGTCGGTCAGTCCTCAGGACATCAAGGTGACTTTGCCTTTGCCTGAGCAGGTTGCTGTGGGTGAGCCTCAGTTGGTTGCTTCGGCTTCTCTTGGGTCTCAGTCTTACGAGCCCTTAGCCCAGTCGATTCTGCGTCAGTCAGTTTCCCCTGAGCTTCCTCCACTCATGTCCGACCCCTTCTTGCCTGGTCAGGCAAGCAATGGATTCATCTGGCCTGCTGAAGGGGTCTTGACCTCTGGCTACGGCTGGCGCTGGGGTCGCATGCACAAGGGACTTGATATCGCGGGTCCTACGGGCACACCCATTAACGCTGCGGCTGATGGTGTTGTGACCTACGCTGCCTGGGCAAGCGGCTACGGTAATCTCGTCGAGATTACTCACCCTGATGGCTCAGTTACCATGTATGCCCACAACAACCGCAATGTTGTTCGGGAAGGTGAGCGGGTTCGCCAAGGTCAGCATATTGCTGACATGGGCAGCACCGGTCGCAGTACTGGTCCTCACTTGCACTTTGAGATTCGTCCTTCTGGCCAAGGCGCGGTTAATCCTGCTGCTTTGTTGCCCAGTAAGCGCTAGTTCTAGTGCGGTGATGAATGCTTGAATAAAGGCTAGTCCAAGTTGTTGGGCTAGCCTTTTGTTTTGGCTCTCAGTCTGCCTGAGGTGAACTCAATGCCAAATTGCTCTTGAAGGCTGCCTCTGATTCGGTCTCCGTTGGAGGCTCAATAACCCTTGGTACTCTGGTGTCCGGCTAATGTTGAGCATCAAGCTGTTACTTTTTGTTGTGTTGGTTGGCAGCCCTGTGTTAATCTCATTTACCGACGGGGTTGTTAACGACTCCAACCAAGGCTCAGTAGCTCAGGGGTAGAGCAGGGGACTCATAAGCCCTTTGTCGCGTGTTCAAATCACGCCTGAGCCATTTCATTCACGACCGTTTCAAGATCCCTGGTTGAGCCACTGGCTTTTCCAGGGATTTTTGGCTTTAGTGGGCGGTGGTTATTTCGGAACCGCAGAAAGGAGCAGAGAGGTTGGACGATCTACCAAGTAGGAACTCGCAGGACGGGGGACCGCGCCAGGTTGCTGCTGGAGAGGTGACAGGAGCCTGTTGGCCGGGGGCTTTTCCGTTGGTGGGCCAGGAAGGGCCTGGCTTTGAGGCGATCGCTGTTATTGACCAAGATTTCCAGTCCCTGCGCCTAGCGGACTACCGAGGTCGTTATGTGATTCTGTTCTTCTATCCTTTGGACTTCACCTTTGTCTGCCCCACAGAGGTGGCTGCCTTCAGCGATCGCTATGACGAATTTCAAGCATTGGAGACTGAAATCCTTGGCATTTCGGTAGACAGCCAATACTCTCACTTGGCTTGGATTCAGACGGAGCGCAAGCTGGGTGGGGTCGGCGACATCCGCTATCCCTTGGTGTCCGACCTAACGAAAGCGATTACGGCTGCCTATGGCGTTCTCAATGCCCAGGAAGGCGTTGCTTTGCGAGGGCTGTTCATTCTTGACCCCGAGGGCGTTGTTCAGCATGCCACGGTGAATAATCTGGCCTTTGGTCGAAGTGTAGATGACACGCTCCGGAGCTTGAAAGCGATTCAGCATGTCCAGCGTTACCGCAATCAGGTCTGTCCAGTCGACTGGCAGCCGGGGGCCGCAACCCTGACCGAAGAGCCGGGCCAGGTGCAAGCTTACTTTGAACGTGCTAATGATGCTGAGTCAGCTCTAGGAGGCGGGGATGGGGCCGCTCAGCAGTAAATTGCAGCAGTTTCTTGCCCTATGCTCCATTGGTCCGCTAGGATAGGGTGCCGGTGGACGAGAGACCACTGCGGACAATTTGGAGAAGTGGCCGAGCGGTTTAAGGCGCAGCACTGGAAATGCTGTTTAGGGGCAACTCTAACGAGGGTTCGAATCCCTCCTTCTCCGTTGAGAATTTTATACTGTTGGTCCAGTCCGTTAATCTATCGATTAAGCGGATAGAATAGGCATCAGCTTCAACAATTAAGCTGAGCTTTTAGGTTGTTGTGTTTGATTTGAGCTGCTTGATTGATGTTGTGTGGGTTATGCTACGCATTCACTAGGGCAGAGCTCATTTAGGGCTAATGATCTTGGCCAGTTTGACTGGTTGACCTAAACGGATAGGCGAGGAGCAACAGTAACGCATGGGTAGAGTAGTTGGCATTGACTTAGGAACCACGAATTCCGTCGTTGCCGTGATGGAAGCTGGCAAGCCTGTGGTAATTGCCAATGCTGAAGGGGCTAGAACTACGCCTTCTGTTGTTGCCTTTAGTAAGGCTGGCGATCGCTTCGTTGGGCAAATGGCCCGCCGCCAGGCTGTGCTCGACCCCAAGAATACTTTCTTCAACATTAAGCGCTTCATTGGCCGTCCCTATGTGGAACTGAGCGCTGAGGATAAGCGAGTTCCCTACAAGGTTCGCCGCACTGAAGATAACAACATTCGCTTGGTGGCACCTCGCTTAGAGCGAGAGTTTGCGCCGGAAGAAATTTCTGCCATGCTCATCCGCAAGCTGGCGGATGAGGCGGGTCGATATTTGGGGCAGACGGTCACCGGTGCCGTGATTACGGTGCCCGCTTACTTCAATGACTCCCAGCGCCAGGCCACGCGAGATGCGGGCCGCATTGCGGGCTTGGATGTGAAGCGGATTCTCAATGAGCCTACGGCTGCGTCTCTGGCTTACGGCTTGGAACGCAATCAACGCCAGACCATTCTGGTCTTTGACCTGGGCGGTGGCACCTTTGACGTTTCGATCCTCAATGTCGGGGATGGCGTGTTTGAGGTGTTGTCTACCAGTGGCGATACTCAGCTCGGCGGAAATGACTTCGATCGCCTGATTGTTAATTGGCTAGCGGAGCAGTTCCTGGAGAAAGAAGGCATTGATTTGCGTCGGGAGCGCCAGTCCCTCCAGCGGCTCAATGAGGCTGCTGAGAAGGCCAAGATCGAACTGTCTGGCTTGGGGGCAACGGATATTAACTTGCCCTTTATCACCGCAACGGAAGATGGACCGAAGCATCTGGAAGCTCGGTTGACCCGAGGTGAGTTTGAAATGATGGCGGGGGAGCTGCTGGAGCAGCTGCGCATTCCAGTGCGCCGTTCGATTCAAGATGCTGGGCTACGTCCCCAGCAGATTCAGGAAGTGGTTCTGGTGGGTGGCTCCACGCGGATGCCCATGGTTCAGGACCTCGTGCGGTCATTCATTAATCTTGAGCCGAACCAGAATGTGAACCCCGATGAGGTTGTGGCAGTGGGCGCTGCGATTCAGGCCGGCATCATTGCAGGAGATGTGCGGGATGTGTTGCTGTTGGATGTGACGCCTCTCTCCCTCGGCTTGGAAACCATTGGTGGGGTGATGAAGCCCCTGATTCCTCGCAATACGCCAGTGCCGGTGCGCAAGTCCGATATTTTCTCCACCTCGGAGGCGAACCAGACCCTGGTGGAGATCCATGTGCTCCAGGGGGAGCGGGAAATGTCGGCAGGGAATAAATCCTTGGGTCGCTTTAAACTCATGGGCATTCCGCCCGCTCCTAGGGGCGTCCCCCAGGTTCAAGTCTCTTTTGATATTGATTCCAACGGCATTCTCCAGGTGAGTGCTTTGGATCGCACGACGGGACGTGAGCAAACGGTGACGATCCAGGGAGCTTCGACCCTGAGTGAAACCGAGATTAGTCGCATGGTCCAGGAGGCTGAGGACTATGCCTCTGTGGATCGAGAGAAGAAGGCTCGTGTCGAGAAGCGCAATAACGCTGAGAGTTTGATCAGTAAGTCGGAGCGTAAGCTGCGGGAAGTGGCGATCGACTTTGGCATGTATTTTGCTGACCCTCAGCGAAAGCGTGTGGAAGCTTATATTCGTGAGCTGAAGGACTATGTGGCGGCGGATGAGGATCGCGGTATTGATCTCGCCCAGGCGGATCTTCAAGAAGCAATCTACGGTCTGGAGCAAGAAATTAAAGCTCGCCTCTCCACAGAGGACGATGACGATGTCTTCAAGACTATTCGGGATACCTTCAAAGATGTGAAGGATACCCTCACTGGCGAAGACGACTATGACTACGGCACTGGTAGCTATAGCCAAGGGGGCTATAACCAGGGTGGTTATGGTCAGGGCGGGTACGGCCAAAGTAATTATGGACAAGGTGGCTACAACCCACCAGGGGGAGGCGGTCAGCAAGGCGGCTATAACCAGGGCCAGTATGGCGGTGGTCAGGGCCAATATGGAAACGCTAATCCAGGAGGCCCCGGCCAACCTCGGTATGACCAGGGCGATGCCCGCCGTTACGATCCGCGAGATGTTGCTCCCCGTCGGGATGAGCAAAACCGTGATCGCGGCAATCGTACTGGCCCCCGCTATGACGACCCCTATGCCAATGAGAATTGGGGCGAGGATAACGATTGGATCTAGTGATTGAGGCGATCGCTTCGCAAGCTTCCATTGGAATCGCTGTCGAGGTTGCATCGGCTGACCTGCAATCGCTTGTCTGTTGCTTTTTCTGATCTCTTGCTCAGCCCAGTGACTTTGGGCCTGTCCTTTTGCCCATGGCTGATTTTCGCGACTATTATCAATTGCTGGATGTGGCGGGAGATGCCACCCAGGATGAGATCAAACAGGCCTTCCGTAAGCTGGCTCGTAAATATCACCCTGATGTAAATCCGGGGAATCAAGAGGCTGAGGAGAAGTTTAAGCAGATTGGCGAAGCCTATGAGGTTTTGTCCGATGGGGAAAAGCGCTCTAAATACGACCAGTTTGGCCAGTACTGGAATCAAGATAATGATTTTGGTGCTGACCTCCGTCGCCGCTGGCCTAGTGCGCCGAGAATGGACTTTAGTCAGTTTCCTGACTTCGATACCTTCGTGGATGACTTGTTGGGTAAGAGCCCCCCATCGGCTACGCCTGAGTCAGGGACTGCAGCTGCGGAATGGAGTGGGGATTATGGAACTACGGCTGCACCACCGCGATCGCCCCGCAATATTGAAGCTAATTTGGCGGTGCCTTTGGAGAAAGCCTATAGCGGTGGTTTGGAACGGATTCGCTTGGAAGACGGTCGGGCGATCGAAATTGATATGCCGGGAGGACTGGTTACTGGTCAGCAAATTCGCTTGCGGAGTCAGGGCATTGATGGAGGAGACCTCTATCTCAAAATTGAGGTGCCGCCCCACCCTTTCTTCAAATTGGATGCTAGCGATATTTATTGCCGCTTGCCAGTGACGCCAGCGGAGGCTGCGCTGGGAGCTGCAGTGGAGGTACCGACCTTAGATGGTCGGGTGACGATGAATCTTCCTTTGGCAGTTCAATACGGTCAGCGCTTGCGTTTGGCAGGCAAGGGTTACCCCGATGAGTTAGGGCGGCGGGGAGACCAAATTATTGAAATTGAAGTGGTGCTACCTGAACAATTGGACGCAGAGGAGCGATCGCTCTATGAACAGCTCTATCGATTAGAGAGCTTTGATCCGCGCCAGAATCTGCCCTATTAACTCAAGTTCCTAGGGCAAGCTCTGCCGCAGCTTGTGAGCTACTTTCGCCTGTGCGAGCGCTAGTTGCGAGTTACGCAGGCTTCGCACTGACCCCGCACGGTCACCTCATAGTCCTCAACCTTCAAGCCAGGACGAAGCTTGCTAAGCGAAATACTTTGGAACTGCTCCCAGGCAATATCCTCAATCGCGCCACAGGACTGACAGCGAAAATGGTGGTGAGGTTCCACATTCGCGTCGTAACGGCAAATTCCCTCTTCTAGCAAAACCTCGCGCACGAGACCCACATCGCGCAGGGCCTGGAGGGAACTGTATACCGTTGCTTGGGAGGAGGTGGGAGCATCCTGGTTGAGGTCGCCCAGAATCTGCTCTGCAGTGGGGTGATCGGCACGACCCAGCAGGTTAGAGTACACGGCAAAGCGCTGGGGGGTCACTCTGAGGCCCTTCTCACGCAGCGTACTAACGATTTGATCAACGGGCTGTTGCATTCTCATCTGCCTCCAACGGCAACCCTGGTTACGGACTCTTACCCCTTATTAAAAGGATGCGCTCTATCTGTAGGCTAAGCCCTAGACTTAATGTGCCCGGCTGTTTCTCACTGGTATTCACAGTGATGACATTCGGCTGAACACCTTAACGATCTCTCAAGTTCTGGCTTTACGGAACTTGACATCTGAATCAAGAATAGCATTCCTTTCTGGGAAACAGCCCTAACCTGGGCTGAATCTCAGGATTAAAAAATATTGTTAAGTTATCGATTCCTAAGTTAGAATAATTCCAGATTGCAAACGCAGTTGTCGCTTCGTTCGTTTGAGTTCGAACAGCGGCTTGAATGTCTTTATTCCCGTGAGGTCTTAGTCCTATGGCAGTTATCGAACGCGTTCCTAACGTTACTTTCAAAACCCGCGTCCGCGATGAGTCCGTCGGTGGTTCCAACCCCTTTCGTTGGCAAGACCTGACCACTCAAGAAATCTTCGGCGGCAAGAAAGTCGTTGTGTTCTCTTTGCCTGGTGCGTTCACCCCCACCTGCTCCTCCAACCACCTGCCCCGCTACGAAGAGCTCTATGACGAGTTCAAGGCTCAAGGTGTCGATGCCATTGTTTGCGTTTCTGTGAACGACGCCTTTGTTATGTTCCAGTGGGGCAAGCAAGTCGGTGCTAAGAACGTCTTCCTGCTGCCCGATGGCAACGGTGAGTTCACCCGCAAGATGGGCATGCTCGTCGCTAAGGACAACCTGGGCTTCGGTGCTCGCTCCTGGCGCTACTCCATGCTGGTTAACGATGGTGCGATCGAGAAGATCTTCACCGAAGCTGACTTTGCTGACAATTGCCCCACCGACCCCTTCGAAGTTTCTGACGCTGACACCATGCTGGCGCACCTTAAGGGAACCCAGTCTGCTGGTATCGCAACTCCTCGTGAGTTCGTGGGTTAAACCACGCTGTTTACTTAACCAGCTTTAATCTCTTGATTAGGCTAGTCTAAGCCATTCCTCAGCTCTCCCCTCTAGCTTAGAACCAGTTGGGAGAGCTGTTTTGCTTTCATCTCTATATGAATGTCTGAGAAATGAGAATTGTTGCTTAAACATCTGTTTGTTGGTAGCTGCTCTCGACTCTAAAACACTCCCTCTTCTCACCACTCCCTGCGACTCGTTAGGAGGTCTGCTATGAAACTCTCCAGTAAAAATATTGAAACTCGCTTGGATACGGTCTATGACGCGATTGTTGTAGGCGGTGGCATGGGTGGTTTATCTGCCGCTATTTATTTGGCACGCTATGGCCTGAAATGCCTAGTGGTGGAAAAGGGGCGAGGTCGCTCGTTTTGGATGCAGGATACGCGCAATTTCTTGGGCCAAGATCCTACAGCGCCGGGTCGGGACATCATTAAGCATGGCACTGAGCAAGCCTTGGGCTGGGGCGCAGACTTCCTGCGCGGGTTTGTGGAAGAGGTGACTGATGAAGGGGAGACCTTCGTTGTGAAGGTCAAGATTGGCAAGAAGGATGAGGTCGGCCATACGCTGCATACCAAGTATGTGGTGGCTGCTTCGGGCATCATGGACAACTTGCCCAAGCTGGAAAACATGCAGAATGTCTATGACTATGCGGGCTATACGCTCCATGTCTGCATGATTTGTGATGGCTTTGACATGTGGGACCAGAAGGCGGCGCTGATTGTGAACACAGAGGGGCAGATGAATGCGGCCTTTGTGCTCAATTGGTTCACGCCTTATATCTCTGTGTTCAGCCATGGCCTGTTTGAGGTGAGTGCTGAGATGAAGCAAAAACTGGCTGATCATGGCTATCCCCTGTATGAGCAGCCCATTGCCAAGTTCCATGGCGAAGACCACAAGATGAGTGGCCTGGAGCTGGCTGATGGCACGATGGTGGAAGCTACGACGGGTCTAATCGGGATGGGCTCTCACTATCACAATGAGTATCTCAAGGGGATTGAACTGGAGTACAACGGCAAGAATCTCGTAACCGATGACATGTGCAAGACCAGTCACGATCGCATCTTCGCCCTAGGCGATCTTAAGCAAGGTCTCAACCAAGTTTCCATTGCGGTTGCGGATGGCACCTTGGCGGCAACGCAAATCTGGCGAACGACTCGCCGAGCCAGTGAGCCTCGCAAGTGGGAAGAGAATATCGCTAAGGCCTCTGCTTAGTTTTTCTCGGTGGACTCAAGAGCCCCTGTCTAGCTTGATCTAGGCAGGGGCTCTTTGTTGAAGTTTGCCTGGTTGTAATGTTGATCGCCCACGATTGCAAGCCCTCCGCGATTGGGGGGGGGCTGGATGGCTCCGACAGATCGCTGAGGCCGTCTTCTGTGGCCCTAGCAACCTGCCCCTTTACCAAAACGGAACAATGTCTTTGAGTAGGCGTAGGAGCTTGAGCTGAAACACTAGCGACTGTATCTCTGGATTGACCGCGACAGAATCTTGTGGAATTTCAGCGAGCTCTAGCTCCAGCTCTGCGTATTCCATGGGGGAGAGTGGGCTGCCATCAATGGGCGATCGCCCCTGGAGAATCACCTCTTCCCGCAAGACTTCCTCCGGTACATCATCTGGGGGGGGCAATGCCTCAGCCAGCTTACTCCGACAAGCCAAAGTCGGAGCTGAAACAAAGGTGAAGACAGTTCCCAGGTAGATTATTTTGTGGCCAAGCCCTAATCTCGCCATCTCACTTCGTCTTGTATAGGGAACCATTGTTCGCGTTCTGTGACGACAAGCCATTGAGCAGAGGAAAATACTTCAGTGAATGGCTCTCGTTCACCCCAAGCGATTGTTTGAATCATCCCATGGGGACTCCCGTTGGAAAACCAGCTATGGGTGGTAAATTTATCTATCAGCCAGAAAATGCTTAAACGTAGGCTCTACGTACTTTCAGTTTTTCTTTTTGGAGAGGGCTTTTGTCATCTCCAAAAGCCCTGAGGATTACTGAATCCATCAGGCTTCATATCTGGGCATCTTAGGATTACTCTCCTCCTTTGCCATAGCTGGATTTCCCAGATGATCTCCTCCCCGGTTGATTCCCTTCGAGCTGGCGCAGCTGCCATTAAAGCTAAGCAATTTGATGTTGCGATCGCGCATCTTGAAGTCTATTGCAACGCCAATGTGGGTGTGGAATCCAATGAACATTATCAGGCGCAGATCTGGTTGATCCAGAGCTATAAGGCCCAGGGCCGTACTACGGATGCCCGCCATCTTTGCTTCAACCTTAGCCAAGTGGACCAACCGAAGGTCAAGGCTTGGGCCAGTGAGATGATGACTCAACTGCCTGTCCAAATTCCAGGGCGAGAGCCCGCTGGGGGGAGTGATGCCGTGGGCTTTGGAGATGCCCCAGCCATGGCCGCCGCTGCCACTCCAGCCCGTTCAGCCAGGTCTGGTTCGAAAAAGCCCTTACCTAAGGCTGAGCGCGCACAGTCGGGTGGGGTCACGCTACTGTTGCGGGGCGCAGCGGCCAATTTGGCTTTGGTCTCTGGGATGACGCTGCTGGGGCTGTTTGGCATGGCCCTGAGTTTAGTCTGCGTCCTTGTCTTCATTCGGGGCAGTAGCAATCCGCTCTTCGGCTTAGGGGTTTCTGCTGCGGTAACCCTCGTCTTTAGCGCAGGCTCTTTTTTCATCTCACCTCTGATCATGGATTGGTTGCAGCGCCTGGTATATGGCACCCAATGGACGACGCTTGAAGAGATCGAGAGTCTGAGCCCAGAAAGTGCCCAAGTGATTCGTAAGGTCTGCAAAGAGAAAAAGCTCAAGCAACCTCGCCTGGGCATTATTAATGACCAAAACCCTACAGCTTTTACCTACGGATCGTTGCCCAACAGTGCGCGCCTGGTGGTTAGTCGAGGCCTGTTTACCTATCTGGATGATGATGAGGTCGCGACGGTCTATGCCCATGAGCTAGGCCACATTGTCCACTGGGATTTTGCCGTGATGACCCTGGCGGCAACCCTCGTGCAGTTGTTGTATTTGATTTACAGCTATAGCCGAGAGATTGGTCGCAACTTGGGGACTGGCGATGGAGCAAAGAAGATTCGCAGTGGCTTGCAAGCGGCTTCCCTGGCTGCCCTTCTCTTTTACACCGTGGGAGAATATCTCCAGCTTTATCTCTCCCGCACCCGTGAGTACTATGCTGACCATTTTGCGGCTGAAGTTACGGGCAATCCCAACGCTCTCTCCCGTGCCTTGGTGAAGATTGCCTATGGCATTGTCGAGGAAGGCAAGCGCCTTGAAGAGCAGAATCAGCCCCCAAGCAAGGTGCTGCAAGGTATGCGAGCCTTGGGCATTGCTGATGCCAAGAATGCAGGGGCTGCGGGGACAGCCTATCGCGTTGCAGCGGATAGCAATAGTGTCGGTCGTGTCTTCTTGTGGGACATGTTTAATCCCTGGGCCAAGTGGATGGAGCTTAATTCGACCCACCCCCTTACAGGCAAGCGGGTTCGAGCATTGGGCAACTATGCAGAGCAGCTAGACCTCAATAGCGAATTCGATATGGTTCGGGTTGTGCGGGCTGGCAATCAATTGGATAAAAAGCGTCTCTACGGCAGTTTTGTTCAGGACGTAGCCTTGATGGGCAGTCCTTTGATTGGAGGGGCGGTTGGCTTCATTGCAGGAATCGCGGGGGCAGTGGCTTCGGGCAATTCTTTGGTGGCGCTGAGTGGTGCGCTGCTGGGTCTGGCTGTGGGCATTGTGCTCCATGCCTTTGTCATGTATCCCAAAATTCAGCGTCCCAATGAGACCGATATTTTGACGCTGATGTCTGATGCCTATGCCAGCCCTCTGAGAGGGAAGTCGGTGAAGTTGGCGGGGGAAATTATTGGCAAGGGTGATGCGGGAGGCAGGGTGAACGAAGATTTCCAGTTCAAGGACAAGACTGGCATGGTCTATCTGGATTATTCGTCTCGTTTTGGAGCTCTGGGCAATTTATTTTTTGGCTGGAGCCAAGCCAGTCAATATGTGGGGCAGCCGGTGGCGCTGACGGGGTGGTTCCGCCGGGGGCTGACGGCGAAGGTGGACTTAAATGAGATGGAATGTGACCAAGGCTTGGTGAAGAGCTATCACCGTTTTGGCAAGTTGGTTTCGGCGACGCTGTGTGTGATCGGAGCTGTGGCGATCGCGGTGATAGGTGCCAGTCTCTAGGCCACTGTTTCTCTGCTGGATGCTGAAGCGTTTGGCTTGGGCTTGGGCGGGTTTTGAGCGGAAGTTGTCTGATATGAACCTTCATAGAGCTGCTGAACCCGCCCTTACGGTGGCTGGGGTTAGGCGATGACTTCTTCCCGTTGGACGGTGCTGAGGCGTCCGTCTTCCATTTGCAGGATGCGATCGGCGACGTCGAGGATGCGGTTGTCGTGGGTGACGAGAAGGACGGCGCTGCCTCGCTGACGGGCGAGGCGCTGCATGATTTCGACGACGTCGCGCCCCGATTGTTTGTCGAGGGCTGCGGTGGGTTCGTCGGCCAAAACAACGCGGGGGGAGCTGACTAGGGCGCGGGCGATCGCCACACGCTGCTTTTGTCCGCCGGATAGCTCCTGGGGATAGTAGTTGGCCCAGTCCAGCAGCCCCACGGCTTCCAGCATTTCTAGGGAACGGGTTTTCTTTTCCTTGGCGGTGAGATTAGGGTGCAGGTCCAGGGACATTTGCACGTTTTGCCTGGCGGTGAGGGCATTCAGCAGGTTGTGGGCCTGGAAGATATAGCCGATGTTGCGCCGCAGCCTCACAAGCTGAGATTTGCGCGCTTTGTACATTTCTTCGCCCAGGAGTCGCAGGCTGCCTTCCTGGGTGGAGCGCAATGCGCCAATCAAGGTCAGTAAGGTCGTTTTGCCCGAGCCTGATGGACCCATGAGGATGACGACTTCGCCAGGGTCCACGCGAGCGCTGACTTCGTAGAGCACTTGTTTGCGCAGGCGGCCACTGCCGAAGTAGTGGCTCACATGGTCAATGGAGATGATGGGGTCGGTAGCGGCAGTCATATCAGGAAAGATGCGCCGACTGGCGCATCTGAAAGAAGGTAGATCGCGATGGGCGTTGGCTCAGCAAACTTGGCCTAGAAAGATTGGTTTAAAAGATATCGGCGGGGTCGGCTTCTTGAACCTTGCGGACGGCGATCGCCCCAGAAATCACACACATCGCCATGGTGAGGCAAAAGACAAAGGTGCCCCGCTCCTGGGTCATTTGTAATGGCAGGGATGTGGCATTCTCTGTGGCTTGGTAGAGGCCAATGCAGAGGAAAAAGGCTGGGATAAA
This sequence comes from uncultured Pseudanabaenaceae cyanobacterium, assembly GCA_938002085.1. GTDB lineage: Bacteria > Cyanobacteriota > Cyanobacteriia > PCC-9006 > JAAUQQ01 > JAAUQQ01. The sequence goes on from CALLAT010000009.1 coordinate 86,367, forward strand.
ACCGAGAATCGACAGCACCACTGCCTCCTGGAAAACCACTGACAGCAAATAGCGATTGCGATAACCCATTGCCTTTAGGGTGGCATATTCCGCCAGGTGATCGGCGACGTCGGTATAAAGGATCTGATACACAATCACCATGCCGACGATCCAGCCGATGCCCGCGCCCAGATTAAAGATGAAGCCAATGGCTGTGCTGTTTTGCCAGTAGTCCCGTTCAAAGGCAATAAATTCATCCTTAGAGAGCACTAGGACATCGCCGTTGGGATCCTGGATGTCTTTGCGCATGAGGGCGATCGCTTTGTCCACATTTGCGCCAGGGTCCAATCGAATCATGCCCATATCGATGAGGCCAGGGTCGCGATCGAACATGCGCAAAAAGTTGATGTCGCTGGTCACCAAATTGCCATCCGCACCAAAGGAGGCTCCCAGGTTAAAGAGCCCACCCACAGTTACTCGGCGACCTGCGACTTCCGTAGTCACATATCCCTTTTCTTCAAACAGTTCTGCCACCGGGCCGAACTCTGGACGGGAATCCCGATCAAACAACACATAATCCCGCAGCTTCAGTGCTTCAGAATCTGGCAGTAAGTCTTTAGAAACAATGGATTGAGAGGGGTCATAGCCCATCACCTGAATGCTACGAGTGCTGCGATCTGCTGGATTTTTCCACAGGGCAAAACTGATGTAGATCGGGGTCACACTTTCAACCCCTGGGACTCCCTCGGCTTGGAGTAACCGGCGGCGGGAAAAGCTATCTAAGGCAATCAGAGCCGTGGATTGAGGGCTCATCATAAAGATGTCGCCTTCTAGGGCTTGGTGCAACCGCACAGAGCTATCAAACAGGGCATCGCGAAAGCCCAGTTGGATAAACATCAAGATGACTGCAAAGCCAATACCGGCTAAAGCCACCAGCAAGCGAACCTTTTCGCGAATGAGCTGCAGCCAGGCTAGGGGAATCGCGAAAATCATGACTCGCTCCCACCACTGACCTCAGCGGAATTATCTCCCTCGGATTCTGGCTGCTCATTGCCAGAATCCGATGGCAATGGGCTGTCCAATAAACCGTTATTTTGCAGTCCACCACTGGAGAGGCCTGGCTGTCCCAGCGGATTCCCCTGCACTGCGGTGGAGTCATTGGGGCCTGGCCCAGACCGTAAAATAGGCGCAGCCGTGTCAATGGCAACATTGACCTGAAGATTGGTTAGGTTGGCTACTGGAGTACTGTTTTCCAATAGCACCGTGACTTCCACCACGCGGGCATCCGTATCTGCAGCTGGATCCGTGTCCAATACATCTTTTTTGTCGATTTTGAGCCCCACTTGGGCCACTCGTCCCTGGAGTGATGTGGCTAGGGCTGGGCTGGTCACCTTTGCCAGCTGACCAACTTTGACATCGCGAATGTCGGTTTCGTAGATTTCAGCCACCACGGTCATACGGTCCGTGCGAGCTAAGTCCAAAATTCCATCGTCTCCCACGGCTTCCCCATTGCTGGTGTGGATTTCTAGCACCTGTCCCTCAATGGGAGCCAGCACCGCAGCTTGATCCAGTTCTGCTTTGGCGCGGGCTAGGTTGGCTAGGGCTGACTGAATTCCTGCTTCGGCGCGTCTTACATCCTCGGGGCGTACTTCGCTCACGCTAACCACCTGTTGCTCCGCCTGCTCAAAGCGCTTTGCAATGGCTTCTAGTTCACTGCGAGCACTATCTAGCTGACGGAGTGCTTCATCCAGCTCACGCTGTTTTGTAATAAAGGTGAGCTGGCGAACCTCAAAGTCAGATTCAGAGATTGCGCCGTCCTTGTAGAGATTTTGGTAGCGATTTAAATCTACCTGGGCTTTGCGAAGCTCCGCCTCAATCACTGCTGCACTGGCAGCCTTAGCATCTACTTCTGCGATTTGAGACCGAATATTGGCTTGGCTGGCTGCTGCAGCGGCCACCTCAGCTTGAATTTCGCCAACCTTAGCCCCAGCTTTCACCTGTTCTAGATTGCTCTGCGCCTCCATGAGCTGCGCTTCAGATTGAATGGCTGAAGCCCTGAGCTGTTCATAGGAATCCATTACCGCAAGGGGCTGCCCCTGCTGAACCTGAGCCCCTTCCTGGACCAGAATGCGCAGGACCCGAGAAGAACTGAGTGCGGAGGGAGCTGCAACGTTATAAATGCCGCCTTGTGGTTCGATGCGCCCTAGAGCTGAGATTTTGCGCTTTTCAATGGCTTCTTCGGTCGTCGGTTCTTCGGTGGGTCCAACAGTGCTGCTGGGGCGCAGCATCAAAAACAGTCCAAACCCAACAATTCCTAGAGACACGGCGGAAAGGGTGGCAATGATGAAGCCAGGAGATCTGAGGGTTCGGGAAGATATAGCCATGGGTAAAAGGAAAAGCAGAAATGCAGGGCGCTGAGCTTAGGGGAAAACAGCCGAGATATTGTTTTGCGTCAGAGCGTTAGAAGATGGCATCCATGGAAAGACCTTTTAACGAATTGTAACCATTGGTTGTCCGTCTCTGGTGAGCAGGACTTCTATGGGCGTTTCAGGGGGCCTGACCCCCCAGACTGTCTCAGGGGGCTGAAGAGGACTGTAGGCCATGGATAAAGCAAGGCGGTGTCCCTGTCGCAAGCTTGGATCAACAGGCTCTAGATTGGAGCTCTTCTGAGGAACTGGCATCATCGGTTCAGCTCGTGATGATGAGTCTGTTGTTTGGTCTGGGAGGTCTTGAATTCCTCCTAATTTCCAATGACTTTTACCGCTCTGAGTCGGTATGGGCTGGGTTCCAGCGGCAAGTTGTGATACACAGATTGCGATACACTGTGCCCTTTAAGGTCGCATTTACCTTGAGTTAGTAGAAAAAGGTTGTCCCTTTCCTGTTCTCCTGCTAGATTTCGACTCACCCTATTGACGCTTGGCGTGCATGAGTAACGTACAGATCCCCCAATTCCCAGAGGTCCGTCATCCGCTCATTGCGCCCCTTGCCCAGCGGAGTGACGAGGAACTGCTTCGGCTGTTCCAGGCAAAAGCCGATGAGGGGCGCTATTTCACGGCCATTCTTTGTCGCTACACTCCCGTTGTTTACACCTTGATCTGGCATTCCACGCGATCGGCGGTGCAGGCAGACTACCTCTTCTCTTTGGTGTGGCGTCACGTTTTTTATGAGCTGCGTGGTCTAGATCTTCAGCAAGCAAGCCCTAGCGATTCTCCGGAGCTAACGTTGCAAAATTGGTTGATTAACATCACTGCTCAATCTATCAACCAGGTTGCATTACCCCCTGTCGAGGAAATCCAATATTCGATTAAGGCTGCGCCTCCTCCACTGTGGTGCTACGTGGAGCAGGCTTTGGATCAGCTTCCTCCGCGCCAGCGCCTGATGACGATCATGGCCCAGACCTACCACTGGAGCGAGACTCGCATTGCTGCTTACTTGCAAGCGGAAGGCGAGCAGGTTTCTGCTGATGAGGTCCAGATGGGCTTGCAGGAGGCCTATCAGCAATTGGAGTCTTCTCTGCCTCCAGATCTGCGCACGATTTATTTTGATGAGCCTCTTGAGGAGACCCAGGCTGACCTCGCAGAAGGCGATTTGGCCGGGCTTTTGGGCAAGTCTTAACAGCCTGTGAGCGTTGGACATTCAAGCTGGAAAGAGGCGGTTTTTAATTACAGCGTGTAAAATTCCATGCAGCCGTGGGTAAGCTCCCAACAAGGGAGTCTTGTGCCCTTGGGCATGCCGATGCAGGCCAATCTGAACAGCTGTTTGATGACTCACCTGAATCCTGACGAGATGGGGAAAATGATGCGGAATTTGTCTTCTTGGGGATCTAACATGGCTCACCTGAATCGTTGGTTCTATGGAAGCTTGAGCGCTGGTGCGTTGCTTCTTGCTGCCCAGGCTCCTGCCATGGCCCAGTTTTTCCCTGATGAGCCGCTGCGCACGCGCCTTAATCCCACTTTGGATCAGCAGCTGCAGACGCAGATCAATAACGGGACCCGTGGTGAGTCTCGCGATCGCGCCGATCGCTATATGAACGAAGCTGGCAACCAGGCTCGCTTGGGCTTTCCCCGTAAGGCGATCGCTCTTTGGGAAGAGGCCTATGACCTTTACCGCCAGTCCAATGACGACATGGGCATGGGCCGTGCCTTGGACTTGATTGGCCTCACCCATGGGGAACTGGGCGAAGTCATCCCCGCGGAAGATGCCCTGCGCCGTCGCCTGGCCATTGCCCGCGACCAGGGGGACTACCGAGGCCAGGTCTACGCTTTGAATAATGTGGGTACCTTGCTCATGCGTCGAGGCTTTGCCCCCCAGGCTGAGCAAAGCTTTGGAGAAGCCCAGCGGATTGCTAAAGATATTGCCGATATCGACGGTCAGGGGATTTCCCTGAGTAATGTTGGCCTCGCGGCAGCTCGCCAAGGGGAGCATGGCCGCGCTGTGAAATTGCTAGAGCAAGCGCTCGTTTTCCGTCAACAGACCCGCGATCCCATTGCCCAAGCCAACACACTGAATCACCTTGGGGATTCCTACCTGGCGTTGAACCTGTCGGCTGATGCCTTGGGTGCCTATGGGGCGGCTTACAACATGGCTAGGCGCGATCGCGATACTCCCAATGAATTCCGTGCCATCGATGGTCTAGTCGCTGCCCACAGCCAAGCGGGCAGCGAAACTCGCGCCCTTGACCTCTTGGATCGTCGCCTCGCCATGGCCCGTTCCCAAAACGACGTGCGTCAGCAATTTGCCACGATCCGTTCCTTGGCTAGCTTCTACCAAGCCAAAGGCAATACCCCTGCAGCCAATAGCTACTTCCAGCGCGCCTTGATACTGGCTCGGGCCTTGGGCGATCGCCAAGAAGAAGTCTTGCTCTTGGATGAGCTGACCCAGATTGCCTATCCCGATCGCTAAATGGCGAGCGCTGCAACTTGACCTGCCATAGAAAGGCTAGCTAGGACTATCCTGGCTAGCCTTTCTTGCAGGGTTGGGTCTTGTGCGGTGGCAAGTTTGGGCATGTTGTGAAATCCCACCCTCCTGAATCTAAAACTCTCTGACGAACTCGCGATAGATTAGAACAGTCCGGACAGAGGGTGAGAGCATTAAAATAACCCAGGTTGCCACCCCCTATTGCCTTGACTCAGGTCATCAACAGGTTTATCCATGAGTCACTCCAACTCACGTCCCTCCAGCCCTTCCCTTCAAGCTGCCTCCGACGTAACCCAAGCCTTTGACCAATACTCCCAAGCCCAAACCAGCTTTAAGCAATACTTCGACCTGCCCCTGGATCTCCTCTGTAGCCTCAGCCGTGAAGGGCGTTTCCAAACGGCAAGCTTTAGCTGGGTCCAAAGCTTGGGCTGGCGGCCTGAAGAACTTCAAGGGCAAAACTGGAGCGAATGGATTCACCCTCAAGATCTCCAAAGCAGCCTTCTCCAACTCAACAGCCTGCTGAATCATCGCCCCAACGGCACGGCATTATCCTCGCGCCAGCGCAAACGCAGCACCTTTGAGCATCGCTTTCGCCATCGCGATGGCAGTTATCGCTGGCTACGCTGGCAACTGGTCACAGATGATGACTCCCAACAGATTGTCCATGGCTGGATTCGCGATGTAACGGATGAGAAAATCTCCCCCGCTGAGCAATTTGGCTTTGAGCGAGAGTTTCTTCAGCTCGCCCAAACCATGCGGGATGTCTTCTGGATTTATGATCCCGTCGCCCAGCAGCAGCTCTACGTCAGCCCTTCCTACGAGAAAGTTTGGGAGCGCTCTTGCAGTAGCCTTTACAGCAACCCTAGCTCTCTCCAAGATGCCATCCACCCCGAAGATCGGAGCTATGTCAAAGCTGCCTTAGATCAGCTTTGTGCCACTAATCTCCATCCCAGTGGTCCCGATCAATGTGACCTGGAATATCGTATTCATACGCCCACGGGCAGCATTCGCTGGATTCATGACCGCAGCTTTCCGTTACGCGATGCCAATGGCCAGATGTATCGTTTCATCGGCGTTGCTGAAGACATCACCGAACAGCGCCAAGCGGAACGGTCCTGCGATCGCCTCTTCCAGCAAATTTCTGCTCAAAATCAAACCCTGGAACAGGGCATTACCCAGCGCACCATTGAACTCCGGGCCATCATTGACGCTGTTCCTGACCAAATCTACGTCATCAACCGTGAGAGCCAGCGCATCGACTACTGCAACCGTGCCTTTGTCGAGGCCCTAGACCTGAACCAGCGGGAAGCCGTCGAAGGCAAGACCTTGGCGCAATGCTTTGACAGTGCCAAGGCCCAACATATTGCCCAGCAAAACCAGCAGGTGTTTGACCAGGGAGAGAGCTTTCAAGCTGAAGAACGCTATCTCGACGATCGCCGTGACGGCAACCATTACCGCTACCTCGATACCCTCAAAATTCCCCTCCGAGATAGCGATGGCAAAATCTACGCCCTCGTCAGTGCCTCCCGTGACATCACGGACTTTAGAGTTGCCGAAATTAAGTTGCAAAACAGTCAGGCGCTTTCCCAGGCCATCGTGGAACAGGCCGCCGTGGGAATTAGTTTGGTGAGCCCTACCGGGACCTTTATGGAGGTCAATCAAAAGTTCTGCGATTTGCTCGGCTACGATCGCCCAGAACTGATGGAGATGACCTTTCAAGAGATTACTGACCCTCGCTTTCTCAAGGAGGATTTAGCCCATTACCGCAAGCTGTTGAGCGGTGAAATCAGTTCCTTCTCCCTAGAGAAATGCTTTATTCGCAAAGACGGTAAGCCCCAGTGGGCCGCTCTGACCGTCTCTGGCGTTTATGACGATAAAGGCTCGATGCAATTTGATATTGGCGTTTTGCAGGATATTAGCGATCGCAAACTGGCCGAGGCTGAAGTGCTCAAGTCCCTAGAAAAAGAACGGGAACTCAACGAGCTAAAATCGCGGGTGATTTCGATGATTTCCCACGAATACCGCACCCCCCTCACGATTATTTGCTCCTCCGCCGAGCTACTGGAACGGTATGGCCCGACCTGGGATGAAGAGCGTCGCTCCACGCATTTTGAGCGGATCCAAACCTCTGTCCTGCATCTGACTGAGCTGGTCAATGATGTCCTCTTCCTCAATCGGGCTGAAGCCGATCGCCTCGACTTTTGCCCTGCCCCGCTGGATGTGGTGGCCTTCTTTCAGAACCTCTTTCCTGAGTTACAGGATGCCTTCGAATCTCAAAGCGATCGCATCCATCCCTTGGAGGTGGATTATCCCTCTGGCAACCCCAGCTGCTACGTGGATGAAAGACTCCTGCGGCAAATTGTCACCAACCTCTTTTCTAACGCCCTCAAATATTCCCTAGAGGGACAACCGATCCAATGTGAGGTGCGCTGTGAGCCCGAAGCATTGGTCTTTTCCATCAGTGACAGTGGCATTGGCATTCCAGCGGAAGACCAACCCTATCTGTTTGAATCTTTCCATCGTGCGGCCAATGTGGGCGCCATTCCGGGGACGGGGCTGGGCCTGTCGATTGTGCGAAAATGCGTCGATGTTCATGGGGGGAATATTCAGGTCACCAGTCAAGAAACCCAAGGCACTTGCTTTACGGTCAGCCTGCCCCTGCAACTTGAGACTTGAGATGGGGCGATCGCCTCGTAAGGGTTGGAAGCATCGCTTCTATTCATTATTCCATTCTCTTCCAACCATTTTATTTTTGAGACACCACTAGAATCACACCGCTGATAATCAATCCCAGTCCCACTAAACGCCCTAGGGGAATTGTTTCTTTAAAGACGAAATAGCTTAATAAAACTGAAAACACGTACACCAGCGACACCGATGGTCCTGCAATGCTCAAAGGCACTCGCGACAGCAACAAAATATAGGCTATGGCGCCCAAGCCATAACAGCCTAAACCGAGCATGAGTTCGGGAATTTTGATGGCCTCAACGACCGTCGCGAGGGAGACCTGCTTCAATAAAGGAGCTAGTTTATCAGCCCCCAATTTCAGGAATAACTGTCCTCCCACGCTACTCAAAACAGAAAGCAACAGAAAGCACAGTTCGATAGGATTCATTCTTAAAATGCCAGGACATTAGCGGAGGTCAGTTTTCCCATACTCAATCCCATTCAGCACCACCTACCGGCAATCAAGCCATAGGAGCAAACAGCTGGGAACCCGCAAAGCAGTGAAAGGTACAAGTCGCGAGAATTTCTGCTTGTCAGTTGGCTCTGCATCTGAACAAAGCGTGCGAAACTGACGAGCGAGCTTTTAGCGTTAGCGGTGCCGGGGGAGCGCAGGCTGGGGCAGCGGAATGGAAATGGTTTTCCAAGGCTTGACCCGAGCGAATAAGTTGTACTTTAAGATACAAATAATAGCCCTTACGCCATCGCGCCAGCCAATTTTCTTTCCTTCCTGGTAAGTGCGACCATAATAGGAAATACCCACCTCATAAATGCGGCAGCCCATCTTCGCGACCTTGGCGGTTATTTCTGGCTCAAAACCAAAGCGATTTTCTTCAATCTCTACTGCTTGAATCACCTCCCGGCGGAAGGCTTTGTAGCAGGTTTCCATATCTGTCAAATTGATGTTAGTCATCATGTTAGACAGCATTGTTAAAAAACGATTGCCCAGCATGTGCCAGTAATAGACCACCCGATGGGGCTCGCCCCCCATGAATCGCGATCCGAACACCACATCTGCCTTGCCATTCTCAATGGGAGCAATTACGCGGGGAAATTCCTGGGGGTCATATTCCAAGTCCGCATCTTGAATGATGACAATATCTCCCGTTGCCGCCGCAAAACCACTGCGCAGTGCAGCACCTTTGCCCTGGTTACGGCGATGGAGAATCGCTTGATCGACTTGATCGCGCAGGGGACCTTGCAACAGCTCCCGCGTTCCATCCGTAGAGCCGTCATCAACAATGATAATTTCGCACTGCTTCACTGGTGAAGCTTGAACCGCAGCAATGACGGTTTCGATTGTTTGAACCTCGTTGTAACAAGGAATAACCACCGACAATTTCATGCTCTGGGCACTCCCGAAAATAGATACATTGTCCCCAATTAGTGAAGTAAAACCAGTTCCACTGGCACCGCCTTCACTCAAGTTGTAGCCTCAACCTGATAAATGACTTGAGACTGTGATGTTGCTTCAAACCCTACCTCTTTTCTCGCAGCAGTACTAGCGTTTGTTCTCTCGTTGGATGTTCGCTGAACTGTTGTGCAAGCTGGAGACTGTGATGCCAGGCGCCTCAGCGAGAGTAGACTCCATTATGTTCTGACTATATAGAGGCTCGAGCAGTCAACCAAAATTTAGGCTCTTCTCCATTTAAGGAGATAACACCCATAATCTTAAGGCGTACCTAGGGAATTAGTTTTGGCTCCCGTTTTCTGAAAGCTCAACTCTTCGGAGGGCAACGCCAAGCCTCCTATCATCTTCAGATAGAGATTGTGATGCCGGCGAAGTTGCATTAGGCACTTCAATTCTCACATTTATATATTGTTGCTTTAGATCATTCTTTGATAATGAGAGTGAATAGTTACTAGCCTCACTATTCGTTACGCTGATGGTGCGTACGAGACGGTCATTGAGGTAGAGATAGATATCCTGTGGAGCATCCTCTGAAGCAGCATAGGTGCTCATAATAAGCTCTAAATTTGCACTTTTGGCGTGCTCTGAGAAATACCGAGCAGGAAGTAACTGCAAATTTGCGCTAGGCCCAGACCAAACAAATGTTTCATCTAATCCTTGCCAACCCTGATCCAAAACAGATGCTATCTCCATTCGAGAAGCACAACTTTCTCCGACTTGAATGGCTGTTTCCTTCGAGTTTAAGCCGTCTTTCTTTTTCTTCGTCTCTCCAGTCGTTTGATGGAGGGTCACAACTGAATACAAGTCCTTCTCAACAACTTGATAGTTTGAGAGATTCCTTAGTGCAGAAATAGAAGAACTAAATGCTTGTTTTTGCTTTTCTACATGTAGTTGCTTCTCATCCCAATAATGTGCACCTTTAAGCGTATCCATATAAGTCAATACGACTGCATCAGCTGTCTGATTCTGTAAAATCGCTCCGACTCGCTCTGTAAGACATTCTCCTGCCCCCCCAAAAGGAAGTGTTCTCAAGAGATAAGGCCATGTTTCACGAGCTTTCTCAAAATTCTTGTCTCCTCCTATGTTATATGTTTGGTATCCTCCCGTAGAAGCAATGTAGTTCACTATAAAATCATTGTAAATAGGTAAAAAAACGACCTTGTTCTCGGCATTAAAAATTTGGGAAAGGTAAGAGAAGCTAGAATCAACCTCCATTATCTCCTCCCTAAATCGGATTCCTGTCCATATCCTAGATGTGGGATTAGGGCAATTCCCAGCAATCAGTAAAGAAGTTAGGAATAAGGATATTAACTTATCTTTCCTTGTATGCTTTTCCTCTAACTCAAGAAATAGCAATACTGTTATGCCAAAAAATCCTGTAAACATTAATCCAGACCAGCGGTATGATGCTCGCATATTGCGAAACCCTGGCAGAGATCTGGATATAAAGGCACTGCCAGTGGGGGCGATTGCAGCAGATTCTGGCATCACTCCTCCATCAATAATAGGGAGAGCTGATAGCTCTCCTACACGAATAGAGTTGAATTTTAAGGAAGGACCTAGCGATAAATAGAAGCCTAAGATCGATATTAAGAGTAAAGGTAGTACGAACTTTGACTTTCGCCCTTTTAAAAGTCCGAACCCACTTACAAGAATAAGAGGTAGAGAAAAAGTTGTCTGCCAAACGGATGCATCACCAAAAAAAAGTTTACCGCTACGTCGAGTACTGATCTGTAGAAAGTCCCACAATGCTGCAATGCCCTTAGATGGACGGAATAGCATGACTAAATCTATTCCCCATCCACGAAAAGCATCTATGCTGGATGGATTATAGTGAGTTGTACTCAGATATGAGGTGTAGACAACGTAGGCAAACAAAAGTGAAATGCAGGCGATTATAAATATTTTGAATTTATGCTTAAATTCCCATTTTCTATCTATCCAAGCTGCAAGAAAAGTTAGTAAGAAACCAACTGCATGCATCATAAATGTATAGCCATCCATGAAAATAGATAACATGCTGACTAAACTGAATGTTATGAATCCTTTTATGCAGCTAGATGAAAAGGAATTACTTTGAGAGCATTCGTAGACTAAATATAGTGATGCATAAATATAAAGTGGAAGCAGCGCAAAGCCAAATGAAACGTAGGAGTAACCTGCATGGACCCAAACAATAGGTAATGTCAAATAAATGGGAGCCAATGCAGCGCCCATCTTAAATGTCCCTCCCAGCAACTGGCATAGCTTTATCGCTCCAAATAGTGATAAAGCCAACCAAAAAATAGCACATACAGAATAAGCATCTGCCGAGTGCAGGCCTAGAAACTGAATTAAGAAGCTTTGAAGGATAGTGCTTGGTAGACCCAGAGGGATAGGTGCGGGGATTGGAATACCAAAATTAGTGGCTTTAATTGCAAAACCACCTACATTCGCAAAAGATTCTGCAAATCCAGAAGCCCACAAAATTTGGCCTAGTGTAGGAATTGAGATACCAGGAATAGCTCCATAGACAATGACAATAATCGTCAAAGATAGGAAATAGCTAAAGCCAGAACTCTTGAGTAGTAAATTTTTCTTATCGCTCATCTAGGATAGGCTCTCTTTTTAGATTCTTTTTTAAGTCAAGCTTGATCAGCATATTCACTTCGAAGGGAAAGACGAGAAATGCAGATATGCCGATCTTTTAGAAGTTGAAATAGGTTAAAAATTTAGTCGGATAAAATATTTCTTCGTGTATTTTTTTACATAATAAAGGTTGGTTTATACTCTAGCTCTCCCTTAAAAAATCTCTTGTAATACCGACGCAGACCTTTGTAAGCATACCGAGATAATTAGCTTCGTTTATACAATAAAGATGTCCAGCCTAAGCCTGCATATATTCCAGACATTGCTAAGACAAAAGCATGCATACTCACACCTGCAATCAGAACTTTCTCAGGGTCTAGGCCAAGTAAAGAGAATCCCATCACCCATCCAGCCTCAAGCGTTCCGACACTACCTAAAGTATTAATGGGTAGGAGTTGTGTCAGACTAGCCAGGCTCGATCCAACAATAACCTCTTGCCATGAGACGACTAAGCCTGCAGCACTCAGAAAGAGATTAAATAAACTGAGAAGAGACACCCAAATCAATCCTGAACACATAAATAGTTGAAAATGCAGTCTTATATCCTTGTATAGGCGTAACTCTTGATAGACCTGGGCTATCAGCTTAGATACCTTTCTAACTAAACGATGAATAGAAGTAGAGAATATATTCCTCTGACGACGTTTGGCAGTCACTCGCAAATGGAGACTATCTCTATATTTGATGTAGAGGAAGTACAAGATAGAGAATGCCATGAGAGCTAAAGCGACTTGCCCAACTAAAATCCATGAGATACTTGGCACTTGAAAATTGACTTGAAGCTGCTGACTGAGCTTCCATATACCAACAAGGACACAGCATAATAGAAGTAGTGCATCATACAATCTAGCAATAATTAAGCAGGCGAGAGATGACGAGTATTTTGATTTTCCATACTTCTCTAGTAGGAATGGGAAGCTCATCTCTCCACTGCGCATAGGCAATATGTGGTTGAGGAATTGGTGGATGCATGTCACTCGCAACACCGTAAAAGGATGTGGATTTCCTTGAGTGGAGAGTAAGATCTGAAATCGAGTTGCTCTAACCGACTGATTAAAAAAAACTAAGAAGGCAACTAGAAATATATTCTCTAAACTAAAGCTAGTGATGGCTGACTTAAAGCTTTCTACATCAACTACGACTATTAAAATGACGCAGAGTAGAAGAGTAAAAAAACTAATTCCGAGAAATTGCTTCACTGATGCTGTTGGTTTAATATCTCCGTTGAAAGACTAGCAGAAAAGAGAGCTTGAGATAAAAGGATGGCTCTCAAATAAATCAAAACGGCTAATTACTTAGCACGTAAGAGTAGTACCGTCCAAGGCAGTGGAGAAGCTACGGCCAAAATGTCAAACTTCTGACTGACAAGATTGATAAATCCTCGCTTTGACCAATGCTGTAGATGAGCAGGGCAGTTACCCCAGGAGGTTATATAGGCACCTCTGGCGAAGTTCATTGCCCTAAAAATAGGCTCCCTTGGCACACTGAGCAGGGCATAAGGTTTGGCTGCGGTATGCAAATTGTTGAGTCCTTGAATAGGATCCTCTAAATGCTCTAGCACTTCACAACAAACAACCATTTCAGCTTCTTTAGAGTCGTGCGAAAGGGTGTATATGCTTTGCTTCTTAAAAACAACTCGCTTGGAGTCTACATTTTGCTTGGCTTCTTGAATAATGGCGTCAGAGATATCTAATGCTTCGATTTCTGCAGAAGAATTCTGCAAAATAATCTGGGTGATATGTCCTTCTCCACAGCCAACCTCTAACACATCAGTCGGCTGAATCTCTCTGATGAAGGATGCAATGGTTTTGTCAAAATTACTAAGGAGTAAACGCCCAATTGGGTTGCGAGTTTTATACTTGACTCCAGAGCCAACTACCACACTACCTTCAAATTTGAATGGGCTCTTTTTATAAGTGCTGCTCATATTCGTCCAACCTTTTCGAAAAATACTGTCTAAATAGATGAAGAAATAAGTTTTTGTTGTCGTTCTCTAGCTATTCCTAGAGGCAGAAACGGGAATATTTCCCTTTATTTTTCCGGCCTCAATAGATGACGTCGTAAATTCTGGAGACAGGACAACCATTTGATTCGCACCCAGCAAAAAGCGCCTATAGATAAGAATTGGGCAGTCCGCAATTTGGGCTATACGCTGTAAAGATGACCTGTCCAACAGCATTTCATGCTCTTCGCTCGCATGGGCACTGAATAACCCCAGCTTTGCCCCGACATCATGGACCCATTCCAGGCTTGGGTGGGGGGTTGTTAAGACGATCCGACTCTGGCGATTAGGTTGAAGATAGCGGCATAGGTTTTTCAGAAATAGATCGGGTTGAGGCACATGCTCAATAACTGCTAAAGAAACGACTGTATCGAAACTTGTTGGTTTTGGCATTTCCATTTGGAATTTATGCCTGGGGAATCGATGTCGAGCAATGTTGATTGATTCCTCATCATAGTCAACACCAAAATAAAGCTCGGGATCGACTAATGCTGCAAGAGAACCAGCACCACAGCCAATATCTAAAATGCGACCTCGTAGAAATGGGCTAATTGCTTTGATACGGCATTCTCTTAAGAAAGGAGACAACAAACCTTCGGCACCTTGATCAGCCATCGATCCCTCTCTAGCTCAACTTTAAACCGTTAAATCTATCCTATTCGAGCCAATATTACAGCTTATGGCTCAATATTGACAGGGTGGCTTCCCCAGTATTCTTCCAGCTAAAGCGGCTTGCTTGAGCAAGGCCTTGAGTCGCTAGCTGCCTACATAATGCTGCATCCTTTAGTAAGGATTTCATCGCTTGTTCTAGAGCCAGTTGATCGGTTAAATCAACCTGTAGTGCTGCCTCTCCCGTTACTTCTGATAGCGCACCTGCATGGCTTGTAATCACTGGTGTCCCACAGGCTAAAGCTTCTAAGACTGGCAAGCCAAAGCCTTCCCATGCACTTGGAAAGACAAAGGCGATCGCCTGATTAATCAATCGAGGCAAATCAGCATATGGCACATAGCCCAGGAATTTAACTTGCTCTACGACTCCCAGCTCCTTTGCCTGGGCCTTGAGTTTGGGGGTGAAGCGAGGATCTGCAACACCCGCGATCCAGAGCTCACAATCTGAGGATTTGGGTAATTTGGCAAAGGCGGCGATCGCTTTGTCGATGCCTTTGTAGGGGTCATGGCGACCGATGTAGAGGAAGTAGTTTTTTCGAGGCAGGTCTAAGGGGTTGAAATGGTCCGCATCGTAGGCCAAGGGAATCGGTGTGATCTTGGATGCAGCTATATTGCCAAAGCGCATGACATCATCTGCTGTGGATTGGGAGTTGCAGATGATGTGCACGGCTTGGTTCAGAACTTGGGGAACGATGAAACGAAAGTAATTGGTGAGTGGCGATCGCCAGCGGGGAAACCGTAGAGGAATAAAATCATGGACCATGACGACGGTGCGGCAGCCTCTCCAAAGTGGCATCTCCGGCACAGGTGAAAAGATGAGTGAGGATTGGTGAGACTTGTAATGGCGAGGAAGTTCCGTTTGGTTCCACAAGAGGCGGCGAGCATGGCCTTTGGAACCCTGCTCAGGCGTTAGATTGGCCTGGATGGTTTGGGTTTGAAAATTGGGGAAACGCTGGGGCTGGGCGGTGAGGAGGGTGGGATCGAGTGCTGCAAGATGGGGGACGACGTTCAGGGCATAGGTGCTGATGCCGGTGGGTCGTTCCATCAGCATTGCTAAGTTGATGAGTAGCCCTGAATCAGTCATCTCGCTGGATGCTCCTCTGTGACTTTGACTGTGCTGGTGTCAATAGAATCCTATTGACCTACCATGGCCTGAAACTCTGAGTTGCGAGCTAGCAATTCGTCGTAGGTTCCAACATCGGCGATCGCGCCTTCCTTCATCCAGTAGATGCGATCGCAGTTGCGAATCGTACTCAAGCGATGGGCAATCACCACCAAGGTCTTTTGGCCAATCAGGCTTTCCATCGCTCGGACAATCTCCCGTTCTGTGCCGTTATCCAGGGCTGCTGTGGCTTCATCCATCACAACGACTTCTGGATTGTGATAAAGCGCGCGGGCAATGGCAATGCGTTGGCGCTGTCCCCCCGAAATTCTGACCCCCTGCTCGCCCACACGGCTATTCAAGCGCATGGGCAAACCTCGAATGAAATCTTCGAGTTGTGCTAGACGCAGAACCTGCCAGACTCGATTGTCATCAATGGTGGAATCTGCCAGTCCAAAGGCGACATTGCGGCGAATTGTATCGTCTGAGAGATAGACCTGCTGCGGAATATAGCCGACCTGTTGTTGCCAAGCCAACAAATTCTTGTCGATGGTTTGTCCGTCAACCAGAATCTGTCCCGCCATGGGTTGGAGCAGTCCCAGTAATAGATCCACTAAGGTGGTTTTGCCTGCTCCGGAAGGTCCTGCTAGGCCAATGGCTTCACCCCGTTTCAGTTCCAGCGAGACCGAATTCAAAGACAGGCTTTTAGAGTCCGGATAGACATAGCTCACCTGGTCTAAAACAATCGATTCCTGGAGGCTTCGGGGTTGTATGTAGGCTGGCAAACTCTCGTAGCGCGCTAGAAAGTTCTCGTCTTGGGGAATGGCGGTGATATCGGCGTGAACCGCATCTAGTGCTTTGCTATAGAAACGGATCGTCGTAACCGCAGCCACAATGCGGTTCAGAGACATCATTAGCCGGAATGCGGCGGCGGCAAACAGGGTGAGCAATAAAAGCAATGACCGGGGTCGACGTCCCTGGGTTAAGTCCACCACCAGAACCACAAGCAGACAGACGACGGCGAGGGTTTCGATGAATAGGCGGGGTAGCTTATTGACGAATTGGATGCGCTGGGTCGCTTGGGTATAGCGCTCAACATGGAACCCATAGCGCTCTAAAAAGTAAGGCTCCCGGCCAAGAACTTTGGTCTCTTTGATGCTGCCTAGACCCTGGTTGACCCACTGGATCATGCGGCCAATGTGGCGATGTTGGCGGCGGCCCCAGAGCTCAATACGTCGCCGAAAACCGTGATAAAACACGAGCATAGCGACCCCCAAAAGCGTGACTGCGATCAATGAGGAGATCGGTTCTGCTGCTAGCAACAGCAGGGAGATGCAGATGGCAATTAAAGACTCGGTCAACAAAATCATGACGTCGCGCATGACTTCGTTGAATAAATTGGGGATCTCTACGTTGATATTGCGTAGCAGATCCGCTGTGTTGCGCTTGAGGTGAAATGGATAAGGCTGCTGTAAGTATTGAGATAAGAGTTGCTGGGAAACTTTGCTTTGCTTGCGGTAGATGAACTGGGTTTGCAGATATCCCAACCAAGCCAAATAACCGTTTTTGCCAATATAGAGACCCATGAGAGCCACGCAGGCCCATTGCACGAAGGTGCGGTAGTCCTCAAATCCTGCGAAATTATAAGCCCAGCCCACGACGCCGACTTCGCGCACTGCCTTAGCACTACCGAGCAAGCCCACGAAGGAGGGGATAACGCCCACCCCTAAGGTTTCGACAATCGCACCGATGAGGGTGAGCGCAACGATGAATAGGAACTCTAGGCGATCACGACTATCCAGAAGACGATTAATCTTGCGAAATATCTGCACCACGGCGAGCTGTACCCATGAGATTTCCTCGGCTCGAAAGCCGCCTCCATCTTACTGATCAACTGTGCAGCCAGAATAGGACGCTGTTGTTGTATCAATAACGACATTTATTGTTGCGATAAGTAAAAATAGCTGAGCTGTGGCTGTGCAGTGATCCAGCCAGGTCCATATTTGCTCAACTAGTAATCTCTCCTTCAGGGATATTTGCTGGCTCCTGGGTGAAGGATGGGGCACTGCATCTATCTTTCCTGGAGATTTCTGCCTTTGGTGGGTAAGCCATCTTGCCAGACCGTCAGGACCTGGGCGGGACGATGGAGTAACTTGCGGCGACGGAACCAAGCCAAATTGGGCAGCGCAATCCAACCCAGCATCTTAATTAGCGTCGTGGGCCAAATCCAGCGTCGCCATCTTAATAGTTCGACCCCGCTGGTCCAGAGCAATTGGCCTGCAAAAGACCAAAACTGGGCATCGTCAAAGCGACTGATTTGAGTGTCTTGTTCCACCTTGGTTAGGGCATAGCCCAAAACCCAGCTCTCGGGCACCCGATTAAACTTACTTTGGAGCATCTCTAACACCTCTTGGTGCATCGAGACTGCTTGCCCTAGGGTTTTATTCTCCTCATGGAGGCGGGAGGCGGCTAGGGGCACTGGTAAATAATGGAAGCGCACTTTCTGACCATAGCGAAGCCACAGCTCGTAATCGAGGCAGTAGTGCAGCGAAACGTTTAAGGCGCCGAGTTGCTCGATCAGTCGTCGACGAAAGAAGACGGCTGGTTGACAGAGAAAACAGGTTTGCTGAAGGCGTCGGTAGCTCCATTTCTCTGTGGGAAATGGCTCAATAATATGGTCTGCCTCATCGACCCATTTGGCCTGTCCGTAGACTACGTCTACGTCGTCATGGGCATCGAAAAAAGCCTGCACCTGCTCGAAGGCTTGGGGATAGTAAAGATCATCGGAGTTGATCCAGGCGATGATATCTCCTTGGGTCATGGCAATGCCCTTGTTGATCGCATCGGCTTGGCCCTGGTCCGGTTCGGAAATCCAGCGCAGGCGATCGCCATAGCGCTGCAAAATCTCGACTGTGCCGTCACTACTCCCTCCGTCGCACACCACGTAGTCGAAGGTCACGTTCTGCTGGGCTAGGACACTCAGAATAGTGCGTTCAATAAATTCCCCTTGGCGGAATGAAGGGGTAATTACACTGAACCTCGGAATACTGCGCTGGGGAGTCATTGTGGCCAAGCTAGAGCAGGCTCCGGTAAGCCTTAAGAGTTTCTTCTGCGGTTCTGCGCCAGGAGAACTGTGCTGCCTGGGCATATCCCTTTTCAATCAAGTTTTCCCGTAGGGCTGAACTGTCAATCAGCTGCCAAATCTGCTCTGCTATTTCTGCCGGCACGTTGGGATTAGCATAGAGAGCTGCATCTCCGGCGACCTCGGGCAGAGAAGAGACGTTTGAGGTGACGACTGGAGCCCCTAGGGTCATGGCTTCTAAGACAGGTAGTCCAAATCCCTCGTAGAAAGAGGGGTAGACAAAGACATCCGCTTTGGAATAAAGGGCTTGAACCTGGCGATCACCCAGATAATTTAAGTGATGAATATTGTCACGCCAAGGGGAGCGAGCGATCGCTTCAAAAATGGGCTCATAGTGCCAGCCCTTCTTGCCAACGAGCAGTAGATCGTGATCCACGCCATGGTCAGACTTGAGGCGATTAAAAGCTTCCACTAGGTTGTTGATATTCTTGCGAGGCTCGATTGTACTCACGAAGAGTAAAAAAGGCTTCTTCCTATCATAGGAACTTGACTTCGCTAGGTCATCCAGGATTCTATCGGTTTCACCGTAGCGAATCGTACGCACCTCACCGGCTGCAGGACGTGAACTGACCCCCACCGGAGTGGCTAGGGGCATCCGTCCAGCTGAGCCGCCCTGAAAGCCCTCGGCGATCTGAGAGCGTCGAATGTGATTGCCCGCTGCGACCCCAACTTCTTGCCCTAAACCCACCTTCATCTCCAGGGCAGAGGGAATGGAACAAGCTGCTGGGGCATATTGGCTGGCCAGCGGAGTCACCCAAACTTTATCTGCATCGACCCCCAGGTACTCAACGATGTCTCGCTTGGAACTCTCAGAAATCGTGATGACTAGGTCCGTCCAGCTGAGACAACGCTCTACCTGGGCTCGATAGGTCTTGACCACATTGTCGACAAACTCGGGATACCGAATGAAGGTCAAGTCGTAGATATTCATCACGGTTTTGGCCTTACGAGAAGGACAAACCGAATAATTTGTACCGTGAATAATCCCAGCTTGGTCGAAGCGGCGATCTATATGGGAGGTCAATAAATGCTGCAACGGCGGTGCATTGTAAGCGCCTGCGAGCAATGGGGTGGATAGACGAACCGGTAGGTCCCAAACATGACAGGGATGCTTTCCACAGCTCACATTGGGAACCGAAGGCCGACGCATCAACCAGTTCTTCAACCCAGGTTGAAAAAGAGTTTCCACGGTATAGCCAGGCTCGACAGACTCGGCCGCGATCGCCTCTAAGGCTCGCACCAAGTTGATTACATAAAGACCGACCCCACTGGGATAGGGGGTCACTGGCGTCACATCAATCAGCGCCTTTAACACAGGGCAATGATTCTCCTAGCGGACAAACTCACTCTTTTGCAGCCTTGAGTTGTTCCATATCGTAGTCCACCATCAGCTCAACTAGTTGTTGGAAACTATACTTTGGTTCCCAGCCCATGTCCGTTTTAATCTGAGTCACATCTCCCACGAGCTCAACGGCCTCATTGGGGCGATAAAACTCTGGTGCGACGCTCACGTACTTTTCCCAGTCCAAATCTAAGTAGCGAAACGCAAACTCAACCAGCTCCCGAACAGCATAGGTTTGACCACTGGCAATGACGTAGTCCCCAGGGGTCTCCTGTTGCAGCATCATCCACATGGCTGAGACAACATCTTCCGCATGGCACCAGTCCCGCTTGGCTTCTAAGTTGCCCAAGCGCAGCTCTGAAGCCAACCCCAGCTTGATCTGTGCTGCAGTGCGGGTAATCTTGCGAAACACGAATTCCGCACCTCGACGAGGAGACTCGTGGGTGTAGGTAATGCCGCAGCAGGCGTACAGACCATACTTTTCACGATAGTTGGTCGTCATCCAGTGGGCATAGGCTTTGGCTGTCCCATAGGGATTACGGGGACGGAAGGCAGTCTTCTCTGACTGGGGAGACTCATCGGGTTGACCAAACACCTCACTACTGGAGGCCTGATAAAAACGGGCTTTAGGCTGGCAGCGTCGAATGGCTTCCAGTAAACGGGATACCCCTAAAGCTGTATATTCTGCCGTCAAGGCAGGTTGTGTCCAGGACAGAGGCACGTAGCTTTGAGAAGCGAGGTTGTAGATCTCATCGGGCTGAGTCTCGGCAATCACATCCATTAAGGAACATTGGTCGAGCAGGTCGCCAGGCACGACATGGACCCGATCCGCAAAATGAGCAATCCGACTCAGGCTTGAGGTACTTGACCGCCTCACCAATCCGTAGACTTCGTAGCCTTTCTCAAGCAAGAGCTCGGCCAAATAAGAGCCGTCTTGGCCTGTCAGTCCTGTAATTAAGGCTCGTTTGGTCACTGACATTGGAATAAGTACTAAAGTATTGGTGAGAGAAAGCAAAAGACAACTGCATTTTGCCTGCGGTCAAGGCTTCCCCTGACAACTCAGGATCAGATTATATGGCTTCAATGTCCAATGATTTAAGTCATTTCAACCTGGATCAATCTTCCTAAATTGTATGCCGTTTCCTTTCAGTGCCTCTGACTCAAACATTATGCTTTCCTAGGGGCATGTGGAGGTTGGACGGCAATCGGTTTTCCCTAGGGGTCAATGGTGTCCAAGTACTTTTGTTCAATGCTTGCCCAGGTGTAGTTGGCTTCAACATACTGTTGACCTTGAGCGCCCAGTTGATTTCGAACTTGCGAAGATACCAGTTTCAATATTGCTGCAAGCTCCTCTTTCTCTGAAAACCACAGCCCTCCATGGGAGCGATCGCATTGCCCCACTAAGACCGCACAATCCCGATTCACCAACACTGGCTTTTGCAGAGACCAAGCCTCTAAAAGAACAATCGAGAGACTCTCGTGGGGAGAAGGCATGACCAACCAGTCACATGCAGCCATGGCATCCCACTTCGTCTGCTCTTCGACATAGCCCAAAGCGATAATGTCTGGATGGGCTGGAATCTCCATCATCGCCTTGCCCAAAACCACTAGCTTCATCGAAATAGATTGGCTCTCGCGCAGCGCCAAGAAATCTTCAAAAAGTTTGGAGCAGCCTTTAGATGGATCGACACGGCCGACATAAAGCAAGAACGGACCGTAAATTCCATGGTTCCGGCGAAACGCTTCAGGATGAACGGCGCCAGGAGGATTGACAGCCATGCCACAAACGGGGCCATCAAAATCAACGTCTTCGAATTTATTCTGCAAAAATAGCTGCTCTTCTACAGCACTAAAAATGAATCCCTTAGGCAGCTTAAAAAACTCTTTCCAAATACCGAGATAGATGGGCCATTCATCGTGAGCGAAGGGCACTAAATAACTCTTATGTGCAACCAGCGGCAAGGTGAAGTAAGTCGTCGCATATAAGTAATTGAAGAAAATAAAAACATCGTACTCGTCTTGATGATTGAGTACATAGTCTTGAAGTCCAGGAGAAATTGGCCCTTGAGCCTTCATCCATTCTTCTTGGCGAGTAATCGTAGACGTCTCAATGTTTTGTGATACCTCATCGCAAAACAGATTAAACGAAGCAGTTTCCCTTGGCATCGGAACCGTAAACCGCCGTACCGTCACACCTGAAATCTTTGATTTACCGGGCTTATAGTGATCGGCCCACTCGGAATAATCTAAAGCACAGGTCGTTAAAACATCTATATCCCAACAAGAGGCTGCCATATGCTCAGCCACAGCACGGCATAACACTTCAGCCCCGCCATTCACCTCAACGCCATAGCGTTGAATTACAAACGCGACTTTTAACTTCACTCAATTTCACCTTCAGGACAGCTTCGATATAGGAAAGCAGGTTTCTTTTGCCCGCCTGGGGAAACATTAACTGCTTTCACAAAAATATATTGTCCAAGATCCTGCTCTCGATGCTTCAATAATTCAGAGTAAATAGGTAGATTTACATCTGCATCGACAGCATTAGCATGAACATCTGCTGTAAACATTGCCGAAATCTCAAACCCTAAATAAGTTAGTAAAAGGTGAAGCTCGTGCTTGTTGTACTCGCGATTATGCCGACCATAGGGGCCATATCCAGAATACGGATCATAGATATTTGTGCCTGATACCATACGCGAAACATTCTCTAGCCGACTCACGTTGGGTGTCGTGAGAATTAGAGTCCCTCCTGGCTTGAGAACTCTTTTAATTTTCCGAATGACAGCAGCAGGATCCATCAACAGATGTTCGATGATTTCGCAGCATAATACGAGGTCAAACTGTTCAGATTCGAACGGGAAAGGCTCTTCTTCAATATTAAAATGGTGAGATGTCAATTCGAGCCGTTGAGGTTCTCCTGCCTCTACAAATGTGACTGCTTGCTTGATCAGTGATTCACAATGAGGACCGAAGTAGTTCCCAAATTCTAGATCGAGGTCTGTAAAGCGTTTCAGCAGCATCGTCGTGAAATAAGGGTTCGCACCGAGTTCCAATGCTGTCCCATTGATGCCTTGAGCCAATCCCCAAGTATAGACAAAACGCCTGAAGTCTTGGCGACAGTAACCTGCCATTTCTTCTTTTGGAGCATCCTCTGGACAAACGGACTCCAAAAAACTGAAGAGTTCTTCCTCTGTTAAATTCCCAGGTAGAGGTAAGCCAGGACGTAATGGGAAAAGAGCGTCAGCATTCAGCTTCTCTGGACTATTAGAGTTAGCACTGCTTGAATCCTCAAGCGGCTTCTGTTCGGCTGAAAGTGTTGTGTTTAACTTTCGAACTGCTCTTTGGAAATAATTCATGATGTCCCACTGATAAAGCAATCAAATCCGATTGTTTACTCAAGTTGTGATGCGCTCTACTAGCTCATCAAGTTTATACCGAACCTGCGCGAGAAGAAATCTTTCACGCTGGTCATGCTGAGCTTCAATGACTTGCGATCGCAACTTATTATCCTTGACCATCAAGTGTGCAAGGGCTGCAACGCTAAGCAAATCCTGTTTATGCTCAAACAAGACCCCCCCATGGCCCAGGGTTTCAGGGACCGCACTGCTCTTATAGGCTAAGACGGGAATATCGAACCACATAGACTCCACTAAGGGGACTCCAAATCCTTCATGCTCACTCATCGACCAAAATAAGTGAGCTGTTCGATAGCAGGCTAAAAGCTCGGCTTCTTCTACATGTCCTGTAAATAGAACATTGGGGCGAATGCCCAGCTCAATCATCCATTCAAACAATTCATCGTAAAAAGGATCCTCCTCTCTATATCTACCTACGAGTACGAGGCGAGCTTCGGGATCGAACTTAAGATATAAAGCAAATGCTTTGAGGAGATCATCCTGGCATTTGTTCGGTGCAACCCTGCCAACGAACAGAATATTGCTTCTACCGTCTTGAAGTTTTTCCATCCAAGCCGGATCTGGCTTCATATCCCATTTCCGGGGATTGACAATGATAGGTAAAACATCAGAGCCTAAGAAACCTGACTCAATCAACTCGTCAGAATTGTATTGAGAATCGCCTACCGTGATAGAAAAATGGCTAGAGAGTTGAGCTAAATCACGACGCCCTTCCTCTAAAATTAATGCAAAGTTAGGATCATACTTCTCAAAGAAATGAGCCGGTGTGATGTTGTGATAGATTAAGCACTTTTTGGATGGATGGCTCACTGCATAAGCTGTTAAATCTGAACCAATTGAATGGTGATATATCAGACAGGCATTCTTTGAAAAAGATTCAGCAGAAAAGACGTGAGCCTCATGGGTCAACCGTTCATCTAAAAATAAGACATAAATGTCAGAGTGGTAGCCTCGTTGACGTAAATAATCCCGAATGGCTAATGCTTGATTTGAGATAGCATCTCCATAAGCAAAGCCAGGCAGGAGTTGGTGGATCTCAACCTTCTTGGATCGCTTTGCCGAGGATTCTGGCTGCGGCCCCTGTGCCAGCATTGCTTGTACTCTTTGAAGAATAGAGCCCCTGACTATTCCTGACGAAGCTTTGCCTGTTAACGGCTTGTGTTGAGATAACCCTTCTGAAGCCCCACTTTCAGACTCTGCCGGTGATATACCCAGGGCTTTTTCATAACGTCCCAGAACCTTTTCCCAGTCTGCATTCTCCGCTGCATACTCTTGGCCTCGACGGCCATAGGCGACGCATTCTGCTTCTGCCACATGATCGATGTGCTCAAACTGCTCCGCCCACTCTGCTTCCGTTCCAGCCAGCCAGCCTCCTTGAGAGTTCTTGACTGCTAAAGCTGTGGCCAGACAATCCCGATGGACAACGACTGGACGCTGGTAGAACCAAGCTTCCATCATGACGCGAGAGTAGCTTTCATTTTTGCTCGGCTGAAATAAGGCTAAGCAGCGAGATAGAAGAGCTTCTTTCTCTGACTCACTAACGAGCTCTAAATCAATAATGTCTGGGGTATTCCCTTCTATCTGAGGGAGTACTCCAGGTCCTGCTAGAACAAGCTTCAAATCAGACTCTGGATGCGCTCTCCTATATTCAGAGAAGGCACGCATCAGCAAATCGGTGTTTTTAGTACTGTCTCGTCGTCCTAAGCAAAGAATGAAACGCGATGTTGTGGTCTCGAAGCCCTTTACTTCTGCTAAATTCGAGTCAAAGTGCAGCCCAGCTTCTATTCCTGCTCCAGTGGTGAAGCTCTTTAAAGTAATACCTGGTCCATACAGTTGTCTTGCAAGTTGTGCTTCACCGTCACTAATAAATAGTAATCCTTTCGCAGCATGGAAAATGTCAGAGACATGGGGCAAATAGGCGTAGGACTCGTCATGCAAGCAAGGCTGTAAAAAAGCACGTTGCTTGACTAAAGAAAGTCCTTGAAGAATCGGGCCATATAAGTAGGGTAAAAATAAGAATGCATCATAGGCTTCTGAATTCTTTTTTAGGTACTTAAGAAGTTTTGGAGAATTGATGTTCTCAGATACAAAATAATTTGAAAACTCAGGAGATACAGGAGAGACACCCGGCTTTAAGTCAGCCTTAGGGGTTTGCATTAATTGAGCATTAGCAGCATTAAACTGTGAGTCATTTCGAGCCATCACAGCAAATCGGCGAACCTTTAGATGCCCCTGCTGACTGACGCCAGGCTTGACATGATTTTGCGACCAATCCTTTTGGAAGGTTTCGCAGCAAGTCGTTAAGACTTCTACCTCATGCCCTCTCGCTGCTAAACGGTTAGAGACTTGCCAGCCATGTTGCTCTGCACCTCCTTTCAAAGATTCACCAAACCAAGGAATAACGATCGCAATTCTACTCATGCCTTATACCCCACTACTGCATAGTCTTGTGGGCCGTAAAGTAATTCTCCTAGGCGTTGATCTAATTCATTCTCTTCCCTTAACCAAGTGGGCTTCGGAGATTGATTTAAATTCAATATTTGAACATTGACGAATCCTCGTGACTCCAGCAGAAATGCCATCATCGGGCTGGGTAGAGGATTCCGGTGGGTCGGATCTAGATAAAATGAACAACTTCCCACGAGCAAGTTTGCTGGGTTAGGTGTCTCAAAAATAGTTATTCCCCCTGGCTTTAATGCCTTCAGCGAATAATCGAGACACTTAATCAATGCTGGGAATGGAAGGTGCTCAACCAAATGAAACCCCATGATGCCTCCTAGAGTAGATTCTTCTACAGAAGATAGATAATCAATGGCATCTGATTCAATGACAGTTAATGAACGGGCTCTACATTGGGCTAAGAAGGCATGATTAATATCCACACCAGTGACAGATTTGTAATTGTGCTGGCTTAAAAGTTCTAGCCATTCTCCTCTTCCACATCCTAGGTCTATAACGGTATCTTGCTCTGTAGATAAATTAGATTGTTCAAGAATGGGCAAATAAACTTTTAGACGCTCTAGAACGTCCTCGCGTTTTCCTCGAAACTTTTCTTCAAAAGCAGAATAGAAAGCATCTAAGTGATGCTCTGCTACATGTTCTACTTCCTCTAGAACTTCCGAATCTTTTCGAGAAGAAGGGGAAACCAACTGCTTTAGTAAAATCGTTAACTGCTGTTGCTGATGAGCCAAGGATTGCTTGCAGTAGCTGAGATCTTGAATATGCCGCTCTGACGTTGTAGTGAGCAGGTGACTCGCTTCATTCTGACTGTTTCTTAAGCCCTGAAATATCTGTTCTCGAGTACTGCTTGTTTCAGAGAGTTCAAACAATTTGGCTTCTAAAACTTCTATTCGCGTTAAACCCGCCTGTTCAGCCTCCAAAGCAAGATGTAGCCGTTGGCCAATCGCCAGGAGATGCTGCTCGACTTGAGCTAGCTTACTTTCCCCAGCCTCTACTCTGGCTAGTGATGTTTGCTCACCTTCCAAAGACAGATTTAGCCGTTGACCAATTGCTAAAAGGTTCTCTTCTACGCCTACCGTTCGTTGTATAAGAGCATTGAGTGAGCTTTCAATAGCTTGTTCCTTTTCGCTCAAGGCTTTTTGTTTTGCATCAATGGCTTGTTCTTTTTTGTCTAAAGCTTGCTTGTATGAATTCGAAGCTCGCTGGGTCTCTGATATGTGACTTTCGAGTTGCCAAAGGCGCTCTTCTATTTCTTTAAGTTGCAGCGATGCTGTCTCAAACTGAAGCGATTGTTCATCTAGCTCATTGCCTAAACCAACCTTTTCAAGTTGATCATCCTTGAGTAGTCTAAGCAGCTCCTTTAAGGCAATGACAAAGTCTGAATTTATAACGGTTTGCTTCTTGAAGAGAAACCGAAAACATCGTATTACAAAATCTTGGAGCTTCAGGCTTAGAGAGAAGGGAAAGCGAGAAAACTTTGCTGGCCATTGCAGAGAGGCCTGGGACTGAAACCTAGCATCATCTACGACGGCTTCAATGCGTTCTAGCCTGTCTAAGTGTTTTCTATATTCCCGTTTCGATTTCTCGACTGCTGGCACTTGCTCCTGAAGTTTGTTGCAACGCTCAACTTCGAGACGGACCTGTTCCATCAGCTCGTGAACGTCAATTTTAGGATTATTAGAATCAATCACCTGAAATCTAAACCTTGAGTCTACAAAATTAACAACTTTAGAACCGATGAAGCCGTCACAATATTCGAGCTTTTCGCTTCTCTACTTGAAATAGCCCATGAACAAACTCCGGAGCGACTGCTTGAATAGAGACTGCATTTTGAATCCAGTCCAGCATTTCTAGGTTCTCGTGAGAGCCATCTCCAAATGCAATATCTAAAGCATAGGTGCCTGTCGCAAGATAAGGCCACGAAAATTCAAGTTCGATCTTGGATGTTCCTGTCGGAGAAACCTCAACCCATTGCTGGGAAAAGTGGTGATCGAGTAGATCGGTACTCCAACCAGACAATACGGTTCTGAGGCGGTCTAAGAGAGCGATACCCACATGGGGATGTTTGATCGCGCTATGGCGGGTGACCGTTACCTCCACAATGACCACTTTCCCTGGCTCTGCAAAGGGTAAAGGGACCCGATCTGAGTCCAAAACTCTGACAGATAGTACTTCTCCTCGACCCGATCCAAAACGCTCGCATTCTTTAAGAGCTTGAAATTCTGCGTTGGTAAATAGGTTGATGCCGCTGCGTGTTAATGCATCAACTTCTATGTCTCCTTTCTGTGTGACTTCCACAGGTGGGGGAGGAGTTTCTACTTCGGAGGAGGGGACTTCACTCGGTAAAACATTATTTTCGATTTCTTCCGGTTGCGACTGATATTGCTGATTAACTCTTTGATATACCCAGGCTTGGTAATGCTTACAGATATCTGCAGGCAAACCCTGTTCAACAATCTTGCCTCCATTAATCCAAATAGCCTTGGAACAGAGTCGAGAGACTGAACCCACATCATGGGACACAAACAGGATTGTCCCCCCTGCGGCTTGGAAGTCTTTGATTTTGGCCATGCAACGGTGGACAAAAATTCCATCTCCGACAGCCAGAGCCTCATCCACAATTAAAATTTCAGGCTCAACATTGATGGCTACGGCAAAGGCAAGGCGGACAAACATACCGCTGGAATATGTTTTGACCGGCTCATCCATAAAGTCCCCAATCTCAGCAAATGCTGCAATACGCTCAAATTTTTGAGCAATATCCTCCCGCGCGAGGCCCAGAATCTGGCCATTAAAGAAGACATTTTGGCGGCCCGTAAACTCAGGGTTAAAGCCACTACCGAGTTCGAGCAATGCCGCAACACGACCTGATGTTTTGACCTGACCTTGGGTGGGGGTTAGGGTTCCTGCAATGATTTGCAGGAGTGTGCTTTTACCTGAGCCATTTTGGCCAATGATTCCTAAGGTTTCTCCCCGAGCAACGCTCAAGTTGATGTCGCGAAGCGCCCAAAACTCTTCCGCTCGATTTTTGCCGGGTAATAGAATCTCCTTTAAACGGTCTGTGGGATGGGAATAGCGCTTATATCCCTTAGACACATCAGAGACTTCAATCGCATAGGTTTGTTCAGACATGACGATATCGCTTTACGGTTGATGGCTAAACAAACAAGCTAGAGAACGTCTGCAAAAGCAGGAGTGAGCTTTCGATAAATGAATCGTCCCAAGAGAAAGACAACTAAGCTAATGATGAATAGGCTGAAACCATAGGTCTCCAGGGTCTCAGTACTTCCCCAAAAGACAAGATCACGGTATAACGCCGTAATGGTGGCCAAGGGATTGAACATCATGACCCAATGCTCAAAGCTGCCAAGCTTCTCGGGTCCATATACAACAGGGGTTAAATAGAAAAGTAGGTTTAAGATAATGCCGACACTTTGGGCAATGTCGCGAATAAATACAGTCAAACCGGCCACGATATAACAAAGGCCAGCTGTCAGCATCATTTGCATTCCCCAAACTAATGGCAGTAATGCGAGTTGCCAAGGCAGACTGTGGGTGAGGAAGGCTAGCAATACGATCAGTACGGCTAACCCAAACGCACTTTCAATTAAGGCGGAGAAAACGGGAACTAGCGGTAGCAAGCTTAGGGGGAAAACCACCTTCTTGACGAGGTTCACCTGTCCCACTACGGCATTAGATGCCTGGGTGACGCTGGTGGAAAAAGCAATCCAAGGTACGAGGGCGGCGAAGAGCCATAGACCAAATAGGAGAGTGCTATCGGGGTCAAAGCCGCGAGAGGCCAACATCATGGCTTGGGGACTTTGACCCTGAACCGGAAGCTTGACCCGCAAAACGATTGAAAACACATAGGTGTAAATCAATAGTTGAGAAATCTGGTTAAGTAAGGGCCAGAGATTTCCGAGCATGGAGCCCTTGTAGCGGGCCTCTAGATCTCGGCGAACCAGCATTTGCAATAGGCTGAACTTGGATAAACGCTCAAGTTTTGAAAATAGCCATTGTTTTAGGGGAAGCTTAAGGCGCATATAGACGATAGAGAAGCTGACTCACCAGTAGATCTTCGAAAAGCAGTTGCCAATTTTTTGGCAATCGGTAACTCCTAATCTCCGATCATTCGATTCAGCAGATACCTTGGGGCAATCGTATCATTTGGAACGGATTACTCGACTGTTACGCTTTTGGCAAGGTTGCGAGGCTGATCCACGTCTAGGCCGCGTCTAGCAGCAATGTGGTAAGACAAGAGCTGCAATGGGATGACCGATAAGACGGGGGATAGCAGCTCGTCGACGGCTGGAACTTCAAGCACATTGTCGAAGAAGTCGGCATTGCTGTTGCTAGGAAGGATGCCGATCAGTCGGGCATCACGGGCTTTGGCTTCCTGGGCGTTGGAGAGGACTTTGTCGTAAACATTGCCAGGCATGGCGATCGCCACCACGGGCACTTTGGCATCTAGCAAAGCAATGGGACCATGCTTCATTTCCCCAGCGGGATAGCCCTCTGCATGGATGTAGCTAATCTCTTTAAGCTTCAAAGCACCTTCTAAGGCAATGGGGAAGTTGATGCCACGACCCACAAAAATGAAGTCTTGGGTTTCGGTGAAGTCCTGGGCTAGGGCTGCGATCGCATCATCTTGGGTCTGCAAGATATTCTCGATTTGTGCTGGCAGCTGGTTTAACCCCGTGATCAAGGCTTGCAAGGTCTCAGCAGAAGAAGAATTGCGCAGGTGGGCGAGGTCTAAGGCGAGGAAGTAGAAGGCCATGAGCTGACCAATGAAGGTCTTAGTGGCTGCAACCCCTACCTCAATGCCTGCCGGGGTGGTGATCAGATGGGGCGTCAGATGGGCCAGACTGCATTCCGGGCGATTAGTGATGCCGAGCAGGCGAGGAGCAAAGGCTCCGCCTTTTTCATTGCGACGGGCAACTTCCATCTCCAGAGCTGCCAGGGTGTCGGCGGTTTCGCCAGATTGGGTCACGCCGATGGTCAGAGTATTGGGTTGGAGTGGCGGGGGAGCATAGCGAAACTCCGAGGCGTAGTGAACCACGGTGGGAATTCCAGCTAATTGCTCTAGCAAGTAGCCGCCGACGAGGCTGGCATGCCAACTGGTGCCACAGGCCAAGATTTTGATCTGTTCTAGGTTGTCATACAACTCTGCCGGGAGGTTGAGCTTGACTGGAGATTGGTGAGGCGGGACCGCAGGGTCTTCGAGATTGCCTGGATTGATGGCAGATTGATGCTCTGCGGGCAAATAGGCTTCTAGGCAGGCGCGGATGACACTGGGCTGCTCATGGATTTCCTTGAGCATGAAGTGCTTGTAGCCCTGCTTGTCGGCAGTGTCCTGGGTGCCGGTTAGCAGGCGGGGCTGGCGACGCAGGCGTTTGCCTTCAAAGTCAATTAGAGAGATGCCCAGGGGCGTGAGGGTGGCCATCTCACCGTTGCCCAGGTTGAGCACTGCGCGAGTGTGGTTGAGCAGGGCTGGGGTATCGGAGGCGCAGAAGAACTCGCCTTGACCGAAGCCGATGACCAAGGGAGCCTGCTGACGAGCCGTGACCAGTTCGTCGGGGTAGTCAGCGCAGAGGACGGCGATCGCAAAGCCCCCCTCCAGACGATTGACCACGCGACGGGTGGCCTCTGTTAGGGGAGAGTCAAATTGCTCCAGCTCTCCCCCCTGGGTCATCTCGCCGAGGACGACTTCAATTAAGTTTGGAATGACTTCGGTATCCGTCTCAGATACAAATTCCCGCCCCAGAGCCTGAAGTTCTTCCCGCAATTCACGGTAGTTTTCCACAATGCCGTTTTGCACGACGCCAATGCGACTTTCGGTCCCAAAGTGGGGGTGGGCATTGTGTTCTTCTGGCTTACCGTGGGTGGCCCAGCGGGTGTGGCCAATGCCAATTTGTGCGGAATGCTCTTGGTCTTTGAGCTTTTCTTCCAAGTTGATCAACTTACCCTTGGCTCGAACTCGCTCCAAGGTGTTTTCCGCGATCGTTGCAATACCAGCGGAGTCGTAGCCTCGATATTCCAGCTTGCGGAGTCCATCAATCAGGATCCCAGTTGCAGCCTGGGGACCCACATAGCCAACGATGCCACACATAACAATGAACTCCTTTCGCAGCCGAAGGCCGAAGACGAAGAAATTATACTAGCCAATTTCGGATCTGCTTCTCTCATCATCCAGGCCGTTAGCTCGCCTAGAAACAGCAAAAGGGTTGAGAGTCATCAATGAAGACTCTCAACCCTTCCGAGAAGCAAAAGCCAGGTTAAAAAATCCTAGAAGGATTTAGTAAGCCAAGCCCATGCTGCGAGTGGTCTCAGCGCCTAGGTAAACCCGAACGCTCAGGAAATCGGTGGGGCAAGCGGTTTCACAACGCTTACAACCCACACAATCTTCTGTGCGAGGCGAGGAGGCAATTTGGCCTGCACGGCAGCCATCCCAGGGCACCATTTCGAGCACGTCCGTAGGACAAGCGCGAACGCACTGGGTACAACCAATACAGGTATCGTAAATTTTGACCTTATGAGACATATGAATTTCGTGGCTCCAGATTAAGGACTCACATGCGAATAAAGCAGCAATACCAAGAATGATTCCGCTGCGCCTAAAAAATTCGGCTAACGCTATCCCCAAAACTAGACGTTATGGGAAACGCTGATGAGCCGAACATCAGGTCCACTAGACCGACGATGTTTTTATCAGGATTAGCCCAAGTCTACCCCAGGGATTTCGTCGGCCTGCGATCGCCTAATTAAAACTTTAAACATCGTAATAATCGCTCGAAATCCCGTCCCTAGGGCTATTCGGAGAATTGGGGTATAGAACGATAGAAAGCGATCCCTTTTTCAATTCAAGCCATTGCCTAGCGTCTATCCAGAAGGACATTGCCGGTTGGGATTAAGCCCCCTGGAACTCCGCTCTGGGACTAATTCTAAAGAAGATCTAAAGCGGAATGACCCTTTGCCGATAAGATGAACCAATGCCTAAATGCTGATAAAGCATGACGCCGGTACCGCAAAGGAATTGAGGTTTATGAGCAAAGAGGAAACCCTGTCAAAAGTGCAAAAGATTGTCGCTGAACAACTCAGCGTCGATCTTGAAGAGGTCAAGGCCGAAGCAAGCTTCGCCAATGACCTTGGTGCCGACTCCCTTGACACTGTTGAGCTAGTGATGGCTCTGGAAGAAGAGTTCGAGATTGAAATTCCTGATGAAGCAGCTGAAGGGATCGCTACGGTCCAAGACGCCGTTAACTTCATTGAAGAAAAGGCCTAGTCAATAAGCTGCCATAGAACTGAACTCGAGCCATAAAAGGCTGTGCGGATGAAGTTAGGCCCTCAAGCTTGATTTTTCCCTTTCTTTTTCTATGTTGCTTTAATTTCCTCAACCAAGCTGTTGTGTACCAACAACTTGGTTGAGACAGCTCACAAGGCTGTCAAGCTGAGGCCTTCCTCAGCTTTTTAGTTTTTAAGCCTGCGGTCTGTTGATCTGAACCATACTCTGCGACTTTAATCCCTGACTGGCCTTGCTTCGGTTGATTGACCAACTGAAATGACTAAGGCAAGGCTGGCGATCGCGAATATTGTTTCTGAAGGATTTGAACAGGCCCTTTCCAAGCTCCTATTTGGTTTGACTGAGAACCCTATGACTGATTCTGCTGCTCGCCGCGTGGTCATCACGGGCATGGGTGCCATCACCCCCATTGGCAATAACCTGGCCGATTACTGGGAAGGCTTGACCACTGGCCGGAATGGCATTGGTCTCATTACCCATTTTGATGCCTCGGCCCATGCTTGCCGCATTGCGGGAGAAGTCAAAGGGTTTAAGCCAGAAGACTATATGGACCGAAAAGACGCGAAGCGAATGGACCGCTTCTCTCAATTTGGCGCGGCAGCAGCAAAGCAGGCTGTTAAAGATGCCGATCTAGACATCAATGATTCCAATGCGGAGCGCATTGGCGTACTGCTAGGCAGTGGCGTAGGCGGTCTCAAGGTGATGGAAGATCAACAGAAGATCTACCTCAACAAGGGACCCTCGCGCTGTAGCCCCTTTATGATTCCGATGATGATTGCCAATATGGCGGCTGGCCTAACGGCGATTCAAATTGGAGCTAAGGGGCCTAACTCTTGCACGGTGACGGCCTGTGCCGCTGGAGCCAATGCCGTCGGGGATGCATTTCGGCAAATTAAGTGGAACTATGCCGATGCCATGGTTTGTGGAGGAACAGAGGCGGCGATTACACCTCTGGGCATGGCCGGATTTGCAGCTTGCCGAGCCTTGTCGAGCCGCAATGATGATCCTGAACATGCTTGCCGTCCCTTTGATGTGGGTCGCGATGGCTTTGTCATGGGCGAAGGCGCAGGCCTGCTGGTGCTTGAGGAGCTGGAGCATGCCAAGGCGCGTGGGGCTCGCATCTATGCAGAGGTTGTGGGCTATGGCATGACCTGTGATGCTTACCATATGACCCTGCCAGTGCCCGGTGGCTTAGGTGCAGCCCGAGCGATTGAGTTGGCGCTTGAGGATGCGGGTGTCAAACCAAGTGAAATCAGCTACATCAACGCCCACGGCACCAGCACCCCGGCTAACGATAAAACCGAGACGGCTGCCATTAAAAAGGCCCTGGGTGAAGACAATGCCCGCAAGGTCGCCATTAGCTCGACCAAATCCATGACCGGTCACTTGCTGGGCGGTTCTGGTGGCATTGAAGCGGTGGCCACTGCTCTGGCGGTTTACCATGACCAGCTGCCTCCCACCATCAACATCGAAACTCCGGACCCAGAGTGTGACCTGGACTACGTCCCCCACACCTCCCGTGCCCAGACCGTGGATGTTGCCATCTCCAACTCCTTTGGATTTGGGGGCCACAATGTCACGCTGGTCATGCGCAAGTATTCTGGCTAAGGTTTGCTGCTCTGAAGCCTTTTTGAGCCTGCTCAGCAGACAAATGTTACGTCTAGACTCGCTCAATCGAACCTTGGCCCTGGAATACAGGCTGTATCTGGTTCGAGAGGCTGGCCAAGACTCTGTCAGGACTCGCTGAAGATAGAATTCTGAAGCAAATTTTACAGAAATCTCCCGGCTTCACACTTGTTCATCATCTCCGTCGATGGAATGATGACCATAAGGACATTTAATTATTAGTGCGGTTTTCCTGCTGAGCTTCAGTGTGGAATCGTCAATCGCCAAAAAGCAATCGCGAGCGATCGCGGTCCGGGGCATCCCTGGCGTTCTCTCGGGGCGTTCCCTGAGACGACCTAAGGCACCCAAGCCCCTCACCCACCCAATCACGTTAGGTAGTTACAAATATGGTTGCTGCAACCCAATCTTTAGAAGAACTCTGCATTAATTCGGTGCGCTTTTTGGCGATCGATGGCGTTGAGAAGGCCAAGTCTGGCCACCCCGGTCTGCCCATGGGTGCAGCCCCCATGTGCTTTGTCCTCTGGGACAAGTTCATGCAGTTCAACCCCAAGAATCCTAACTGGGTGAACCGCGATCGCTTTGTCCTGTCCGCAGGTCATGGCTCCATGCTCCAGTACGCCCTGCTCTACCTGACGGGCTATGACAGCGTGACGATGGAAGATCTCAAGCAGTTCCGTCAGTGGGGCTCCCGCACCCCTGGCCACCCCGAGAACTTTGAGACCAAGGGTGTGGAAGTGACCACCGGTCCTTTGGGCCAGGGCATTTGCAACGGTGTTGGCTTGGCCATGGCTGAAGCTCACCTCGCGGCTAAATTCAACAAGCCGGATTGCAGCATCATTGACCACTACACCTATGTGTTGATGGGTGATGGTTGCAACATGGAAGGTATCTCTGGCGAGGCCTGCTCCTTAGCCGGTCACCTGGGCTTGGGCAAGCTGATTGCGCTCTATGACGATAACCACATCTCCATTGATGGCGACACCACTGTGTCCTTCACCGAGGATGTGGGCAAGCGCTACGAAGCCTATGGCTGGCAGGTCATCGTTGTAGGTAATGGCGACACCGACACCGCTTCCATCGAAGCAGCAATTAAGGAAGCGAAGGCAAACACCGAACAGCCCACCTTAATCAAGGTTCGCACCACCATTGGCTTTGGCTCTCCTAACCGTCAAGGTACCGCCGGTATCCACGGTGCAGCCCTAGGTGCTGAGGAAATCGAAGCCACCAAGAAGAACTTGGGTTGGGAGCATGGTTCCTTTGAAGTGCCTGACGACGCGCTGGCTCACTGGCGCAAGGCGATTGATCGCGGTGCCAGTGCAGAAGCTGAATGGGACAAGACCTTTGCAACCTACAAGGGCAAGTATGCGGCTGAGGCGGCTGAGTTTGAGCGCCAAATCAGCGGCAAGTTGCCTGATGGTTGGGAGAAGTGCCTGCCCACCTACACCCCTGAGGACAAGCCTTTAGCGACTCGCAAGACCTCGGAGATTACGCTGAACGCGATCGCCGAAGCAGTCCCCGAGCTCGTTGGCGGTTCTGCTGACCTGACCCACTCAAACCTCACCTACCTGAAGTGCTCCACGGACTTCCAGAAGGGTGCCTACGGGGGGCGTAACTTACGTTTTGGTGTGCGTGAGCATGGCATGGGCGCGATTTGCAACGGCATTTCCCTCCATGGCACCGGCCTGATTCCTTTCGACGCGACCTTCCTGGTATTTGCTGATTACATGCGCGGTGCCATCCGCCTGTCGGCTCTGTCCCAGTGCCAGGTCATCCATGTCATGACCCATGACTCCATCGCCCTAGGCGAAGATGGTCCTACCCACCAGCCTGTGGAAACCGTTGCTTCCCTGCGCGTGATTCCTAACCTGTTGGTCTTCCGTCCTGCGGATGGTAACGAGACCTCTGGTGCTTATAAGGTGGCGATCGAGCGCCGCAAAGAGTCTTCCATCATGGCCATGACTCGTCAGGGTCTGCCCCAGTTGGCCGGTTCTTCCATTGAGGGTGTGGCTAAAGGTGCTTACACCGTCGTCGATTGCGATGGCACACCTGATTTGGTGATGCTGGCGACGGGTAGTGAAGTCAGCCTCTGCGTTAATGCTGCCAAGGAAATGGGTGGCAAGATTCGTGTGGTTTCCATGCCCTGCCGCGAGCTGTTCGAAGAGCAGGATGAGGCTTATCGCACTTCCATTCTGCCCGCAGGCGTTAAGCGTCTAGTGGTTGAAGCTGGCACCACCTACGGTTGGGGCAAGTATGCAGGCGACACTGGCGACATCATTGGCGTTGATACCTTCGGTGCTTCCGCACCCGGTGGCAAGATTATGGAAGAGTTTGGCTTCACGGTGGCTAACGTTGTTGCTAAAGCGAAGGCGTTGATCGGCTAGGTTTATTTCTAGGACTAACGTTTGGTTCCAATAGAAAGGGCCTTGGCTATAGCAGCCAAGGCCCTTTTGCATTTTTGGTGGTTGCTATAGGTGAGGATTTGCTAGAAAAACGACTGACTTTGGTTTAGCGCCTTACGATAGATTCAGTCCGCGCTGTTCTGCTGTTATGACCCCAGTACCCGAAACCTGTTCCCATAGTGGAGATCTCCACAGTACCCATGCCCATGGTGAGCATCAGGGAGAGACCTGTAATCATTCCTTGATTGCGAGTGATCTCTCCAAGCAAAAAGTCCAGCGCTTACTCTGGGTCGCGGGCTTAGTTCTTAGCTTTGCCATTTTAGAAATTGGTGTTGGGGTTTGGAGCCACAGCGTTGCCCTGTTTGCCGATGCGGGACATTTGATTGTGGACTGCGGTGCGGTGTTGTTGGCGTTGGGCGCAGCTTGGTGGAGTCAGCGTCAGCAACAAACTCAGCCTGATCTCGTTCAGGATAGAACCGTGGAGACTTGGGCAGCTTTGCTCAATGGTGTGGCCTTGGTGGCGATCGCCCTTTGGGTCGGTTATGAAGCGATCGAATCCCTTCGCGCTCCCCCCGTCGAAATCCTCAGCTTACCAATGCTAATCACCGCTACTGTGGGCCTGAGCGTGAATAGCCTCAACGCAAAACTGTTGCATCAGCATAGTCATGATGACTTGAATGTGAGAGGAGTGCTGTTGCATGCGATCGCCGATGCAGCCAGCTCCTGCGGCATCTTAATCGCGGCGCTGGCAATCTACCTGTTGCATTGGCAACGAGCTGATGGAATCGTCAGCCTTGCCGTGGCAGGGTTTATTCTGATCGGTGCCATTCCACTCATCCTAGCGAGCATGAAGCAGCTGAATGAGCCTGAACAACTTATATCTCAAAGCAGCACTGAGCCTTAGTTTCAGGCTGAATGGCTGGGAGTAGGCAAGGTTAATTCCCTGAACTAATCAGTGCGACCTGTTCAATCAGCTTGCCTTTGACCAGGCGTTTGGCGACACCGCCGGGAATGATGCCGTAGATGGCGCTGCCATTGGTGTAGATGAGGCGATCGCCAGCTGCGACATGGAAGGCTAGGATGCCTCGGGCGATCGCTTCTGCATCCTGTCCAGGCCGTTGCCGGATCAACTCCCAACTGCGGGGCACGAGGGCAGGGGAGTCTTCATCATCAAAGCGTTGGTTGCGCTTGGCTTCTTCGTTGGTGTTGATGGGCTGTCCCCAAATCAAGGCATTGCCTGAACCTTGGGCCTGGGGTTTGGATGGCTTGGCTAATCCCTTGCCGGTAAACATTCGAGTAAAGGCATTGAGAAATTCAAAGATGGCATAGGCCAAACGAAAGGGCATCAACAGAATGTCCTTGAGAATTTGGAAAATGCCTAGGGGCTTAATAGCTTTGTAGGGACGACGGATGTAGTAAAGCGTTCCGTCGGTGGTGAGTTGGGGGGCGAGGTAATCCCAATTGGGATCTTCGGCCAGGGTGTCTACGGTTTTAGCTTCTAGGTCGAGCTGTTCGATGCAGAAGGGCCCTTGGGCCAGCATGGCACCATCGTCATTGCGAGCAATGCCTGCGGATTGGAAGACGAGGGCCTGCTTTTTGCCAGGAACCCAAGCGGGGGCTAGATCAACGGAATCGCCGGAGGTGAGCTCTTGGGGGCGAATGCCGTCGGCTTTCATGGTGGCGATGTTGCTCTCGCCGCTGGGGTAGGCGACGCAGCAGGCGACCAGGGATTCTGCTGGGTTGTAGTTGAGGTGCTGGACGGTGAATTCGGCGCTGTGGAAGAGGCGTTTTTCTTTATTTTGGTGGGTGTCGAAGGAGAAGATTCCGCCCATTTCGTCGCTTGAGAGGGCGTAGAAGAGAGTGCCCTCTTGGCCTGCACAAATGTCCGTGAGCTTGATAGGGAGGTTCGTTTCCTCGTCTTGGCGCGTGCTGAGGGGCGTCATGCTGGCCATTTCGGCGGTGCTGCGTTTCCAGGCATCGCGGCGCTGCATTTGGCGGCGAGTGTTCTTGGCGGCTTCGGCAAATTCGCTATCTACGGTGCGCACTGCGGCATTGCCTTGCTTGAGGTGAAGCTTGCCGCCGGAGAGGTAGGCGATGTCGAAGGACATGACTCGGAGTTTTGATAGGGCTAAACCCATTATTCCCTAGCTAGGGAAAGGAGCAGTCGTATCAAAGTAGATGGTTATGGTTCGAGCTGGCTGAGGCGGGTTTCGAGGCTTTGGATGTCTTGCTTGAGTTCGATGACGAGGTTGGCCAGGTTTTGAAGTTGGGGGTCGCTGGTGCTGGTGCTGCGTTGGGGGACGGGAGTAGGAGGCGTAGGGGATTGGCGAGGGGAGGGAGGTTGCAATCGCAGTTGCCCCATTTCTCGCTGAAGCTGACGCAGGCCGATTTCCAGGTTGGCGACTTTGCCGTCTAGGTGGGAGTTGTTGATGGTGGGAAAGTCGTTGTGGGCCAGGCTGCGGCTGGCAAATAGCAGCAGGCAGAGGCTGACTAGGCTGATCCAGAACCAGCGATTGAGTTGTTTCATGGCATTCGCTTAAAGGTCGCTTTAGGTTTGCGTTGAAGGCTTCTTGTTTTATTCGGTTGATTCAGTCTCGCTGAGTTCGATGGTGGCTAATTCTGCTTCAAGTTCTTCGATGCTGGGTAGGGCATTGCGTAGGGCTTCGGGGAGCTCTTGCTTGTACTGGGAAATGGCGATCGCCTTGTTCACGTCTCGCAGTGAATATTCGGCAACGGCTCGATTGCGTGATTTGCAGAGGATTAGGCCAATGGTTGGGGCATCATCGGGGTGTCGGAGGAGGCCATCCACTGCTGAAACATAGAAGCCCATTTTGCCGGAATATTCGGGTTTGAACGCGGTCATTTTGAGGTCAATTACGACGTAGCAGCGCAATTGGAGGTGGTAGAACAGGAGGTCAATATAGAAGTCATCGCCGCCTATTTCGAGGTGATGTTGACTGCCAACGAAGGCAAAGCCGACGCCCAGTTCCAGGAGGAATTGGCGGATATGAGTCAGGAGGGCTTTCTCTAGATCTCGTTCCTGTGCTTCTGGCCCCAAGCTCAAGAAGTCGAAGGAATAGGGGTCTTTGAGTAGCTGTTGGGCTAGCTCGGACTGGGGCTGGGTTAAGGTGGCTTCAAAGTTAGAGATTGCTTTACCCTGTCGCTGGTAAAGTTGTGTTTCAATCTGGTGTTCTAAGATGGCTCGACTCCATCCATAGGCGATGGTTTGCTCCACGTACCAAAGACGCTCATTGGGGTCGCCTACCTTATCCAACAGCCGCACGTTGTGACCCCAAGGAATTTGTCCAACAGTCTGTTGGACGATTGACTCATCAGGCCAAGCTGTAGCGAAGGCTCTCATGTACAGAAGGTTGGTGCGGGAGAATCCCTTCATCTCGGGGAATGCCTGCTTTAAGTCTTTGGCTAGGCGAGTGATGACTTTGGAGCCCCAGCCCTCTTGTCCCTGGCGCGACAGAATTTCTTGGCCGATTTGCCAATACAGCAGTACGAGTTCTTGGTTGACGGCCAGTGCTGCCCGCACTTGGGCGGATTGAATGCGGCTTTTCAGCGTTTGCAGAAGCTGGTTGTAGTCTGGGGGCAGTATTTCAAATGCCATTGCGTTGTGGTCTTGCTGCGAGCTTAGTTCCATCTACAACGCTTAGGTGCTAAGCCAGGAACTTAAGGATATGGTTCTTAGCCCTGTTCTAGCTGGAGCATGTTCTCGTTTAATAGATCCTAA
The DNA here is from genome assembly GCA_938002085.1 of uncultured Pseudanabaenaceae cyanobacterium. Taxonomy (GTDB): domain Bacteria; phylum Cyanobacteriota; class Cyanobacteriia; order PCC-9006; family JAAUQQ01; genus JAAUQQ01. The sequence continues at coordinate 127,229 of CALLAT010000009.1, forward strand.
TGCTAAAGAATAGCTCTAGCAAGACACCCGGTGTTTCGAAAAACACCGGGTGTCTGAAGCAGAAGCTTATGCTCGACTATTCTTCGTCTTCCTCAGTCTTAGGAACGTAGGTGGACTTCACCTCCAGCTCCTCCAACTGCGCGTCATCCACATTGGACGGTGCATCGGTGAGGAGGCAGCGGGCTTGATGGGTCTTGGGGAAGGCGATGGTGTCACGGATGGACTCGGAGCCGTTCATCAGCATAGTGATGAGAGCGATGACGCGGGGGCTGTACTTAAAAGAGTTGAACAGCAAGCTGAATTTCCCTAATTTTGTTGTCGCTCAATAAGATCGCCTCGAAGGCTTTCTCATGACCCTATCGTTATAATTTGAGCTTGCAATAATTTGAACTCAAGGAAATTAATTTTGAAAAAACGTCTACCAGTAGGTCTCGCTGATGTCCCCTGATCTTAACTATATAGTCCCTGGTCCTGTCCCTCCTGATAATGATGCTCTTAAGGCAAGTGCTGCAGCTTTAGCCGCTATTCAAGTTCTTGCTAAGAAGCAGCTGGAAATTGTAGAGCGCCAGGAACAGGCCAATGTTCAGAAAGAAAAGGCTAACGACAAAGCCGCCCGGCGCTCAATGCTGCTTACTTTGCTGAGCTTGGGAATTGCAACTGTTAGCTTTATGGGCACAGCCTGGGCGTCCTGGGCTGATTGGCGAGGGGATGCTGTGTGGCAATCGGAGCAGGTGACAGAACTACAAGCTGCGAATGAACAATTGGAGAAAATGCTGGAGCTTCAAGTCGAGGTTCGAGCTGAACAACAGCGGCAGATTGAGGAGTTATTGAAGGCGATCTCCGCACAAAATTCCGAGGGGAGCAATGCCGACTCAGCTGCTGGTCAATCCTCAAATCCTGAGTCACGACAGGTCGTAGAGAATCAATAGTCTTTATTTCTCTTTCATGGATATATTGACTCGATGGGGAAGCCCTAGAGCCCTAGAGGCAAGAAGTAAGATCCCCCGATGCTGTCAAAGCATCGGGGGATCTGTTGTCTAGAAGCTTGACCTAACGATTATTCTTCGTCTTCCTCACTCTTAGGAACATAGGTGGACTTCACTTCCAGCTCCTCCAACTGTGCGTCATCCACATTAGATGGTGCATCGGTGAGGAGGCAGCGGGCCTGCTGGGTCTTGGGGAAGGCGATGGTGTCGCGAATGGACTCGGAGCCGGTCATGAGCATGACGATGCGATCCAAGCCGAAGGCGATGCCGCCGTGGGGCGGGGTGCCGTATTCGAAGGCGTTGAGCAGGAAGCCGAATTTCTCCTGAGCTTCTTCGTCGCTGAGGCCGATCGCCGCAAAAACCTTCTCCTGCACATCCCGCTTGTAAATCCGCAAACTACCGCCACCTAGCTCAGTGCCATTCAGCACCATGTCATAGGCAACGGCGCGGGCAGTCTTGAGGTCATCAATGTCCTCAGGATTAGGCGCGGTGAAGGGGTGGTGCAGGGCCTCCAGGCGCTTCTCATCTTCATTCCACTCAAACATGGGGAATTCCGTCACCCAGAGGAAGTTGAGCTGGTCCTCTTCGTAGAGCTTCATTTCCTTGGCGACAAACTGGCGCACGCGGTCCAGGGACTTGTTGACCGTGCCTTCGTCTGCCGCACCAAACAGCAACAGGGTGCCGGGCTGGGCATCGGTGCGCTTGAGGATTTCTGCCTTCATCTCATCGGTGAGGCCCTTTTGAATCGCGCCGATGGTGTCCATTTCGCCGCCTTCGCGGACGCGGATGTAAGCCAAGCCCTTGGCACCAGCTTCCGCGGCTTCGCGGAAGATGTCGCCGCCAGGCTTGATGCGGACGTTAGAGATGACGTCGTTGCCGCCGGGGATGGGCAGGATTTTGACGATGCCGCCGCCCTTGATGGTGCCGGAGAAGACTTTGAAGCCGCAGTCTGCCAAGACATCACTGACGTTGACTAGCTCTAGGCCGTAGCGGGTGTCGGGGCGATCGCAGCCGTACCGCTCCATCGAATCCTTATAGGTGATGCGAGGGAAGGGCCGGGGCAGGTCGATGCCTTTGACTTCTTTGAACACATGGCTAATTAAGGCTTCGTTGAGGTCGAGGATTTCTTCCTCGCTCATGAAGCTCATTTCCATGTCCAGCTGGGTGAACTCGGGTTGGCGATCGGCGCGGAGGTCTTCGTCGCGGAAGCAGCGGGCCACTTGGTAGTAGCGATCGCAGCCGGACACCATCAGCAGTTGCTTGAACAGCTGGGGCGACTGGGGTAGGGCAAACCATTCGCCCAGGTTGACGCGGGAGGGCACGATGAAATCGCGAGCGCCTTCGGGGGTGGACTTGTTGAGAATCGGCGTCTCAATTTCCATAAAGCCTTCCTGGTCCTCCAGGAAGCGGCGCACGGCCTTGACCACGGAATGGCGGGTTTGCAGGTTCTGGGCCATGCGGCTGCGGCGCAGATCCAGGTAGCGATACTTCAGGCGCAGTTCTTCGCGAACATTTTCTTCGGCGTCGGCGGAGGAGACTTGGAAGGGTAGCTGCTTATTGACAGTGTTGAGCAGTTCGATGCTATCGGCGTAGATCTCAATGTCGCCGGTTTTCAAGCGGGGGTTCACTGCACCGCCTTCGCGACCGCTGACCCGCCCGGTGATTTTGGCGACGTACTCGTTGCGCAGCTTGTCCGCCTGGGGGTAAGACTCGGGGGTGCGCTCGGGGTCGCTGACGATTTGCACCACGCCCATACGATCGCGCAGGTCAATAAACACCACGCCCCCGTGGTCCCGGCGACGATCCACCCAACCAAATAGGGTCACGGTTTCGTCGATGTGCTGGGCGGTCAATTCGCCGCAGTAATGGGTTCTCATGGGCTCGGGGGCTAGCGTGGGTAAGTTGACAAACGTTTATTATCCAACATGGTCTGCCCGCTGGTGTAAAGCTTTCTGACCAATTCTCATTCAAGAGCGAAATTTGTTCAGAATCGTTGGCGTGAGTCTGGTGCTTTTACGCTTGGGCTGGGCTCCTTGTACTGGGCCTGAGGCTGTAGTAACGCCACATCTTGTCGTAGAGCAAAATGTCGTTGCGGTAGGCCATGCCAAGCTTTTGGGCGACGCGGATGGAGGCCTTATTGTCAGGGCTGATTAGAGCGGCAATGCGAGGCAGCTGGAGCAGTTCAAACCCATAGCGAAGGATTTCGCGGCTAGCTTCGGTGGCGAGGCCCTGACCCCAGTGGGACTGGGCGATGAGGTAGTTGAGTTCGACGGTTTGCAAGTTGGGGGAGATTTCTAGCCCGGCATGGCCAATGAGTTGGGGCTCGGATTGGGTAGGCTCTGCTTTGTCCAAAGGGCTGTTCTTGTCCGAATGGCTGTTCTTACATAGCAGCATCCAGCGGCCAAAGCCATGGTCGCTCCAGTGGGCCAGGATGATTTCGAAGGCAATTTCGCTTTGCTTAAAGTCGAGTGGGCTGCTGTTGCTGCGGTATTGGGCGACGGCGGGGTTGGCGTAGATTTTGGCCAGGGTGGGGAGGTCGGCGGGGGTGGGCGATCGCAAGATTAGCCGAGGCGTTTCCAATCTCTGGTCAGCTGTCCATTGCGTCATTACTGCAAAACCGGGCAAGAGCTTGTGCAGCTTGCCCGATTTGTTTGGGGAAATCAAATTTTTGGCCTTTGTTGCCGTCTGTCTCAACAGTCCACCGATGAAGGGGGGGTGGAGGTGGAATCAATTTAGACGAGGCGATGTAGGCGCCTGGGAATGCGGATAAAATTCAACGGCTGGGCTTTTAGCCATGCTTCTGACATGGCAATGACATGCCACTACGAGGGATCTCCGCTTCGATAGATCTCGAAATTTCTGAATGATTAGGGTTGTGAATGCAACCTGACTCGACTCTCTCAATGATTGTTCTGTGTCTCAAGTAGAACAATGACAGCAAACTCACCCGAACTCGAAACCTCTAGAAAAGGTAGATGACCTGACTCACCTGGGATTTTCCCGTCTCGATTTAGTCAGCGCGTGACGCTATGAGACGTTGCACAAGGAAAACGATATCGAGGCTTGATTAGCCTTGCTGACGGCGACGCAGGTGCTTCGCAGCGAACAAGCCAGCAATGGCCATACCAGCCATGCCAGTGGGCTCAGGCACCTTCTTGGTGTCGATGGGCGTGGTGCTGTCGTACCAACCTTGGCTTAGATAACCGAAGTCCTTCAAGGAACCATCAACGTTGTAATCTGCCTCAAAGTCGTTGACACCGTGGAACCAGATGCCGACCTCGTCAGCGAAGCTGGTGCCTTCCCAGTCAGCACCGAGGTCAGTGCGGCCATTGATGGCAGTCATGTCGATGTCGAAGCTGAAGGTGCGCTCGTCAGTCCCCTCAGAAACGCTTAGATCCCAAGAGTCCAGGTAGACGCTGTTGGAATCCTGCCAGCTATTGCTGCCATTGACGCCGTTGTAGGTGTAAGCCGTGAGCTTCTCAGCATCGCCATCCATGTAGAACATGGTGTACTTTTGCTCGCCACCTTTGGGGTTCTTACCATCGCTAATAACTAACCAGCCGCCATCTGCTAGGTTCCCGTGGTTATTGGCGGTGAAGGTGGAACTCCAACTAAAGAGGTCCGTTTCATCATCGAAGGAGGTTTTAATTTCCTCGTAGTTACCTGCACGATTATTGATTGCAACGCCGGACGCAGGGTCGATGCTGGAATTAAATGAGAAGGTTGAAGCTTCGGCAACACTGCCTGCAAAAGCAATAACTGGTGTAACAAAGGCCAACCCAACAAGGGAAGTAATACGCATTTTCGGGAACTCCACGTTCGCTTTGGTTCGTAACTATACCTATCGTATATACACGGAAATTTGATTGGGAAAAGGTGACGTGAATCTACGGTCTAAAAGTATGTTTAATTGCTCAATTAACCTCTGGTATTGATGTCTGTTAAGTTGGAGTATTTGTGATGAAGTTTGGCTTATTCTTCCAGATTTATTCTTGCTCGAAAAGTTGATAGGAAAATAGACTGAAAATTCCCCAGAGCAATTGTTGCTCTGGGGAATTGAGGGGCTCTATTGATTCTGATGCGTTGGGAGAGGTGTGACTTCTATGGAAGCTTGTGCAGCGATCGCCTTGTCCAGCCGATGAAGTGTGTGGCTGGTCTAGGTAAGCTCAAATCGTCAATATTTGGAAAATAATAATGCTCTGGGTCCAAGATGCAACCTAACCCAAGCTTTAATCCGTGATAATCACTCTCTTTCTCAAGGAGAGCATCCAGCAAATGCACCCGAACTACTAAACCTCTAGGAATGGTAGATGACCTGACTCTTCTCTAAACTTCTCTCAAGTCAGCCTGCATGGGGCTAGCTGAAACTCAACTCGTCAAATTGCAGGTACTGAGGTGCTTAGCCTTGCTGGCGACGGCGTAGGCTCTTGGCTGCAAGCAGACCTGCGACAGCGAGACCTGCCATGGCGCTGGGCTCAGGAACCCGCTCAGCCACTTGGTTCTTGGTGTCGTACCAGCCCTGGCTCTCATAGCCAAACTGCTCCAAGGTGCCATCGGTGTTGTAAGCCACGTCGAGGTTGTTGACGGCGTGGAACCAGATCCCCACTTTGTCGTTGAACAAGGAGCCTTCCCAGGCTGCACCCAGGTCGGTGCGGCCGTTGATGGCGCTCATGTCAATGTCGAAACTGAAGGTGCGCTCGTCACCGTTGTTTTCAACATTGAGATCCCATGAATCGAGATAAACGCTATTGGCATCCTTCCAGCTGTTGCTACCGTTAACGCCGTTGTAGGTGTAAGCAGTCAGCTTGTTGTTGATGCCATCCATGTAGAACATGGTGTTTTCTTGCACGTGGGACTTGGGATTGGGGCCGTCGTTGAGTACGAGCCAAGCACCGTTCGCTAGGGTGCCGTCGACGGCGGAGAAGGTCGAACTCCAGGTAAGTCGCTCGGACTGGTCGTCAAAAGTCGTTGTGATGTTCTCAGAGGCAATGTTGCCGATTTTGCCACCACTTGTGTTGTCTTCGTAGATGAATGTGGAAGCTTCGGCGGTGCTTGCAAAGGCAATGATGGGAGCTGCAATAGCCAAGCCAACCAGGGAAGAAATACGCATTTTTTTGAACTCCGTTGTTTGATCTTCGTGTCTATACCTATCGTAAATATACGGGAATTTGATTGGGCAAAGTTAGTGTGAAACTACGGATAGAAAGTATGTCTAAAAGCTCAATTAATCTCTCGTATTACTCTGCCTAAAAAAATATAAAAGACGTGAAAGCTATCGTAAATTTCCGGGTTTATTCTTCCTTTAAGTACTTTTGGTCGCTTGATCTATGGGGGAGAATATTCAGATTCTGCTCTCTGCCCTTTAGTCTCCTCTCTGCATCAGGCGAGGAAAAATATGGACTGTAGAAAATAGGAATGGAGAGAAGTATGATTCGCTACGAACACGATTCCCTTGTTCTGAGACTGGTCTAAAAGCTACAGTTATGGGTGTTACAGCCCTCTGTAGGACTGCCTAGTCTGAATCGCGATAGTCTTAGATTCTGAACTCTCATTATGTGAACTGAGTGACAGGATTAGAAATTGCAATAGGGTAAAAATTGCGATCGCTGTCACAAGTGGTCCATCTATAGATAGACTTATTTCAATGCAGAGTTTGATATTCATAGAATGAGTGGTGGGTCGATCCATCCTCAGCTGTTTCAGGTTCTCCTCACTGTGCGACTACCATGACCCTGATCAACCCGATACGATTCGATAATTTCAAAGGCGATGTCTTTGGCGGTCTGACCGCTGCAGTCATCGCCCTCCCCATGGCCCTGACCTTTGGCGTTAGCTCCGGTGCCGGTGCAACGGCTGGTCTCTACGGAGCCATTGTCATTGGTCTCATGGCTTCACTGTTTGGCGGCACGCCAACACTGATCTCTGAGCCCACTGGCCCAATGTTTGTGGTCTTTGCTCAAATCGTCCTTGACCTGACGGAACGCAGCGATGGCGACATGGCCAAGGGTCTCACCATGGCCTTCACCGTTGTGATGATGGCGGGCGCATTGCAAATTCTGTTCGGCTTTCTAAAGCTGGGCAAGTACATCACGCAAATGCCCTATACGGTGATCTCTGGCTTTATGTCAGGCATCGGCATCATTCTGATGGTGTTGCAACTGCCACCGTTGCTGGGCTATGCCAGCCCCAAGGGCGGTGTCATCGGAACCTTGCAAGGCTTGCCGGGATTCATCAGCGCGGTCAATGTACCGGTACTGATGGTGGGCTTGGTTTGTATTGCAATTCTGTTTTTGACGCCTGCTCGAGTCAAGCGCACGGTGCCGCCTCAGCTGTTGGCTCTGGTAATCGCAACGGTGTTTTCCTTGGTGTTCTTCAGTGGTAACAACGCTGCGGGTGAGCCCCTGATTAGCCGCATTCCCCCCATTGAGAGTGCGTTGCCGACCCTGACGGTACCGACCTTCACGGCTGCAGATTTGAAGACCATGATGGTGGATGCTGGCATCTTGGCCATGCTGGGCAGTATTGATGCGCTGCTGACCTCTGTGGTGGCGGATAGCTTGACCCGAACAGAGCATGATTCCGATAAGGAGTTGATTGGTCAGGGCATTGGTAACTTGGCGTCCGGTTTTGTCGGTGGTCTACCGGGTGCTGGTGCCACGATGGGCACGGTGGTGAATATTCAGTCCGGGGGTCGCACTATTCTGTCAGGCATTGCTCGGGCAGCAATCTTGCTGATTGTTGTACTGGGTGCGGCAAAGCTGACTGAACCCATCCCCATGGCTGTGCTTGCAGGTATCGCCTTCAAGGTGGGTCTAGATATTGTCGATTGGGATTTCTTGAAGCGGGCCCATCACCTGTCTTGGAAGGCCGCGATGATTCTGTACAGCGTCATCATTTTGACGGTGTTCGTGGATTTGATTACGGCGGTTGGTTTGGGCGTCTTTGTGGCTAACGTGCTGACGATTAATCGTTTGAGCAAGCTGCGTTCCGATGACGTTAAGGCTGTAACGGTCGCTGATGATGAAATTATGCTGCCGCCCAAGGAGAAGGCACTGCTGAACCAGGCCCATGGTCGGGTGTTGCTCTTAAGCTTGAGCGGTCCGATGATCTTTGGTGTGGCCAAGGCGATCGCCCAGGAACATGCCCTAGTAGACAAATATCGGGTGCTGTTGCTGGATCTCCATGAGGTGTCTCACATTGGTGTGACGGCATCGCTGGCGTTGGAAAATGCTTTGGAAGAGGCGTTGGAAAATAAACGCCATGTCTTCATTGTGGGCGCTGGCCCCAAGGTGCTGAAGCGTTTGGGTAAGCTGCGCGTTTGGCAGCAGATTCCGCCTGCGAATGTGTTGGATAGTCGTGAGGAGGCTTTGGAGCGGTCTATTGCTCTGTTGCCTGAAGCTGACTTGGTTGTCCCTGCTATGGGAGATGAGTCCCAGTTAGCTGGCGCATAAGCTTTAGCTGACGGTCATAAATTGTGAAAGCGCGGTCTGCCTGATTCAGGTGGGCCGCGCTTGGTTTTTTTAGGCCATTGCCATTGCCATTGCCATTGCCGATGGTGAAGGCAGTTCGGTACACCGGTAGGGACATGGCATCGCTATGTTCGCAGAGGAATGAATACCATGACAGGCATCTATGCGGTGGTTTTGATGCAGGTGTATTGGTCTTGGCATTGGCGGATATGGCACTGTCATGTCCGCCAATGCAATGTCTGCCACCGCCGTTGTGTTTATCCGATGCAGCTGCCCACAATTCCATTCCATCCAACGATGTATAGGAATGTCCGAAAACGCGAAACGGCCAAGCATCTATGCAGATACCTGGCCGTTTTCGTTGCGTATGTCTAGGCCGGAGCTGACCGATGCCGGACATGGCGATGCCATGTCCCTACGGGTTAACCTTCGCCGTCTTGCAGATAGGCTTCCAGCGCTGCCGCTGCCAAATCCCGCAGGGACTTGCCTTCTGCATCAGCTTTTTCCTTCAGGCGATCGTGGAGTGTAGGCGACAGCTCAACCCGCCAGCGCTTACGAGACGCGCCCTTCTTCGCCGTCTTAAAGGCATCGGGATTGGCTTTGTATTCTTCAGAGAAGGACCGTAGGGCATCGAAGCCCACGCGATCGCAGAAGTCTCCAAAGCTCTCACTGCGCTTGCGATCGCGCTTGAACTGCACAAACATCGGCTCCAGCTCAGCCTCAATCTCCGTCTCCTGCAACTTCTGCATATAGGGACGGGCCAAGCGAGTCTGGTTGGGGCAACCGCCGAGCCAGAGCTGGTAAGCATCATTGGCACTGCCAACGAAGCCGACTTCCGCCATATAGGGACGAGCGCAACCGTTGGGGCAACCCGTCATGCGAACAACGAAATGCTCATCCTTGGACAGGCCAACTTTGGTCATCGTTCCGCGAATGCGTTCCAGGATTCCAGGAATTGCCCGCTCCGACTCAATCATGGCCAAGCCACAAGTGGGCAGGGCCGGGCAGGCCATGGCGTAGCGTTCCAGCGGATCAACATCCGTTTCCTTGGCGACGCCGTGGCTATCGAGAATGCCCTGGATGGTGTCCTTATCCTTGGGGTCAATCTCGTAAATGATGGCGTTGTGGTTAGCGGTTAGACGCGTGGGCAGGTGGAACTGCTCGATGATCTTGCGCAGGGCCGCTTTGAGCCTAAAATTGCCCTCGTCCTTGACGCGACCATTGGCAATATTGATGCCCAGGAACAGCTTGCCATCGCCCTGATCGTTCCAGCCCAGGTAGTCCTCGTACTTGAAGGCCACCGTGGACTTGCTGGGTTGAATCTTCTTGCCGAAGTACTCTTCCAGCTTGGCGGTGAATTTTTCCACGCCCCAGTCGTGCAGCAGGTACTTCATGCGGGCATGGCGACGGTTGACGCGATCGCCATAGTCCCGCTGGGTGCAAAGAATCGCCTTAACCAGGTCGTAGATATCCTCGGTGGCAACAAAGCCAATCGGATCCGCAGCCCGAGCAAAGGTCTCTTCCTTATTATGGGTGCGACCCAAGCCACCACCGGCATAGACGTTGAAGCCGAGGTGCTTGCCATCCTTGTCGCAAATCACCACCAGGCCAATGTCCTGGGTGAGGATATCGATGGAGTTATCGCCGGGCACCGTTACCGCAATTTTGAACTTGCGGGGCATGTAGTAGGTGCCGTAAAGGGGCTCCTCGCTGCCGTGCTTGATTGTGCCGTTGCCATTGCGCTGGCGAGCAGCTTTGACTTCGGGATCTTCTTCTGCACTAATGGCCTTCTCGCCATCGAGCCAAATTTCGTAGTAAGCGCCGGTTTGAGGCGTTAGTAGATCGGCGATGTTATCGGCGTATTTCCAGGCCAGCTGGTAGTCCAGGCGATTCTTATAAGGCGCTGGCGGTGCCATGACGTTGCGGTTGAGATCACCGCAGGCTCCCAAGGTGGAGCCCATGTTCTTGATGATCGTGGAGATCACCGTTTTGATGTCTTTCTTGGGGATGCCATGGAGCTGGAATCCCTGGCGTGTGGTGATGCGCAGATTGCCGCAGCCAATATCGTCGGACATGGTATCCATGGCCAAGTACAGCTCTGGCGGAATGAAGCCCCCCGGATTGCGGGTGCGCAGCATCATGCTGTAGTCCTTCTCCTGGCCTGGCACGCGCTTGAGGTCGCGATCGCTCTGCTGGTAGAAGCCGTGGAATTTGATGATTTGGGTCGCGTCTTTGCTGAAGTGGGTGGTGTCTTGCTTCAGCTCGGTGGCGACGGGCTCGCGCAGGAAATTACTGCGCTCCTTGATGCCCTCAAGTTTAGATTTTTTTTGCTCGGTGGATGCAGTAGCTGCTGGGGACATGATGGCTCTGAGATGGAGGAGAAATGGCCAGTCGAGGCCATAGCTAGACAGGTCGAATCGCTGACAGACCAGTTCTCAAGGCTGTGGGGCAAGGCTGGGGAGCATTGCGCCTTTGGGAGCCTCAGGTCAATCAGTGCTAATGACGACAGATTTAAATCCTAACATTGGATCCCAGCTAGAGAACATTTCCCTCACTGAAGTTTGGGAAACGCAATCCAAACCTCGACTTTAGGGGCTATTTCCGCGTGACAGTGACTGCTAGGGCTGCTTCTTGGGGCTGGGGAGCATCGCTGCCGATGTCCCAGGTTGCGGATTCTAGGGTGATCTCATCGACCTGGGATTCGATGCCGTAGCTCTGTTGAAAGGCGCGGGTTTCGCCAGGGGCGAGTTGGCTTTGGCTCAGGGCCAGGGGGGCTTGGAAGTGCCCGGCAGCATTACCGTCACGGTGGCTGTAGGTGAGGGCGATCGCGGATATGGGCTGCTGAGTTCGGTTGGTTATGCAACCGGTTAGTAAATCCTCTCCATTTCTGGATTCGATTTGGAGGTCGCTGAGCAAAATGTCAGCACTGCCGGGGGCTGCCACCTGGCAATCCGCCGGGCTCACGGCGGCACTGGCATTGCGTTCCTGGGGGGAGCGTCGATGGGCCAAACCGGTCTCTGGGAGACGCTCTGCCATGGCTAGGCTGGGGACTGAGCCCTCTGCACTGGCGCGTCGCACTTGGCCTAGGGCACCATTCAAACGTTTTTCGTAGTCGATGATCTTGGCCCGAGCCGAACTGTACATGGGGCTGCCCTGGGGGATGGCCTTGAGGAAGTTCAGGGCTCGCTCCCAGCTCATGGCGGCTCGTTCCCAGTCGCGGGGAGTGCGAGCCCGATCTGCGGCATGTTGAGCATCGCCACCCAATGCCACTGCTGCGTTGTAGAGCGCATTGGGGTCGGGGAGGGTCGCTGCTTCTACTGCTGCGGTTTCTCCGATGATGGCTCCATAGCCTAGACCTAAGTTTTTAGAGTCCCCTTCCTTGACATGACTCGATAATTTTGTTTCTTCACAACCACTCAGCAGAAAGATGAGTGACCCCGATGCGATCGGCACCAAACGACGAAGGTTTAGCGTCATAGATTTATTTGTAAGCGAAGCGAAGTTGGGAACATCTACAGGCTGCGAGGGGAGGGGGAAACCGCAGGGCTATAGCGTGGTTGACTGGCTCTAACCACGTAATCTTCAATGTTCCCTGGTATTCCGCAAAAAACGCAGACTTGTCCCAGCAACAAACCTTGCCTGGATAGAAAAATGTCGATTCCTAAGATGAGAGTAATGCAATCGTGGAATTCACCGATTTTGAATCTGAATCTTATTTCATTTAAGTGTGGTTTAGGCCAGGAATAATCATAGGAAGAGAAATGCCTTTTTCTTCTCAAATAACCTCTATATATGGAGTCTGGAATTTAGATCTGCTTTTGTGACTGGAGTTACAGCTGCGTCTTTACTCTGGGGAGGTGGAATTAGATTCCTCTATTTGGAAAAGAAATAAAGCTGGCTTTATTGAAAATAAAGATTGTATGAAATATTACTTCTGGCCTATTTGTCTATGTCGAAAAGCCTTGAAAGGCCGACCCTCGAAAACCACGTTGTAGGGCTTTATTAGCCTCTCCATAAAATATTTCAAGCATTATTTCTAGGGAGTCGACTAAGCGAGGGCCAGGTCGATTGAAATATTGATTCCCATCGGTGAGATAAACCCGCTGGGACTGCACTGCCTTGAGCTGGTTCCATTCTGGTTTGGCAGTGAGCGCTGTCATCTCTGCGGCGGTTTTGTCGAGGTCAAAGCCACAGGGCATGGTGACGATGATGTCTGGATCTGCGTCGACGATCGCCTGCCAGTCCATCCAGGGGGAATGTTTGCCCGCTTCGCCAAAAAGATTGTCGCCCCCGGCGAGGTCCACTAACTCTGGAACCCAGTTGCCCGCCGCCATGAGGGGCTCGATCCATTCGATGCAGGCCACTGTGGGGCGTTTGGGAAATCGCTGCTCTGGGGTGCCAAAGGGCTGGGGCTTGAGCTGATTCTTGGCCTGAGTTTTGCAGGTCTCGACGCGGCTTTGGAGTCGGGCGATGAGGGTTTCACCGGCCTGTTCTGCACTGAGGGCGGCGGCCACTTGGGCGATGTCGGCCCAGAGGTCTGCCAGGCGGTTGGGCTGGAGGGAGATGATTTTGGGGTTGGAGTCTACCTGGTCAGCGACGGCTTGTTGCACGTCACCTAGGCTCACGGCGCAGACTTCGCATTGGGCCTGGGTGAGGATGTGGGTGGGCTGCAGCTGCTGGAGCAATGCGGCATCGACTTGGTAGCAGCTGAGGGCCGATTGGAGGAGATCGGTGACGCGATCGTGGACTTCCTGGCTGGTACCTTCGGGGTTGAACTTTGGGGCGGTGCAGGCGGGAAGTTTGCGGATGGAGGCGGGGTAATCGCATTCATGGGAGCGGCCCACTAAAAACTCCCCCAGCCCCAGGGCTGCGACAAGCTCTGTCGCGCTGGGGATGAGGGAGATGATGCGAAGTCCTTGGGGTTGGCGTTGCAGAGAGAACTCAGGCACGGTTCTGACTCGGCGGCGCTTCCGCCGATTGAGACTGATGTTGGGGGGGCTTTGAAACGGGGATTGAATCAAATGGTTTTAGGTCTGATTCAAAATCCTAGCCTTTAGGACTGGCAGCTGCTGGGGGGCAGAACCGGGCCCAGGTTTATCTTGCTGAAGGTGGACAGGTCCAGGAGGGCGCTGCTGTAGAAGGGCTGGTCGTTGACTACGCGGGTACGACGAACGCGCAGGAATTCTGCGGGGCCGAGGTTGCGGAAATCTTCGCCCAGGTCCAGGGCTTCGTCGGTGTAGGGGTATGCAAAACCAGAGACGGTGCTGTTGTTGCCTTGGCCGAAGACGCAGTAGGAGCTGTCGCTGTCGATGTAGGCGAAGTTGCCGGTGATGCGATCGCCCGTTTTGTTGAAAATAAACAGCGCACCGCCATCCTTGAGCAGCTGTTCATCGCTGACCGTTTCGCCCTGGGCTTTGCCGTTCCAGAGGCGGTAGTTGCCGTCGGGGAGCTGGGCAATGTTGATGGGATTTTGGCGGGGGCTGGCCGCTGCAACGGTGCTAGCAGGGGCCTGCGTTGCTGGTGCTGCAGAAGTTGGTGCTGTGGCCGCAGGGGCTGCTGCGGGAGCTGTGGCCACCGGAGGGGCTGCTGGCGTATCGATCAGCTTAGGCGTACCAGTATTCTCAACGGCTGCTGCTGGGGTGACTGCTGGGGCTACGGCTGGATTTTCTGGTACGTCCCGGGGAGCGATGGGAGCGCTGGTGGCAGGCACTTGGCGAGCAGGCAGTGCGGCTTGCGCTGGGGGCGCCTCGCCAGCAACATCATTGCTCCAGCAGGATAGGGAGTTGTTGACCGTGGAGAAGCCGCTGGCAGAGGGGTAGCCAATGAGGTCGTTGTAGAACTCGGGGTTCTCTAAGAGAACTCGCTTGGCGGCGTCCAGGCCAGTATTTTCAAGGGTGATTTCCCGTTTGGGGGAAACAACTACAACGGAAGGGCCTCGGTTAGAGCGCGAGGGGATTTCCTGGTAGGTGAACGTCGTGTCGCCGTTGATTTCGTTAATGGTGATGGCTGCGCGATCGCCCAAGGGATTGCTCTTGCCCGAAGCTGGGTCGTAGGAGCAGCTTTGGGTGGGCAGGTTGCTGGCCTGGGCTACACCCATAACCCCCACGGACATTAGGGGGGCGATGGCCAATGCAAACCACGCCGGGGTCAGTCGTTGGCGAATCATGGAAGTTCTCCTCAAGGGCACAAACGGCACAACACAAATCAAAAACGAGCGATCGCCAGCCGGAGCCGGACTTCCTCATTGTAGTAAGACGAGCTGGGAACAGGTTTGCTCCCGTTAAGCGCTTACTACTGCAAATTCGCAAGCAATTGTTCCGGAAAAATACGATCTTTACCGGATGCTCATAATTTACCGTTCTGCCCTAAATACTGTCACCTTTGAAGGCTGTCCGGGCGCAAGTGAACTTTTTATCAATGTTTCAAGTCATTGGAGGTTAGCATTTGCTCCGGTTTACCGCTGGGATGAATCTTTCTCGTAGCAAGACTTATAGCGTTAGTGAGGGGCGGAAGCCTCGGCAGCTTTCTCTAGGAGTCAATAAAATATGGATGTGATGAGGCCACAACCTGGTCAAGGTGACTTCTAGAGATGCAGCCCTTAAAGGGGGCCGTTGATTGTTCTGTAGGAGCGATACCGCCAAAGTCTTGGCCTAAGTTGCATCACCCGCTACTGTTTAGTCGCTCGCTGGTCACAGCTACGCTGCTGTTTTTAGAACGATTCTCTTTTGAGCAACCCGCCCTCCCCTAATTCTGAGGTTGATTCCCATTCCCAGCAGGCTTCGTCTGTTGAGGGGCAATCTGCGCCGGTCAAGAAAGCAGTGGATCGTTTCATCGGCCGTTTTCTGCTGCGTTCGATTTTGCTGGTCGTGACGGCGGCAACGTTGCTGGATATTTATCAGTGGCGTTATGGCGAGTTGAATATCTTTGAGCCGAGGGGGGAGGCGAGTAAGCCGATTCCGTTGGCGATGGATGGGGGAGACCCTTATCTGCGGGCGCTGATGCGGACGATTTCTGCGAGTGAGTCGAATGTGCCTCGGCCCTATTCCGTCATTTATGGTGGGGACTATTTTCGGGGCTGGAATCAGCATCCCGATGATTGCGTTTATATTCCGGTGGGTCCGAATACCGGAAATTGTTCGACGGCGGCGGGGCGATATCAGTTTATTACGACGACTTGGGAGGAGCAGGCGAGGAAGTATCACCCGGATCAGCCGAAGGTTTTGTTTTGGCGGCCTTATCCGTTTGACCCAACGTCTCAGGATGTGGTGTTGCATCGCTGGCTGGCGGATAACTATGAGTGGGGCGTCGATTTGTCCAAGCTTTTGCGGGAAGGTCAGGTTGAGCGGGTGTTGGAGATTTTGTCGCCGACTTGGACGAGTTTGGGCTACGGGATTGAGACGAATAGTATGTCAGCCTATTTGCCCAATATTTATTGGGAGATGTTGGATGAGGAGTTGACAGCGATCGCTCCGGTAGATCCTGCTGTGGTTCAGCCTGCTACAACGGGTGGCGTTGAGGCGGATGAGCTTGAACCAGATGAGTTTGAGCCGGGTGAGCCGGTCCAGACCTATGCGGAGGATTGGGATTCTGAGGTGACGGATGAGCCTGGCGAGGCGGAATCGACGGTTGCTGATGGGGCGGCGGCTGAGGCTGGGACTTTGAAGGATGGGTTGGCTGAGATTGCTGGGGGATCGCGGAAATTGTTGGATGCTTTGTTCGGCCGCTAGTGCTGATGAGCATTCTCTTAGTTCGATAGCCTAAGCAAGACAGCTTCTTGCTTAGGCCTTGTCATCTTAGGTAGCAAGTTAACCGAATATGGACACTCGGCTGTCAGCCGCTGGGTTGTTTAGGGGGTGGGCGGCTTGGTCGAAGTTCGTGGCGTGGTGGAGCTGTGGGGGATGAGGTAAAGCAGAAGGCAGCGATCGCTAGAACTCGATCTTTAGGATTAATTCGGTATTTTGTGGTGGTGGCTTTGTGGCTGCTGGAAATCGTGATTTGATTGCCCTCTGGCAAATTGTCTGGTGCTACATATTAATCTTCTGTGAAAATAATTTTTAATAATGTGGTACTGAGATTTCGCACTTCTTTTGATGCCTGAAAAAACTTCTAAAAAGCGATTTTTAGGTTGATTCGAATGACTTGTAGAAGCATTCTATACCTGGATTTAATCGAAGAAAGAATGGGCTGACATTAAAGCGCATCGTCCTTATCCTTGTGACTCCTGAAGATTGCTGCGGTTCTAGAAACCTGAAGTGAACGGTTTCAGATCTCCAGGAGAACGAATGGCTGCATCAGATGCAGAAACTCTTTCATCAATGCCGCGCTATCCGGTGTTGGATGGCTGGCGGGGTATTAGCATTCTCATGGTGTTGGCAGCGCATCAGTTGCCCCTGGGGCCAGGGCAGTGGGGCATTAACCATGCAGCTGGCCTCTTGGGGATGAGCTTGTTTTTCACGCTGTCGGGCTTTTTGATCACAATGTCGCTGATCTTTCGCCCCGTGGTGAAGTCTTTCCTGATTCGTCGAATCTGCCGCATTTTGCCCTTGGCTTGGCTCTTTTTGATGATCGCTTTGCCCTTGGGTGGAGCTGAGCCAATGCAGTACATGTCTCACCTCCTTTTCTTTGTTAATAGCCCTGGCTTGGAGTTGACGACTTGGACGGATCACTTTTGGAGTCTCTGCATGGAAATGCAGTTCTATCTGGTGATTGCGTTTCTGTTTGGCTGGCTGGGTGAAGCCAGTTTTAAGCTGTTGCCGGTGATGGCTTTTGCGGTGACGTTAGGCCGTTTCTTCAATGGGGTGACGGATTCGATTTTCACGTTTTACCGGGTTGACGAAATCTTGGCGGGGGCTTGTTTGGCCCTGGTGGTGCATCGCTGGAATCAGCAGTCAAATGGTTTGAAAGGGATTTTGCCCAGGAAGGTTTTACCTTGGGCGATTGGGGGGCTGTTGGCTTTGCTGCTGCTGTCTTGCCATGGTGTGGGTGGACCGTTCCAGTATTTGCGTCCCTATGCGGCGGCTTCGTTGGTAGGGGTGACGATTTTGGCCTCTGCGATGGAGATTGGGCCGGGGCGGGTGGAGCGGTTTTTGCCCCAGCGTTGGTTGGTCTATGTGGGGCGGGTTTCCTATGCGGTGTATTTGCTGCATCCCCTGGCAACTTACGGTTGGCTGGGCTCTGGGGATGCGGTTGTGCGCTATGCGAAGCGGCCTTTGGTGTTTGCGGTGACGTTTGGTTTGGCTCACCTTTCGACGTTCTATTACGAGGAGCGCTGGATGAAGTGGGGCAAGGCTTGGAGTCGCAGTGTGGAGCGGAAGCAGCTCTTGGCAACGGAGCCGGTTTTGTCTGCGCAGGGTGAGGCGATTGCGCCCCAAGCTTCCGCAGATATCGCGTCCTCTCTCAAAGCTTGATCTTGGTCCTAGCGTTGTCGTTTGTTGAAGGCTTGATGGGGAATCTGTGGGATGCGTTCTTTGGGCCAATGGGCGGCGATAGGATGGATTTGTTGAGATTGGGCCTGGTTGGACTGGGCGGAGGGTGCGATGTTCCGAGTGATTTCGACGATGGGCCATGATGCTCAGTATGAGCGTTGGATTGATGGCCTGGAAGCGGCGAAGGCGTTGATGCCAGATTGCCGGGGCTGGACGCAGGAGGTGCGAATTTTGGATGAGGGGGAGTTGGTGTGGAGCTATACGCGATCGCACAAGTACCCCCAGTTTATTGGCCCTGGCACTTACAACCGGCTGGCACGGCAGTTCTTGCAGGAGGCGGCGGAGGATGAAGCTAAGTCCGCTGCAGGGAAGGTGATTGGGAAGGGGTGATGGATTGGAATTTCAGTTCTCATCCCTATCTCTTTTCCCTGGGATAGGGATTTATTGTGAGGCAGGCAAATGAGAGGGCAGACCAATTTCGGGTGGCGGGTGGTGCCAGCGTTGCTGGTGCGAGATATGGCTGAGACGTTAGGGTTTTATCAGCAACTGGGATTTGAGCTGACTGAGTGGCATCCGTATAAGTCTGAGCCGACTTGGGTGGAGGTGCGGCGGGATGGGGTGGTGTTTCAGTTCCATTTGCCGCCGCCTGTGGGGACGTTGTTGGAGCCTGCGTTGAGTGGGTCGTTTTATGTTTATCCGGCGGATGTGAGGTTGTTGGCAGAGGAGTGGCGGGGGCAGGTGCCGTTTGCTTGGGGGCCGGAGGTGATGAGTTATGGGATGCGGGAGTTTGCGGTGCAGGACCCGAATGGATATTTGATTGCGTTTACGGAGCCGGTTGAGGCTTAGAGGTTGGGGTTAGTCCGGGGGGATGAGGAGGGTATCTTCGATGTGCTGGCGTACTTCGCGGTCAACATAGCACTCGCTATTGAGGCAGTCAAAGAGTAGTCTGCAACCTCTGTAGTACTTTCGCAGAACATGTAAATCTTCCTCGTTGAGCGGTAAGGGCTGAGATAGACCCCCTCCTATTATTGAATTTTCCAGCTTCTTGAACCATTCAATATGTTCATGCTGCCACCAATGAATAAAGGAGCTTCTTCCTTTCTCTACTTCTTGCTGTACTTCCGATATTGCACTATTCAGTCCCTCCTCGAATTCCATGCTCGACGCTAAACTAAGAGAAGAGATTAAATTTTTAAGGATGCCTTTGAACAAAGTGTACGCGCTATCTATAGAGCGCTCAAAACTTCTATTTCCAGATATGTTACATGCCTCAGTCAACGTATGGTTTGAGAATGCATTCTGCTCTAAAGCATCCTCAATATGTTGCTCTACTCTGCGGTAAAGAGAGAAGGCATTAGTCAGCTCAAGAGCTATCTTTGTACTTCTCTCTATAATTGATTTCTGATCTATTTCTTGGAATCCGATTTCTCCAGTTAGTATTTTCCGGCTTCTCTCGCTCATCAATGGCTTAATGTCCGAAAGAATAGGCGTTAATGAACCTCTTCCCCAATTTTCTACCATGCTATTCAGAGCGATATACGAGAAAGAAGCTCGATAGCCAGATGACTGATGAAGATTAGATGTAAATAGTTTCGTTTTATGATCTTGCTGCACGAGGAACTGTTGTATCCTTCTGCTCTTACTAATTAACTTATGGTTTTCATCTCTGATTAAGAGAACAAATTCATTCGCGTCTGGGAGTTTCTCCGCAACAAGTAAGAATAGTTCTCTGTACCTCTTGTTGTAAACTTTGCTAGCTAGCTTTTCATGTAGGCTACTTTTGTTGGCAAGCTGAGTTGCTGAAAAATACTCTTGGAATGTCAAATGAGAGAAAGAATATATTCCCACTGCTCTCTGAGTCAATAAGCCATGCTGAGCCTCAATAGAATTTAAAACAGCTGTGCTATCTAGCGATAGCGTTTCTTCATCCTCGCTTGCTCCTCGCAAATTCTGAATATATTGTTGAATTTGCCTTTCTGCTACGGCCTGTTTAAAAAAGTAATTTCCCTTCTCAAAGGTAGCCCAAGCCAGTTGTGCTAGGAGATCTTTCTTGCGCGCAACTGGCAATTTCTTGTAAACCTGATCTCGCCTGATCTGTCGAGTCCCATCCCATTTCGTGAATAGAATATTTGAGCCTCGCTCGTATAATTCTACTCGGCTGCTGGGAAAGCTATAGTCTTCGCTAAATTCTAAGCATAGAAGTGTTAGCAGTAATGGATTCGTGGCAAGTTCTTTGACAGGAGAATTCTGATTTAGTTCGTGCCAAAACATTTCGCCGATAGTAGAGCCGCCATCTTCATTTATCTTCTCAGGACTATGAGTTAAAAACCACTTGTTGGCAAAGTCTCGAATTTGCTCATCCTGGAAATCTGCTACTTCTACTTCGGTAAACGGCTCGAAAATATATTCTCTTGCAGCAATACGACAGGTAATTACAATTTGGTTTTGATCATATCTCTCACTGAATTCTCGAATTGAAGCTAATACTCGCTTGTCTTCAGAGTTTTGGACTTCATCTAAGCCATCCAGAAGCACCAGGGCTTGTCCAGAATCTAGCAATGTCTTTAGATCAGATTTCGAGTCTTGGATAACATAGCTGTCTGCTATGAAATCGATAAGCTGGTTATGCTTTTTTCGGTCATCTGCGAAATCCTTTAGTGCGATAAAGATCGGAACTTTATCTGCTAGTCCTTTCTTTCCCGCATTGCACCACATTGCTAAGCGCTTTAAGAAAGTTGTCTTTCCTGCTCCTGGCTTACCTAGAATCGTTAGTAGTCGATGATGGGTTAGCGCGTCTAGTCCAGGTATGCGTCTCTCTTTTACTTGACCTAAGAAAAAACGGTCAAAATTTTCTGCATCCGCATCTTGCATTAACTGGTCTAAATCTGTACGAGTCTTGCTTGTTACTCGCTTTAAAATATTTACGTCCGTGTAAATCGCAGTTGAGTTGATTGGACGTGTCATATCCAGAACGCGCATTACTCCACACCGCTTTTGAATTCGTGGTGAAACCTGCTCTCGTAACCGTTGCACTAGCTGTTCAAGCTCGTCTGATGTCTCAGTCTCCTGGGCAATCACTTGTTCGACTTGTAAGTCAAACAAATGACATAGCTCTTCAATATACTCCGTTCTGACAAACTGGCCAGACAGGACTTTATTTAAAGTAGAGCGAGAGAAGTCAACTTCTTCTATTACTTGAGTTTGAGTCCACCCCTCATCTCTCATCTTCTTTCGGATGGCTGTAATGCCTTCGTTAGATGCAGCACAGGTATAACCAGCCATAAGTCACCGAAAATTCTCTGTCTATAGTTGTAACTCATACAACTCGGACAAGTCAGACAGCACTGCGACAACACCACCTTGGCAAGCTGAATCCAGTAATCACCGAGCGCTCACCGATTACTCCCAACTTCACCGTATGGAGCAATCCTCAAATGAAAAAGTTCTACCTCTCAACCCTGCTCACCCTCAGCATCATCTGCGGCAGCACCGCCAGCGCCCTCAGCACCCAGCCCAATGTCACTCCGCAGGACAAAATCTTGCTGAACATCTGTGCCACCAGTTGGCAACTCCTTGGCAGCACTGCTCTCAGCCTCAGCCTCACCAGCGGTAACCCCCGCCTCTAACCTCAGCCTCCCGCCTCAGAAAACGGGTGTTTGCTATGTCCCTGGGAGCTTCACCATAAGCTTCTGCTAAACACCCGGTTTCTAGCCTTGCCCCAGCTCACCACTCAGTTTATAAACCTAGTGGAATTACTTTATTCTCTGTAAAGAGAATAACAAGACCTCCCCAGAGATGAACCTACAACTTGTCAGTCGGGTTAAGGTCACAACAGCCCCTCGCCCACCCTTCCCATGTCTGTTTCCACAGCCGCCATCAGCACCGTCGACCACTTCTACACCTTCGCCCTAGAAGCTATCCGCCAAGGCAACTACGACTACGCCATCCGAAAACTCCGCTTCGGCATTCAGCGGTATCCCCAATACATCAAACTGCATAGCCTGCTCAGCCAAGCCTACTTCGACACTGGCGAACTCGACCTGGCCCAGAGCCATGCCAACACCGCCTTCAAACTAGACCGCGCTAAGGAATTCACCCCCATCCTCGACGAAGATTTTTAGCGATCGCATCGACAACGAGCCAGACAACATCGAAGAACTCGACGATGACCGCGATCGCGGCCCAGAACCCGATTCCCGCGTACCCAGATGCCCCAAAGAGCCAAAACCAAACTCCGGCATCGCCCTCATACTTACGCGATCGCCATCTCCATTCCCTAAGCTTCTACCCCTGCTGAACGGCACAAGACAAATCTCCCCCTCTCTGTAAAGAAATAGACAAGCTCTGCCCAGAGGTTAAGTCCCAAAATTAGGACTGGGTAAGGTCTAACCAGCCTCTAGCCCCAACCTAGTCATGTTCGTGCCCACTGGCCCCACAGGTTCTTCCGCCCAATATTATGATGCTGCCATAGCCGCACTCCGCAAAGGCGACTACCACTACGCCATCACAGAACTGCGCCTCGGCATCCACTGCCATCCCAAAGAAAGCAAACTCCATAGCCTTATCGGCGTCGCCTATTTCGACCAGCATGAAATGCTCATGGCCCGTGCCCATGCCAACCTCGCGCTCAAGCTCAACAGCGAAAACAAAGTTGCTCAAATTCTCGACAAAGCCCTAGTTGACTATGGCAATGACGACGATGAGCAGGGTGATGGGCCAGACCCCAATTCCAGAATTCCTCGCGTACCGGGAGGCCCTTGGGCACCCGCCGGAGCAGCAGTAGACCCCTACGAAGTTGAGATTCCAATTCCCTAACAACAAGACAAATCGCCCTCCTCCGGTAACTCTTCAGGAGAGGGCGACTCAATTCAGATACCAGATGTTTAGCGAAAGCTCTTCGTGAGAATTTCTAGCAACTGTCGCAAACACCTGGTTTCTAGACTTAACGCTTACGCAGCCTGCTTACGCTTGCTGATGAACATCCCAGCAACACCCACCAAGCCCAGCATCATTGCAGGCTCAGGCACCTTCTCAGGGTCAAAGCCCTCAAACCGGTCATCACCCACATGGAAGGAGTGGTTATCAGACTCAAAGCCACCGCCATTAGCCTCAGAAATCACAATGCGGTCAAACAACTCAGCCGCACTATCTGCATAGAAATGCACATAGCCATTGCCCTCATTATTGTGATAGCTAGAAGTCTGATCAAAACCACCTTCTGCAATAATGCGTGCCGTGTCATAAGCCTCAACTAAGGTGTCACCCTTAAAGAAAGAGAACGTGTTGCCATCATCCGCAGCCCCCCAGTTGATGCCAAAGTAGTTCAGGCTTTCCTGCAAATCGATTACGACATTGCTGCCCTTGAAAGTCGTCAAGTAATTGGAGTCATTCTTCTCTCCATTTGCACCCACAGGAGCCCATTTATCAGACAGTGTCTTAGCACGGCTACCGGTCAAGGAATAGCTCGCAAAACCATCGCTAGGTGCGCCATCATTGAAATCAACAGTGGTTGTGCCTGCAAGGTTAGAAAACTCAGAATAAGCACCTTGGTTGGTTTCACCATTGGGGCCAGCCATACCGGAGCTCATCTTGAAAGAGAAGGCCTGGGCAGGGTTTACAGAAGCCAAGAGAGTCACTGCGCTAAAGGCAACAACAGAAGCGGAACGCAGGTTAAAGAGGGAAGAGAGTTGCATGTTTCTAGAGGTTTGAGAGAGTTTTGTGTGGTAGTGATGCGCCGTTAATAGAGACATCAATACCTTAATGACTCACTCCAAGAACTCGCCTTAGAATAGCCCCTTCTTGATAGAAACTCGCCTTCTTTAAATACTGAATTTCATCCACTATAAAAGCTTTTCTAAATACAAAATAAAATCCTGTATCTCTGCTGAGTTGCCACCTCAAGACCTTGCGTACTCTTGACCGCTATTTCGAATATAAACTTGAGCTATATAAGCTCCCCTGTATTTGCCCTCAGCCCATGCGCTCTGTATAAGCCGAAAATCGCTGGGCTGGAGCAACCGCTTTGGCCAGCTCAATCCATTTTTTCACTATGTTTACGCATGATTCCCGTGGGTCTTAGCTTGCGTCAGCTACGGAGATACCAGGTCAGTATCCGTTGAACCCCCTAAAGTTCTGTCTTGGCTTTATTTCTTCTTTTTCTTCTTCTTCTTCTTTCCACCAAAGCCATTGCCGCTGAAGCCATTACTGCCAAAGCCTGTCCCCGGCTCTATTTGGAGTTCCGGCGGCACCATCAGCGCATCGGATAGGGACGTTGGCGCATCGGCAACGTCATCGCTCATCTCGGCCCCCATGCGCCCCAGCCGCTGAATCTCGGCCAGCTCCGGTGGAATCTTGGGCTGGAAGTCCGCCTCTTCAAAGTCAGATCGCGCCTTCAATCCCAGATCCACCTGAATCGACGCCCAGGTTCCCGCCATCAGCTCATCCACATTGTCCGTGGCATAAGCTTCCTCGATTGCCCCTGCCGCATCCACCGCCTTCAGCTCTACCAGCTCTGCAATCAGCAAGCCATTGATCTCAGGGGCATTGCGCCGGGCATCGTTGAGCTGGGCCACCATCGCGGCCACACAATCGCCTTGGTCTGCTGGATTGGCCTCGGCGATCGCCCTTAAACAACTCACTGTCGTCATCCGCCCCCAGGCCTGCTTCGACGACTTACTCAGGTAACTCGCCAACGCCGGAATCACCGCCGCCCCCATCATCCCGAAGACATAGGGAATTTCATCCGTCACCCAATCATCGCTCTCATCCCCCAGCAAAGTCAGTAAGGGCTCCGCTGCTTCTATGGCCTTGAGTTGAGCCAACGCGCGCCAGCCATGGACCTGCCCATACACCTCCACCCACTGGGTCGGCACCTTTTGGCATTCCCGGTCCAGCGCTAGGCGAATCAGCTCCGGCACATGCTCCGCCGTTAAACCCAGCTCTCCCACATAGTCTGGCCAATGTTTTGGACCGGGCTGCTTCCTCGGCTTAATCACGCCATAGGCCAAAACCTTAGAAACCGGGGGCTGATAGTTGAATCTCATAGGGCTTGGTCTCAGGGGCGATCCCTGTCTCCTAAAGGAAACAGAGTTAAGAAAAAAGGTCGGCTGCTTGGCTGTTGAACTCAGGTTGATCAGACAAAACCCCAGCCATCTCAACCTTAGTGGAGACCGCTGGGGTCACTGCAAATCGCAGTAATTGTTTAGCTGAACGCGGAAGCGTGATCTGCTTGTCTTAGTTCGACTTCGGATAGTCCACTAGCATGGGACCCTTGGGCAAAAAGCGAGGCCCCAGGTTCTTCTTCTTGCCCAGCTGGCAGAAGCGATCCATTGCCAGGGGCTTCTTCATGGGCTCCAGCTCCAGCAACTCCCAATAGACCGCCCAGGTATCCTTCGGGCTAATGCTGATTTCTGGGCGGCGCAGCTTATTGCCGGTGTAGCGGCCCCGGCGGGAATGGGTTGAACCCTTATAAATGGCCTGCCAGGTGATTTCAGGATTCAGCGGTGGCTCCGCAGGATCGGAACCATAGATGAAAACGATTACAGCCTTGTCATCGCGCTTTTGCTGCGCCTCACCCAGCACTTCGAATTCATTCGTACCAAAGACAATGGAAGGGTCTGCAATCTCCGCATCGAGCTGGGCAACGATGGTCTCGCGACTGGCTAGGAGGTACGCCTCGGGGATGGGAGCCAGGATCGCGAAGTCTAAATTTCTGAGCATTCAACAAAGCCGTAATAGTCGTATCTATTCCTAAGCTTCCCAAGGAGAGCGATCGCAGCGCTAGGGTGTAATGCCCCTCTTTTCGGTTTGCAGGACACCACCTGGTTCTAGCGCTCAGATCATGGTCCATTAGCCATAATTCGTTTCTGGGCGCTTAATGAGTCGGGGTCGTCACCGGGCTGGGAATGGGTAAGAAAATTTTGAAAATGGTGCCTTGGGATACCTTGCTGTCCACTTGGATAAAGCCGGCATGCTTTTGGATAATGCCATGGGCCGTGGCTAGCCCTAAGCCTGTACCTTTGCCTGGCTCTTTCGTGGTGAAGAATGGATCAAAAATGGACTCCATGACCTCTGGTGCGATGCCTATTCCTGTGTCAGCCACTGTGATGGCGAGGTATTGAGCTGCTTTATCAGTCAGGAGGCTGGGAATCTCTGAGGGTTCCACTGCCGTGACTGCTGCCGTCATCTGTAGCAGTCCCCCCTCGGGCATGGCGTCCTTGGCATTCACACAGAGGTTCATTAGCACTTGGTGTAGCTGGGTGACATCGCCCAAGATGGCTGGCAGCGGCGCTTGGGGAAGCTCCAAATTGAACTCCAGGTTTTGCTGGAAACTGCTCCCCATCATTTGCTGGATCTCTTGGAGCAACGCTTCCACATTCACCAGGGTCTGTTTGCCTTCGGAGCCCCTCGAAAAGGTCAGAATTTGATTGACGAGCTGACGACCTCGCTGGGCACTGTGCTCTAAAACGGCGATCGCCTGGTCGCTTTTCTCGTTCGTTTGTTTCAACAAGAGTGGTAGCAGCTGGGCCGAGCTAAGAATCGGCGTGAAGATGTTGTTTAAGTCATGGGCAATGCCGCTGGCCAGCGTTCCAAGACTCTCCAAACGCTGGGCTCGAAAGAACTGAGTTTCGAGGCGCTTTTTCTCGGTGATGTCTGTATTCACGGTGAGGATGAACTTGGGCTGCCCGGCGGAGTCGTAGGCCAAGGCCCAACGGCTTTCTACCACGAGCTGTTCGCCAGATTTGGTCACTTGGCCGATTTCGCCTCGCCATTCGCCTTGGTGCATCACGGTTTGGAAGGCTTCGGTGAGTTCGAGGGCAGGTTCTTGACCATCTTGATGCGCGCTAAGTTTTGGATTGAGCAGTGCTGTGGCGTTTTGGGTGCAGGCTTCTGCTTCAGACCAGCCGTACATGTGCTGGGCCCCCTGGTTCCAGAAGAGGATTCTGTTCTCTAAATCCCGCACAAAAATAGCATCGGTGGCAATGTTGAGCAGCTCGGCTTGCTCTTGGATTTTGGCGGCGGTGCGCTGACGCTCAACGAGTTCATTCTGGAGCTGATGGTTGGCAAATTGAAGTTTTTGTCGCTGGTTTCTCAGGGTGTGGACCATGTGGCGTAGGGAACTCGCCAGTCTCGCCAGTTCGTCTTGTCCCTTGATCTTCGGCATTTTGACCCCGGAGTTTCCGGCTCGGATGAGGTCTGCTGCCGCTGTGAGCTGGACCATGGAGCGAGCGATGCGCCGCACGAAGAGCCAGCTGAGGAGAGCCACTAGACTACCCAGGCCAATGCCCCAGGTTAGGACTTGGGCTTGGAGTGATCGCGCCGGTGCTAGGGCCGTCGCCAAGGGCTGGCGAATTAGTACCGTCCAGCCCAGCCCTGGATAGTCCAAGTAGCCCTGGGTCTTGGCAAATCCCACGGCAAACTTGCCTTCCTGGGGCCAGGGAGTGACCAAATTGCTGCCGGAGTCCGCTTGTAGCTGCCGAAGCATCTTTTCGGGTAACGTCTCGCCCTGTAACGTTGCTGGACCCAGGAGCACTGTGCCGTCCTGACTCAGGACTAGGATTTCCACCTGGCTCTGTTCCGATTGGGGACCAATCAACGTATCGGTGACTTCTCTCGCCCAGGCCCAGCTGAGGTGAGAAGCCAGGACGCCCCGCAGCTTTCCCTGGGGATCGGTGATAGGCGTGGCGACATCTACAAAGCGCAGTGGTTCGTCCGTTTCGTTGGGTAATAGCTTGGCTAGGAGTAGGGCCTCATGGACGTCTCCCACATAAGGTTTTGACTGACCCACCTGGAACCACTCGCGCTTGCTGGCGTTCTTGCCTTCGAGTAATCCGCCGGTGCTCGCTAGGACCGTCCCTTTCGTATCGGTCATGCCAATCCAGGCATAGCTGGGGTAGGTGTCCTGCAATTTCTGGAGCAGAAGCCTTTGGCCTGCGATGGACTGCTCCGGTTGGCGTAGTGCATCCAGGCTGGATAGGATTTGCAGATCGCGGTAGCGCTCGAACATGCCGCGATCCAGCTTGTCGGCCATCTGAAAGGCCAGCTCCTCCAAGGATCGATTGGTGGCGGCCTGAAGTTGGGTTTTGCTGATGTTGCCCACCACGGTGCTCAGCAGCAGCGAGAGCAAAAGGACGCCCCCCACCGTTCCCAGCATCAAGCGGGCCTTGAGGCTGCGGTTCGGATTGAGATGCTTCCAGCGCTGGTCCATGGGGCTTAAGGCTCGTAAATTCGACTTCGCTCCAGTCTTTCCAGGAAGCGCAGTCTCGTCAGTTCGAGCCTGTTCTTCGGGAGAATGCCTTTAATCATCCGTGATGATTGCACCAACACCTATGGAATGATGTGGCGATTTTGGTGGTACTGAAGTACTCAAAAGACTCTGTCTGACCTGCTGGAAGCAATTGTTGCGCAGTCAATTCTATGAAGCTGGAAAAACACCGGGTGTTTGACGCTGCCGGAGCCTCACAGACTCCCTGGTCAAAAACCCGGTGTTCAAAACAAGTCAGTTAGGCCAGGACTGACTAGAGCTGCTTCACCTCAGAGACCAAATCCGCCACAGCTTCCTTGGCATTGCCAAAGTACATTGCTGTCTTGTCGCGGTAGAACAACTGGTTATCAATGCCCGCATAGCCAGGCTTCATGCTGCGCTTGATCACGATAGTGTTCTTAGCCTTGTCCACTTCCAGGATGGGCATCCCGTAAATGGGGCTATTGGCATCTTCCTTGGCGTCAGGATTAACCACGTCGTTAGCACCAATTACGAGGGCAACATCGGTGCGGTCAAACTCACCGTTGATGTCATCCATGTCATAGAGCTGAGAGTAGGGCACGTTCGCCTCAGCCAGCAGCACATTCATGTGACCGGGCATACGACCTGCAACGGGGTGAATGGCGTACTTCACTTCCACACCACGAGTCGCCAGTTGGTCTGCCAACTCACGCACGCTGTGTTGCGCTTGAGCAACGGCCATGCCGTAACCGGGAACCACCACCACGGAGCGGGCATAGCCCAACATCATCGCACCGGTTTCAGCATCCACTTGGCGATAGCTCTTCTCAGTGCCATCCGCAGCAACGCCACCACTGCCCGTTGCCCCACCACCAAAGGCAGAGAACAAGACATTGGTCAGGGTGCGGTTCATGCCTTTGCACATGATTACCGTCAGGATGATGCCTGAAGCCCCGACCAAGGCACCCGCCACAATCAGGATATTGTTCATCACCACGAAGCCCGCTGCACTAGCCGCCAAGCCAGACAGGGAGTTAAGCAGCGAAATCACAACGGGCATGTCGCCACCGCCAATGGGCAGCACGAGGAACAGGCCCAGAATCAAAGAGATTCCGGTAATGACCAAGAAGATGTTGCTGCTGGGAGCGATTAAGAGGCCCACGGACCCGGCCAAAAATAAGCCGAGCAAGAAGATGTTGATCAGCTTTTGTCCAGGCAGGGACATGGGCTTTCCGCCAATCAAGCCCTGGAGCTTGGCGAAGGCGACGAAGCTACCGGTGAAGGTGATGCCACCAATCAAGCTGCCCAGAATTGCGGTAACCGTTGCTGGGATGGGGACACCGTCACCCGCCAGGAGTAAGCGGTAGAATTCAGCGATCGCCACCAAGGCCGATGCTGCACCCCCCAAGCCATTGAGCAGACCCACCATCTGGGGCATCTGCGTCATCTCAACCTTTTTGGCCGCGATGAAACCAATGATTGAGCCCAGGGCGATCGCCCCAAGAATCATTGGATAGTTGACCACCCCTGCATCAAGCAGGGTGGCAACAACGGCAATTAACATCCCCACAGAAGCCCAGGTATTACCCTGACGCGCCGTGGCGGGAGAACCCAGCTTTTTGAGCCCCAGGAAAAACAGACCCGTGGCGACGATATAGCTGAGTTGAATTGTGGAAGGAAGAAAGTTTTCCATTAGGGTTCTTGAAGTGAAGCGAGCAGATACAAAAGTGAAGGCCAGAAGATGAAGTCTGGCAGACCCTATTTCTTAAACATTTGCAGCATGCGATCGGTGACCATAAAGCCGCCGACGACGTTGATCATGGCCAGGGTGATAGCAATCAGACCCATGATCACAATGAAGTTGTTGTCGCTGGTGAGACTGGGACCGGCCACAACCATGGCACCAATGACAGCAATGCCAGAAATGGCATTGGCACCGGACATGAGCGGGGTGTGCAGTGTGGGGGGAACTTTTGTAATCACCTCAAATCCCGCAAAGGAGGCGAGGACAAAGACAAACAGGGCACCAATGAGCGATTCAGACATAACCCAAAGCCAAATGTAAATTCCAAGAAAATCTGTTGCGGTCGGTGCGCACCGCAGTGCGCACCTGGACCCGTAGGCTGAGCCTGGCGAAGCCTAAACTGCTGTCGGTTCCAGCATGGACTTCACCCGACCATTGAGAATGTCACCGCCATTGGTGAGGCAAGCCCCCTTGATGATTTCGTCTTCGAAATTCAAGTTCAGCGCATCATCTTGCACCAGCAACTTCAGCAAGGCTGAGAGGTTCTTGGCATAGAGCTGGCTGGCATGGACTGGCACCGTCGTGGGCAAGTTGTCTGGTCCCATGATGGTGATGCCGTTGTGCACGATGGTGCGACCAGACTCGCTATAGGCGCAGTTGCCGCCTTGGTTCGCCGCCATATCCACAACCACGGCTCCAGCTTTCATGCCCTCCACCATTTCTTCGGTGACAATGCGAGGCGCTTTCTTGCCAGGCACCTGGGCCGTGGTGATCACCACGTCAGACTTTTGCACATGCTCCGTCAGCACCTTTTGGGTGTGCTCCTGGGCGGCTTGGGATAGCTCCTTGGCGTATCCCCCCTCTGCGCGGGTCTCTTCTTCGAAGGTGATATCGATGAAGTTGGCGCCCAGGCTTTGCACCTGCTCTTTCACTTCAGGGCGAATGTCGAAGGACTCCACCACGGCACCGAGGCGACGGGCGGTGGCGATCGCCTGCAAGCCCGCCACACCGGCACCCACCACCAGAACCTTGGCTGGAGCAATGGTGCCCGCCGCCGTGGTCAACATGGGGAAATACTTGGGCAAGGCCGCAGCGGCCAATAGCACCGCTTTATAACCACCAATACTGGCCTGGGACGACAGAGCATCCATGCTCTGGGCGCGGCTAATGCGGGGCACCAGCTCCATGCTGAAGCTGGTCACGCCTTTATCTGCCAGGGTCTTCACCAGATCTAAATCACCGAGGGGATCGAGGAACCCAATGATGACAGAACCGGACTTTAGACCCTCCAAGCGATGGGGCTGTCCCCGCAGCGTTTTAGACGCGGCTACCGTTAGGACGGCATCGGATTCATTCCAAATGCGATCGCCATCGGTAATCTGGGCTCCTGCGGCTTCATAATCCGCATCACTGGCGCTGGCAGGGACTCCGGCCCCTGATTCGATCCAAATCTCTAACCCTTGTTTCACCAAGCGCTTCACCACATCGGGCACAAGGGCTACCCGTTGCTCACCATCCAGTTCCTTGGGAACGCCCAGCTTTAATGCCATGCCGCTCTTTTCCTCCATCGACGTTCAGCCCTAAGCATGAGATTGCATAGTTGCTTGATCTGAATCCTAGGCTGATCCCCCAGAGAGAGCGGGGTCTGTGATGTTCCTTGAAAAAACTAAAGGAAGAGCAATCTCTTTCTCTGAGAATATTAAGTGCTTCAATTTTGAGGCTCAAAAGCCTTCTCTAAAGTGCTTCCCAGGGATCCTTTGAGATCAAACAGGTCGCAGGACAGTTTATTCTCCGGACGCCTAAGCAACATTTCCTTACGATAGAAGGTCATAATGATAGAAACGTGCCTATCGACTGCACGGGTTGGTCACGCGAAGCCGCCTATCTACCATTAGGGGTTAGTGGTGTGAGGATCAGCTTGCAGTCCACCGGTCGCCACCGTGTTTTAAGCACCGTGTTCTTAACGATTAGGAATCTCTGCTACCTATGCTGCAAAAGCGTCTATTGAAGTCTGTGCTGTCCGTCGCTGCGATCGCGGGCTGCTTTGCCACTGGCACCACCATTGTCCAAGCTCAGAATGCATTGCCTAGCTTCCGCTGGAGCAACCGCGAAGGCTTTCACGAGCTCAAGAATGTGATTGAACTGAGCGATGCCCCCAGACGGTGGGGTCGCTACCGCGTGAAAATTGGTGCTAACGACATGAAACGGGCTGTGTCCCAGTTTGTGGTGAACTACCCCGATTTTTTCGATGGCAAGTTCAATGCTGACGAAATTGAAATTCGCGTTTGCACCACTAAGGGTAGCTTCCTCAGCCGCTCCAAGTGTTCTGCGGTTGAGATGGATGAAGTTGATGTGGATACTGAAAACCATCGCATCGCCTTGTACCCCTTGGAGCCTGTGCCCGCTGGCACGAACCTAGAGCTGGTCTTCAATGATGTGAAGAACCCCCGTAGTCGAGGGATGTATCAGCTCAATGTGTTGGCTGAGTCCCCCGGAGATGAGCTGCAGCTGCTGAGCGCTATGGGCTCTACGATTATCCAGATTGACTAATCATTCTGTGGAGCAGCATTGACTGTTCCGTGATGGTTAAAAAAAGCGCTTGCTGGGATTCAGCAGGCGCTTTTTTTATGGTGGGCCAGTTGAGCCTAGGCAGCGGTCGTGAGTCTAATAGGTTGTAATCAACAACTCGGTAATCTTGCCTCGATTCTTTGCCTTGGAATTAATCGAGCGCGCAGCGGTGATTTCGGTGAGCCGAAAAATGCTGCTATCAGCATAAAGCTCCTGTACAAACTCACAGTTGCTGTTGGACAGCATCACCTTGACGCCGCGCTTGGCGAGCTTGCGGCAAACATCCCGCAGTTGCTCATGCTGGAGCGCACCAAAGGCATCGCGGCTGTAGCTGGTGAAGTTGCTGGTGGCGCTGATGGGGAAGTAAGGCGGGTCGAGATAGACAAAATCTCGCTTTCCCTTGGCATGCTTGAGAATATGGGTGAAGTCCTCTTGCTCAATTTCGCAGCGCTGGAGCACTTCCGAGGCGGTGGTGAGCATTTCGACGTTGCAAATCCCAGGGTTTTTGTAGCTACCCATGGGAACGTTGAAGCGTCCCTTGCGGTTCTCTCGATAAAGACCGTTGAAGCAGGTCTTATTTAAGTAGATAAAGCGAGCGGCCCGTTCTACGGAGGGCAGCTCATGCTGGGCGCGGAGGTCGTAGTAATAGTCTTTGCAGTGGCGGAGCTGATGTAGCTCTAGCAAAGCAATCACGGGACCGAGGCGATCGCGCACACAGCGATACACATTAATCAGCTCAGGATTGACATCCGTGAGCCTGGCCACGGCAGGGGGCGTCTCCCCAGATTGCAGGCGAAAAAACAGCGCCCCTCCACCCAGAAAAGGTTCGTGGTAGCGGCTCCACCCAGTCGTGGGCAGGCAAGGCTGATACTGGGGCAAAAGCTTGGTCTTACCCCCGGCCCATTTGAGAAATGGACGGGCATCAGCGGAAATCGGTTTGGTGGGGGCGGATACAACCAAGGGATCAGAACATTCGATCTATGTGGCTAAGGTTAACCCATTGCTACCCGCTCTAGATAGGGGTTCTAAGTATTTTCTTCGGTTCTGATCTTAAAAATGACGTTTCAAAATCCTGGAAAGGCTTATGGGAAGATCAATCGGAGAAATTTTCACCCGACCTTTCGGCAAGGACATGAATTGCAATATTTGGTGCTGCTTGTCGCGTTGGATGAATGCTTTGCCCTGGGAACCATTTCAAATCCCCCGAGCCTGGACTTGGAGCGTAGTTGAGGCGCTAGAATCAGCAAGCGAGCTACCGCTAGAACCTGACTTCAGAAGAATCACACCATGAAGGAATTTTTTCTCAACGTCTCCCGCTATCCGCGTTATTTCGTCACCTTCCTCCTGGGGATTTTCTATTCTCTCTATGAGTGGACCCGTCCGGCATTGACTAATCGCACCACCTTAGTGGCTTTGGTGGGGGTGTTGGTTACGGGCTTTTTGTTCTTGACCTTCACCTTGCAGGCCATGCTGGGCATCACGGAGACGGGATTGACGCCTCCCCCCGTGGATTATTTCTAAGGATTCAGTTTTCCTAAGAAAGCAAACGACTTGGTGAGAGTTGCGGCTCAATCCAGGAATTTAGTTGATGATCAGCTGAGGCTAGTTGCCATCCGTTTGCTTCCTGGCCTGTAGAAGCTTGCAGAGCATTAGCTTGTAATTTTGGGGCGAAGTTCGCCTTTAGGTTGGGGAAATGCCGCCTCTGCTGCCCCTAGCCTTCACCTCATCTCCTCAGGAGAAAGAACCATGTCTAA
Organism: uncultured Pseudanabaenaceae cyanobacterium; assembly: GCA_938002085.1. Classification (GTDB taxonomy): domain Bacteria; phylum Cyanobacteriota; class Cyanobacteriia; order PCC-9006; family JAAUQQ01; genus JAAUQQ01. The sequence goes on from CALLAT010000009.1 coordinate 161,400, forward strand.
TGAACGTCGTGCATCCCGAGTCTCTTCCTTGATTAAGCGGGAGGTGAGCCAGCTATTGATTTCTGGCATTAAGGACGATCGCGTGGGGGGGGGCATGGTGAGTGTCACGGATGTGGAAGTGGCGGGAGATTTGCAGCATGTGAAAATTTTCGTCAGCGTCTACGGCGATGATGAAGCCCGCCAGGAAGCCATGGAAGGCTTGCAGTCTGCAACGAGTTTTGTGCGACGAGAAATTGGCAAACGGGTGCGGCTGCGGCGCACGCCGACCGTGCTGTTTCTGGAAGATAAGGGCATTGAGCGGGGCAGTGGTGTCTTGAGCCTGATCAATAAGTTGGCGATAGATCGCGAAAAGAAAGGCATCGATGCCGAGGTCAATGCCAATCCTCTAGGCCCGGTGGACCCAGAAAAAGATGAGCTGCCCAATGCCGAAGGGTAGTCCCAATGCAGACCCCGTAGGGGCAGGGCCTCCCTGCCCAAATGCCTAGTATTGCCAGAGAATTCAGCATTGGCGATTCAGAACAGGAAATTCTGCAACATTGAATTTCATGGGTAGGCTGGGCCTGGACAGCATTGCCAAAACGGCGGTAGGGCGGGGAAACCCCTGCCCCTACTTGACTTAACGTCGCGATCGCCGCACCCTACTGCTACCCCTTCCCCATCGCCGATTGCCCATGCAGCCCCTCCTCCCTGACTGGCAGCAGCTTTCCCTTGAGCAGCAGGTCGCCCAGCTTTTTGTGGTGCGGACCAGCGGCTATCTATTTGATCACCAAATTCGCTACCCCCAGTGGGAGGCGCGCCAGGAGACCCTGAAGCATTGGGTGGAAGACCTGGGTGTGGGGGGGGTGATTTTTCTGGGCGGCAGTGCTGCGGAGCTGGCGACGAAGACGGCTCAGCTGCAGGAATGGGCTGAAATTCCCCTGCTGATGGCGGCGGATATTGAGGAAGGCGTGGGCCAGCGGTTTGAAGGAGCGACCTGGATGCCGCCGCCAATGGCGTTGGGCTCGATCGCGGCAACTGATTTGGAGCGAGCCAAGGCATTGGCCCACAAGCTGGGCGAGACCACGGCGATTGAAGCCCATGCGGTGGGGCTCAATTGGCTATTGGCTCCGGTAGTGGATGTGAATAACAATCCGGCTAATCCGGTGATTAATGTGCGGGCCTTTAGTGAGTTGCCCGATCGCGTCAGTGCTCTAACCAGTGCCTTTATCCAAGGGGCGCAAAGCCAGCCTGTTCTGGCCACGGCCAAACATTTTCCGGGCCATGGCGATACAGCCACGGATTCCCATTTGGAATTGCCGGTGATTCCCCACGATCGCGAGCGGCTGGATGCCGTTGAGCTGGCTCCGTTTAAGCAGGCGATCGCTGACAAAGTCGCCTCCATCATGACGGCCCATTTACTGCTGCCTGCCCTGGACAGCGACAAGCCTGCGACCCTATCCAAACCGATTCTCACGGACCTGCTACGGGATGAGCTGGGCTATGAAGGACTGATTGTCACTGATGCCCTGGTGATGCAGGCGATCACGAAGCAATATGGCGAATACGAAGCGCCGGTTCTCGCCTTTGAAGCCGGGGCAGATGTGCTGCTGATGCCGGTGGACCCAGAGGGAGCGATTGGGGCCATTTGCGAAGCGATTCGCACGGGGCGCATTGCCCAGGAGCGATTGGAGCAATCCGTGGAGCGTATTTGGCGAGCAAAACAGCGGGTGAGCCAAGGGCCAGGGACGCCTTGCTTTGGTGATGGGTCGGTGGGTCAAGGCATGGCGGGTCGAGGTGTGGCGGGCCACGGTTGGGAGACGGAGCTGCCACCGGTGCTGAATCTTGAGGGCTTGGCCCAGCCGGGCACGCGGCAGCTACTGGATGACATTCTTCAAGCATCCCAGGCGACTCAGGGACAGTTACCGTTACAGCAGCCCTCACAGTTGGCAACGCCAGCGGGTGCTGCGGCACCGCTGAATATGGTCGTTGTGGATAGTTTGTTGGATGTGCCGTTCTTGGGTCGCCACACCCCGGCGATCGCCCTGCCCAATAGCTTGGGCTATGAGTCCCACTGGGTGGATAACCAGTCTCACCTCAAGCTGCGCACGGATCAGCCGACGCTGCTGCAACTGTTTATTCGCGGCAACCCCTTCCGGGGCAGCGCCGGTCTCACCCAAACAGCCCAGATCTGCCTCGATCAGCTGCTGAGCAACGATTGCCTGCAAGGCTTGGTTCTCTATGGCAGTCCCTATGCCTGGCGAACCTTTATTAGCCAGCTGCCTGCTGAGATTCCTGCCGTGTTTAGCTATGGACAAATGCCGGAGGCCCAGGCGATCGCCCTGGGAACTCTCTTTGGCCAGCGCGTGGGTGCCAATGACCGCAGCGCCAATGCGGGCTTTACCGATTGAGCGGCTGCTCGGCTGTGGAGAAGTACTGTGGAGTAGAGCCGGGTTTTGAAGCGAATGCCGTTGGGCTGGGACAATGGAGAAGGTTTGTCTTTTAATCTCAGCGGTCTGCTCGCATCTCTGCTATGGCTCCAGCGTTCAAAAAGCTCATTATCCAAATCCCTTGTTACAACGAGGAAGGGACGCTAGGCCTCACACTCTCGGAGCTGCCTCGGGAGGTGCCAGGCGTGGAGGTCGTGGAATGGCTGATTATTGATGATGGCAGTCGCGATCGCACTGTGGAAGTCGCAAAAAGTTGCGGCGTCAACTACATCGTGCAATTGCCTTACAATCAGGGCCTCGCCCGAGGCTTTATGGCCGGGCTAGAGGCTTGCGTGAGAGCTGGGGCTGACATCATCGTTAACACCGATGCCGACAATCAATACTGTGCGGCGGATATTCCCAAGCTGGTTGAGCCTATCATTCGGGGCGAGGCCGACATTGTTGTAGGGGCAAGGCCGATTTCCGAGATCCAGCATTTCTCCCCAGTCAAGAAGCTGCTGCAAAAGTTGGGGAGCTGGGTGGTTCGCAGCGCCAGCGGCACCCAAATTCCTGATGCTCCCAGCGGTTTTCGGGCTATCAGCCGGGAGGCGGCACTCCAGCTGAATGTGTTTAACGAGTACACCTACACCCTGGAGACGATTATTCAGGCGGGACAGCGGGGCATGTCCATTGTGGGGGTGCCGATTCGGACGAATGGCTATTTGCGGCCTTCGCGCTTGGTGAAGAGCATTCCGACCTATGTGCGGCGATCGCTGTTCACGATTCTGCGCATTTTTATGACCTACCGGCCCATGCGGTTTTTCATTTTTCTGGGGGGCTTGCCCTTTGGGATGGGGTTGCTGTTGGGAGTTCGCTGGTTGGTTTTCTTTGCGGCCGGGAGCGATCGCACCCGCATTCCCAGCCTCATCCTAGCGGCCATCTTGCTGCTGATTGGGGTGCAGCTCTGGCTATTTGCCTTTATTGCGGACCTGCTGGCGGTGAATCGCAAGATTCTGGAAGAGACTCAGCTACGCCAGCGCCGGGCGGATTGGACCGGTGGCACAGGCCGTTAGGTTGATACGGTTCAGATGGATGCCGATGATCAATTCTGCTGCTGCTGCGACCAGCATGCCCTAATCGGCGTGGCTGGAGTGGCTGCATACTCACGAGTAATGGCCCCTGGTGTAGATGCAGCTAGGGGGACATCTAAGTTAATGAATATTCGATAGAGAGAACTCTGACGAAGGAAACTCTGTCTGTGATCTGGATCGGTGGCTTCTTTGCCGTATCTACAGCGGCTTTCAGTCAGTTAATTCTACGGAGAGGATAGCCCGTGGACCATGTTTTTGCGAAGAAGGAATGTATGGTTTTAATGAAGCTGCCCTAAATACCCTTGAGGTCTCTAGCTTTGGGCGGTTAGTGTTGTTTCAGTGAGTCCACGTAGATGGACAAACTCACTGCCTGCCCCCAGGCGGTTCATCCTGCTCCTTCGCTTCCCCAATAAAGACTTTTGGGTGGCGAGAGGACAGTTGGCCTCTTAATTGATCATCAGGGACGATCTAGAGGTTTTGCTCGTTTGTTCGAGTGGTGTAGGGGGAAATTCGCTGGGATTGTGGTTTGCAACTCCAGGACGAATGTTCGACGGTGGCTTCATCACCCATCGGAGACCCCCACAATAATTTAGGTCCATACCAGGTGGATCTAAGTTTTAAGGCAGCTCCTCCCATTTGCTCCGGGAAGGGCTGCCTTTCTGATTGGGCTTGGTCTTGATTCTTGATGGAGCGATCGCTTCTGCTGTCTAGCTTGCCTAGGGCAATAGCTTAATCTCGATGTTGAGGCTGCCCTGGAGATCGCGCAGGTAGTTAAGCAGGGCATAGATAAAGGCAATCATGCCGCAGATTTCAATCACCTCTTCCAGGGTTGCAATCATGGCGTAGCCCAAGCTTTGTTGGTGCTGCCATTGGGCATAGGTGCTGCCCACCATCTCCATGCCAATGACCCCCGCGATGAAGAGGCCGATGGAGCCAATGAACCACCAGCGGGTCTTGGGTTCCAGGTGCTTGCCGAAGCGCCAGAAGCGGCGAATAAAGAAGCCGACGGCGACCATGCCAGGAATGACCCAGGTGGAATGGAGAAACCAAGGGAGATTGAGCTTCTCAGCGAGGTCTGGAACGATAAATAGCTCGTGAATGCCGACGATTTCGTCGATCGCCAGCAAATAAAAAATGCGAGAGAGCAAACGCCAGTCTCGGCTGAAGCGGTCTTGAAGTTCCTGTTTGCGTTGGGCAATGATGCCCAGGAGAAAACCGCTGGCGCTCATCAACGCTGCCTCATACCAGGTGGGCAGATTCATCTCCCGGTCCATATTGATCATTCGGGTCCAGTCTTCGCGATAGTCGTAGACGTATTTCCCGATTTGGACCGCGCTGCTGGCAATGGCAAGGAGCGTTAGCACCGCCAGCAAGATGATGACGAGACGACGGAGAGACAGTTGGACTTGCACGCTGAGTAGAGGCGATGTGAACGCCTCAGTGGGAATTTAAGAGGTTCTTATCATAGCCTTATGGTTTGGGCAGGAGATGAGTTTGGGCTGAGTTTGCTGGGGATTGGAATCTAGGCCCAACCTCGGAGGCGGTAGACGAATAGGCCAATATATTCTTTGATGGCGCGGGAGACGAAGAGTAAGTTTTCTGATTCGGGCAGAAGGCTGATCAGGCGAGCGCGGGAGGTTTGGGGGCGCTCTGATTGGCCGATCAGGAAGTCGGCGGCGGCGGGGGTGACGTCCATGCCCAGCTTGCGGAAGATTTTGAGGGAGCGGGGCATGTGCATGGCTGAGGTGACGAGCAGTATCTTTTCAAGCCCTTCTTCTTTGAGGATGGCTTGGCTGTAGAGGGCGTTTTCACGGGTGTTGTAGGCTTCCGGTTCTAGGAGGATGTCCTCTGGGGGAATGCCCATGAACTGAAGGAGCTGGGACATGTCGCTCGCTTCAGATGTCTCTGCGCCAGCTAGCTCGATGCGGCCACCGGTGACGAGGATTTTGGGCGCTTTGCCCTGTTTGTAGAGTTGGGCGGCGTGAATGATGCGATCGCCTGCTTCCGTGACCTCGGCAAACGACCGGGGAGGCACAGGGGAGCGAGTTGACCCGCCCAGCACGACGATGACATCGGCGGTGGGGAGGTCACCGGGAATATTTTGCTGCTCTAGGTTGAGGATGAGGGCATTCCGAAGAAGGGGGGTGCTACTGAGCCAGAGAATCGCCATGGCACTGGCAATAGCGATGCGGGCGCGACGGGGGTAGCGCTTGAGCCAGTAGATCGCCAGGCCCAGGAGAAGCAGGCTTAGCCCTAGGGGATAGACGAGTAGGGGGAGCAGCTTGGAGAGGAAGAAGAACATTTAGCAATGGAAATTTAATACGACCTGAACCACCGATGCGACCCAAGGCCATGACCTGGCATCGCGATGTCAGCCCCAGCATTGGATACCCAGTCGTCCGATACCCAGTCGTTCGATACCCAGTCGTTCGATACCCAGTAGTCCAATGTCATCTGCGTTCTATTCGGCGATCGCCATGAGCCTGCCTATCCTAACCAAAGCATCCCAAAGCTTCGGTCAATAATTTATAAAATCCATCTGCATCAATGCCTGTTGCCAGCTCAATCCGCCCCGGCAAATCCAGCTCCCCGTTGCGGTCAACCACTAACCGTCCCTGGGTCCATGGGCTGGCAATTTCAACCGTGGCGGAGACCGTTTCTGTTTCAAACAATGCTGGCTGGAGCAGGTAGGCAATCACGCAGGGATCATGCAAGGGCGGCCCTGCGAAGCCCATGTCTCGCTGCTCTCGCAGGCCGTAGTTGTCCAGCATGGTGGCCACGGTTTTGGCGACGGGATTGCTGAGGCTGCCCGAGGACAAGTTGCGCAGGGCTTGACGACGGGCTGGAGTGGCGATCGCCCGGTGGGTCACATCCAAAGGAATCACAACCACAGGCACATCGTATTCAGCTGCGCTGTGCAAAACCACTTGAGCGGCATGGGGGTCTGCATAAAAATTGAACTCCGCTGCCCCCGTGACGTTGCCAGCGCCCACAGCTCCACCCATCATGACGATGCGCTCTAAATGCTGGGCAATTTCTGGGGCCTGGATCAAGGCCATGGCCACATTGGTCAGTGGGCCGAGGGTTGCAAGGGTAATGGGAGCTGAGGGCGATCGCAGGCTGTCTCGCAGGAAGTCCACGCCATGCTTCTGTTGCAACGGCATCTGAGCGGGCGGAAAGCGAACACCGCCGAGGCCATTCTCACCATGGACATGGGCTGCAATGATGGGTTCGCGCACCATGGGGCGGGGACAACCGGGGAAGATTTTAAGCGCTGTACGCTGGCCCAGTTCACAAATGCTGCGGGCGTTGGTGCTAGTTGTCTCGATGCTGACGTTACCGGCCACGGTGGTGATGCCCAGTAGATCGAGCTGGGGAGAGGCCATGGCGAGGAGCAGTGCCACGGCGTCATCAATGCCGGGGTCGCAGTCAATGATGAGAGGCATAGGAGGCATAGAAGTATGGATGAATTAATGCCTGAAGTGGGTCTACAACGAACCGTGATCGATGGGTTGGGGTGGACCCAGCTGGGGCGAGAAACCCTCGCTCTGCCATGCATCAAGGGAATTCAATTTGCGTTCTGTCGATCGCTGGGTTGGTGATGCATCTTTGGGGGAGATTGCAATCTCAAGGCTCAGGATCACTCAATCCTCAGTCTGGGCAGCATGCTGGCTGAGGAAGCCCTCCAGCTCAAAGTGATGAGGAATGGAAATTTGGGTGCCGGGGCGGATGGCGGTGAGGGCTCCAGCGGCATTGCCCCATTGGCAGGCTTCAAAGAAGGAGCGGCCTTGGTACAGCGCTGCAACCATGGCGCCATTGAAAGCATCGCCGCAGGCTGTCGTGTCCAAGGCGGTGACACGGTAGGGGGGCACCGCCATGGCAGCATCGGCAGTGGCGCAGAAGGAGCCATGCTCACCCAGGGTGACGACAACTTCAGGAATGCCGCGCTTTTGGATCGCTTTGGCAGCGCTGAGGGCATCGCTGGGGTTGAGCACGGGAAAGCCGCAGAGGCGACCGGCTTCGATTTGGTTGGGGGTGATGATGTCGACGAGGCCGAAAAGTTCTTCGTTAGCGATCGCTGTGGCCGGGGCCGGATCCAAAATGACTTTAACCCCAGCTGCCTTGGCTGCCTTGGCCGCCTCGGTTGCCGTTTTAAGCGGAATCTCTAGCTGCAACATCAGGTATTTGCACTTGGGCAACAGCGGCTTCAGGCGCTCTACATCATCCATGCCCATGTTGCCGTTGGCTCCGGCACTGAGAATGATGTGGTTCTCGCCGGTATCGGCCACGGCAATGATGGCAAGCCCGGTGGTGGCATGGGTGTCCAGCACAATGCCGTCTACGCCGATGCCCTCTTTTTCCATGCTGTCCAGCAGGCTGTTGCCGTAGCTGTCATAGCCCACTCGGCCCACCATTTGCACCGGGACGTTTTGGCGGGCCACGGCGATCGCTTGATTGCCGCCCTTGCCCCCGGCGAGCAGCTCATAGTTTTTGCTGCGAACGGTTTCGCCGGGCAGGGGCAGTTTGACCACGCCCATGACCATATCCATGTTGAGGCTGCCGAACACGCAGATGGCCATAGAGCGCTGAGAGGAGAACTACATGAACTTAGCAGCATGGCCCATGATGTCGCCCAGGTCCACGTCGCCATCGCCATCGCTATCTAGGAAAGCATTGAGGACGGGGTTACCACTAGCTGCAGCTTCGGCTTTGTTGGAGCCGGTCTTAAGCAGGTTCAGCACCAGAGGCACGAGAACAGGCAGCATGGCAATGATGGCCTGGCTGTTCATGCCGGTTTTTTGGGAAACGGCTTCGGCCACCTGGCCCTGTTGACTCTGGTTAAACAGCGCTTGCACAGCGGCAACATTGGGATTGGTGCCAGCAAATTGATTAATTAGACCTTCCACAGCGGCGTTGCCCTGGGTTTGGCGCTTTTCCTGCAGGGAGGAGCGGACAAAGCTACCCACGGTGGACATGAGGGCTGGGCTTGCGGCGGCGTTGCCCCCCTGGCTACCGGCAACTTGTTGGACAACGTTGAGGATGTTGCCTACCTGGCTATTGCTGCCCTGGGTGCTGGGATTGGCGATCGCCCCAGCGATGATGTCGAACATGCCCATGGTTTTACTCTTTTTCGTGAAATGAATGCTTGGCAAAGATTGGGGACTGGGTGAGGCAGTGCTGTAAAACCCGCCCCAACTGTGAGGCCTCAAAAATCGGGTAGGGACATGGCATGCCATGTCCCTACGTTGTACCTATGGCTGATCTCAAGAGGTTGAGATGTTAGCCCACCGTGACGGCACTGGTATCAACATCGGTGCAGCCCTTAACGCCTTTGGCGACACTGACCATTTTGTCGAGGGTGCCTTGGTCGGCCACTTCGCCCTTGAGCACAACTTTGCTGCTGAGCTGAGCAACCCACAGACGGTCCTCATCATCAAGAGCCGCATCGTTGTCATAGGCGAGGGCAACACGCTTGGCGAGACCGCTCTCGTCAAACTCACCCTCTAGGCCTAGCTTGCAGTCAGCAATGTCGCCGCCATCGGGCGCTTTGCCGACAGCCTTAGGGGAAACGGAAGCCGCAGCGGGCTTGTCTTTCTTGAACATTCTTTTTAACCAACCCATGGGATATCTCCTAAAAACGTATGGAAAGTTGGGTGGTGTGGGATACACCAGAGTTGCAGCGGCCATGGACGGTTTTGCCGCCATGGTGATCGCGCTAAGGCCCATCTCAGAGAACACTGAGTGAGCGATCGCGAGCCATTTTGAATGGCATCGCTAGATTTGCACGAGCGTGAACTGCTCCTGCTGTTCGGTCCTGAAAGTAACGTGGTTTTTAAAGAGCTGATTACCTATTTAAGGATGATTTAAGTCGCTGCTTACGTTTCTTTGTCTTTATGAGCTATTTGGTGAGGGATTGCGAGATTCCTCCATCTATATCTGGGTTCGTTCTCTGATTCGTTGGGCATAGGCGATATTTTTTCAAGTAAGAAAAATTAAAAAATTGCGTTATATTCAGCTCCGGCCAAGATTCCTGGGAATCCTCTAGGTAAATAAATCGCCTCTCTTGGTTGAGAGCGATGGATCAACTTAGACCTCTTGTCTATGAGATCAGCCAGCCTTGGGCGATCGCCAGACTGCATAGTCCAGGCATTGTTCTCCTAAACAAGCTGTGAGTTCACCTGTTTTAGGTGGGCGATCAGTGGACCCGTTCTAGGGGGCAGTTTCGTTTTCATCCATTCACCCGGAGTAAAGTCCATGACTGAGTCCCCTAACCCGACCCCCGAGCCTTCTCCTGAATCCACCCCTACGCCTTCTGCAAGTGGTGCTGATAAGAAAATCATTGCGGGCATTTGCGGCATTGTCGTCGGCTACTTTGGTGTCCATAAATTTGTTCTGGGCTACAACAAAGAAGGCGGCATCATGCTGGGTGTGAGCCTTGCAGGCATCTTGCTGTCTTGCTTTGTGCTTCCCGGCTTGGCGACCCTTGCCATGGGCGTGATTGGCCTGATTGAAGGCATCATGTACTTGACCAAGAGCGACGAAGAATTTGTTGCCACCTACATCACCGGCAGCAAGCCCTGGTTCTAAGCCCTGGTCTGAAGGCCTGGTCTGAAGCCCTGGTCTGAAGCGTCGATGCGATATCAGGCCGGCTACGTGGCCCAGCGGAGCAGCCCTCGGCTAGGTTTGACGCAACCTGAGTCCGACAGCTCGAAAAAGCACTTGCGAAGCAGTCTGGGAATGAATTCCCAGCCTAAGAGCGAAAGCCCACTGAAGTGGGCTGCAACCCTCGCTGGTGGGCTGTTGAGTCCGTTTTAACGGACTTGAGCTTTGAGCCGTGAACTTTAGCTCACGGTGGCAAAGCCAAGCCTGGCTTGAATTTGTCTAACTCAGGTTTGACGCAAATAAAAGCAGCTGCTATTTACCCCATGTCTGTTAAGCCCCCGACCGCACCCCTTGCTTCCAGGTTGATTTCTCCCCAGGCCCGTTGGTGGCGTTGGGGCTTGATGGGCCTGTCGGCGGTGCCCTTGCTGGGGGCGTTTGGCTATGGCTATGTCATGCCCATGGGGGGGGAGGATTGCCTGTTCCAAAAGACCTATGGCTTCTTTGGGCCAGGCTGTGGGCTGACTCGTTCCTTTGTGGCGATCGCCCAGGGAGACCTCCTCCGCGCCATTCAGTTCAATCTGTTTGGACCGCTGCTGTTTTTGCTCTTTGCCTGGGGCTTTTTCCAGGCGGCCTTAGAGCTAGGGGCTCGTCAGCCTTTGCCGCGTCGCTGGGATCTATTTGGCTTTTGTCAGCGCTATCCCGTGAGCTTTGCGGGATTGGCGATCACCCTGTTGCTCTACTACGCCGTTCGATTGTGGAGCGCCTACGGGACGGTTCCCCTGGTCTTAGAGGCTTCGGGCCTGTGGCAATTTATTCAAGCCGGAGCCCTACAGCTCTAAGGGCAGGCTTCTCAAGCCCCAGTGCTGATCAGGCTGACTGATTGCTCACAATACCAGGCCACGAAAGCCCAATAACGTTACTTTGCGCTTTCTGCAGCTAGGAGAAAATGGATGTTACGCAGCCTGACCCCGAAGAAAGTCATCCTCGCATTAATGCTCAGTACCCTAGGAGCCGGTTATTTTGGCACCTTTAGTGGTTTGGATATGTCTGCTGGGATCAAACCCATGGCAATGTTAGTGCCTGTCCAACTCGGTGTTTTGATTTATTTCCTTTGGTGGAAGCCTCGGAAGGACTGAGTAAAGTATTGAATGCAACTTTACGAGTCCGGACCTTCGCGGTCACGCCGTCCTGCCATCTATGGCCCAGCAAGATACTCAGCATCGTTACCCCAACAGCTATTCCCTGGCTCGTAAGCGTCGCCGTCGCCATCAAGGCGATCGCCTCTCCCAGCGCTGGACTCGTCGTGGCTTCCTCCTCCTGGGGGGCATTTTAATAGGGCGTTTCTTTGCGCTCCGGCCAAACCTATGGCAAACGGACTGGTATGCCTTGGCTGCGGGGCTCACGGAGGGCTGGCCGCCGCGCTTGCGGGAGCCTCTGTTGGCCAGCTTGAAGCAGCCCGAGACGCCGCTTTCGCCTAGTACCAATGCTTTGCAGGAGCAGCCTAGCGATCGCTTCAACCCAGTTTCGGAAACATCTGTCTCTTCGGCCGACAAGGTTGTGCCACCCCATGCCGGGTCAGAGCCGATGCAATATGCAGAGCCAGCGCCAGCGACGAAAGCACCTAACCCAGTCAAGGTGGAACGTATTGCCATTAAGGGAATGCCCCTCTACCGCACCACCATCGACTTAACAGACCCAGATACCTTTATCACCATGGGCCTGGCGAAGAATGCCACGAAGGCCAATAGCAACAAGCAATCTGTGGGGGATGAAGAATTCTCTGGCTTTATCAAGCGCTATCCGGCCGCTGTACTTGCCAATGCAACTTTCTTTAGCAAGGATCACCAAAAGCGGGTCATGGGCAATATGGTCGCCGAGGGTCGCTTCCTCAAATACAGCCGCTGGGAGAACTATGGCACCACGCTAGGCTTACGGGAGGGGCGAAAGCTGGAGATGGTCACGGCTCGCACCGATGGCAAGCCCCATTGGCATGAGCATTGGTTTTCCCTGACGGGAGGACCGAGGCTGTTGCGCCAGGGCAAGTTTTGGATTGCGCCGAAGAGTGAAGGCTTTCGGGATCCCAGTGTTTTGGGGGTGGGCTCGCGGACGGCGATCGGCTTTCCCAAGAATGGCGACAAACTCATCTTGGCGACGTTCTTGCGCAGCATGACCTTGGAGCGAGAAGCCCATGCCATGAAGGACTTGGGCTGCTACGAGGCCATGAATTTAGATGGAGGCACGTCGGGGGCCCTGGCCCATCGGGGCAAGGTGTTGCTGGATGCCAGTCGTCCTTTGACCAATGTTTTGGTGGTTTATGACAACAAGAACCCTGCGCCCCAGTCGGTGAAGGATTCTTGGTTGCGGTTTCAGGCCGGAGAGCGCCCCAACCCCAATGCGTGACCCATGCACCCACCCCCAATGCCTGGGCATCGCGTCCTGTAGGGGCGGGTTTTGACCAAGATTCTGGTGTAGCTCCTAAACCCTCCTGCTAAACCCGCCCCTACAGGACGGCATAGGCACGCACGGGGAAGGTGCCGAACTGTTTGATTTTCACGGGGACGGCATGGAAGGTGAAGGCTTGGTCACCCAATTGCCCTAAATTGCACATGTGCTCAACGATGGGAACCTCTGCCCCCAGCAGGATGCTGTGCACGGGACGCGTTCCATCGGCAGTGCTGTCAATGTTGTAAGAGTCGATACCGACTAACGTTGCACCTGCTTCTTTGAGGTGCTGGGCTGCTGCGGCAGTGAGGTAAGGGAAGTTCTCGAAATATTGGTCCGTGCGCCAGTTTCTATCCCAGCCCGTATGAAGCAAGACGGCTTTGCCCGTGAGGTCGAGCCCGCTGAAGCTGTCGGCATCAATCGCGGATTGACCTTGAACATCGATGCAAATACCAGGAAGCTGGGCTAAAGACTCTAAGGGCAGTTCGGAGAGGTCTTTACCATCGGCGTAGCGGTGGAAGGGACTATCTAAATAGGTTCCGGTATTGGCAACCAGCTCGATTTTGCCGATGTGGAAGCTGGTATCTGGTCCGTATAGCTGCTTCGAGGCTTCCCGGCTGAGGTAGTCGCAAATGATGGGAGCGGGGACGCCTTTGTAGGTGATCATGCCATCTTCGACGGTGTGGCTGAGGTCGAGTAGTTGGGGCATGGGAGGGGGATCTAGGGATTTCAACCATCCTACTGGAGATGGAATGTGCTGAGCTCTGGACAATCGCTTTCGGGCCTTGGATACTGCTGAATCCCTTGGGACAACTCCCCTCCTGCGGCCTTACTTTTGCCAGATTCTCTGCTTTGCTTCTAAACGTTCTTAGAAATACTGAATGTCGGGGGCTGCAAAACGTACAATGTATATCAATTCACAGCGTCCCCTGAACATCTCTGCCATGGAGCCCAGTCCTATCTTTCTTGAGCTGCCCCCTGCGGTATATCAGCAGCTCGATAAGCTCTCCAAGGTTACTCAACAACCCCTAGAGGAGATTGTTGCCGACATTGTGGCCCGCAATATGCCGCCCATGCCTGAGTCGGATAACCCTGAGGCGGAGGCTGCGATGCTGCAAATGCAGCAGCTGGGCCATGAAAAGCTGGTGCAAATTTCCCAGTCGAAGGTCAGCCAAGCCCACTACCAGCGCTTTGGCGACTTACTGGAGCTGCATCGAGATGGGGCATTGGAGCCAGATGAAAAGAAGGAGCTGGAGCAGTTGCGCCTTAAGGCCGATCGCCTGATGCAGCAAAAGGCCTATGCCCAGAAAATTCTGGAATGGCGTGGGCGATCGGCGCCTAACTAGAAATCCGATTTTGGAGAACATCGGATTTCTCAAGGGAAACATTCATGACTGACATCGTTGTTATTGGCAGCGGCATTGGCGGGTTGAGCTGTGCTGCGCTGTTGGCTCGCTATGGCTATCAGGTGACGGTTTGTGAGAGCCACAGCCTGCCGGGTGGTGCTGCCCATGGCTTTGAGCGAGGTGGGTTTGAGCGAGGTGGGTTTAAGTTTGATTCCGGGCCGTCGCTTTACTCCGGTCTGTCCTATAGCCCCTCGCCCAACCCGCTGCGTCAGGTGCTGGATGCCATTGGCGAAGATGTGGACTGGGTGAATTACGACACTTGGGGGTGCTTGTTGCCTGAGGGGGAGTTTGAAACCCAGGTGGGGGCGGAGCAATTTGCCCAGGTCTTGGAGCGGTTGCGAGGCCCAGAGGCGGTGGCGGAATGGCGCAAGCTTCAAGCGTTTATGGAGCCTTACTCTAAAGCGGCGATCACCCTCCCTGTCGCCAATATTCGTCCCAACCTTGGTGCAATCCAAACCGTTGGCCGCAGCCTGCCCCAGTTGCTTCAGCATCTGCCTGCTATCCCCAAGCTGACGGGTCCCTTCGGCGACTTGATGAACCAGGTTGTAACAGACTCCTTTATTCGCAACTGGCTGCAACTGCTGAGCTTTTTGCTCTCGGGTTTGCCTGCGGAGGAGACCAGCGCTGCGGCAGTTTCTTTTATGTTTGCCGATTGGTATCGCCCCGATGTGCAGCTCGATTATCCCGTGGGTGGCAGTGCCGCTCTAGTGGATGCCTTTGTGCGAGGCATTGAAAAGCATGACGGAGAATTGCGCCTCTCGGCCCATGTGGAGCAAGTGCTGGTTGAGAAGGGTCACGCCGTTGGGGTTAGGCTACGCAGCGGCGAGGAGTTAAGGGCTGAGGTCGCTGTCGTCGCAAATGCCTCGGTGTGGGACATGCTCAAGCTTTTGCCAGAGGGGGCAGTGCCCCGGTCCTTTGTGCAGCAGCGGGAGGCAACGCCGGAGTGCGATAGCTTTATGCACCTGCATCTGGGCATTGATGCTGCGGATTTACCAGATGATTTGGCCTGTCATTATATTTGCGTCAATGACTGGGAGCTGGGAATTACGGCTCCGCAGAACGTTGTGCTGATTTCCATTCCATCGCTCCTTGACCCTAACTTGGCTCCAGCAGGCAAACAGACCATTCATGTCTACACGCCGGGGAATGAACCGTTTGAGCTTTGGCAGGGGCTGGACCGCAAGAGTGAGGCGTATCGACAGTTGAAAGAGGAGCGATCGCAATGCATGTGGAAAGCCCTGGAGCGGGTGATACCAGATATTCGCGATCGCGCTGAGCTCACTCTCGTGGGCACTCCCTTAACCCATGGCCGGTTCCTCCGCCGACACCACGGCAGCTATGGCCCTGCTCTAGCTGCAGGCAAGGCTATATTTCCCTTCCCTGCCACGCCATTGAAGGGCTTTTACTGCTGTGGCGATTCCACATTTCCGGGTATTGGATTGCCTGCGGTGGCCGCAAGCGGGATGGTGACCGCCCATGCCATTGCGCCAGTCTCGAAACACCTAGAGATGCTCAAGCAACTTGGCCTGTGACGAGCCCAGGCTAGAAATGCCGCAGTACCGGTTCCATATTGACGATGTAGCCGGGCTGTTCCTGGTCAACCTTAAAGGTCATAAAGGAATCCCGCAGGCTCTGCTCATATAGGTTCGTTTTCATCAGCACACGCCCCAGGGCAAACTTCACCACCTTGGCGGGCAGTGAATCACGATACCAACTGGGATGCATGCCCAGCCTGCGCCGCATCAAGCCATTGGTCACGGTCACTCCGTTTTTGAAGGCGCTGGCAAAGGTGCTGAACTCTGTCGTGATGGAAACACAGTAGGTTTGGTTTTCCACACGGTGAGGTGCATTCAGGGGCCAGGACACCATTTGGTCTGGCTCTAAGTCAAATATTTCGGCACCATTCTCAAAGCTAGGGCTATAGGGCAAGTCTTCGTCTCGCTCCCGCAGTACCACAGCTTCATAGCCCGCGTCGGGCAGATATCGCCGGGTGGCAGGGTAGGCGTAAAAGCGCTTCTTGCCGCGAATATGCCAGAGGATCGTTTCCTTGGCGTCACAGTGGTAAGGCACCACGGCTGTGGGAGAGGAAATCAGGATGCCGCCCTTGGCATTGAATCGGCGGATGCCCGTGCGGTCCGAGATTTCGCCATACATCATGTCCAATACCCGCTTGTACTCCGGGTAGATGTTCATGGCTTCTCGTACGTTGATCCACAGCCGACCTGCTTTGGCAGCTTCAATGAGCACCTTGCCGGAGCAGCCGCGAGGATCACCGTCCTGGAGGGCATTGGGGTAAGGCCCTTTGGGGCTGCCCATGGTCATGACGTCGAGCTTGCTAGGCGGATGGCGGTCTAACAGCGCTGCAAGGGCTTCATCGGTGAATAATCCGGTTTCGCTAAGACGATGCTGAACGGCGATATTCCGCTTGCGAAATTGCTGGCGGTGTTCGTCGGTCCAGTTGCGAAAGACTTCCATTGATGTACCTGATATTGAGTTGCCCAGAGGGTGGCAATACGCACTCTGTCTCTCTCTTCTTCAGGCTGTTTCAAAGACCGGATTGGCGATCGCAACTAGTCATATAAACATTGAATTTTTCGAGGTTCGGTAATTGATGTTACTCGTGAAATACGTGAGCTTTATTTCAATCACTAGAGACTAATTGCCCATTAAAGCAATGATTAAAATTTCGTTCTACTCTAGTTTCTCTGAAGGCTAGGGGCTGTGGCCAGCTCCCTTGCACCCGCCTGCATCGTGGCGAGATCGGCATCATTCCAGGCACGGGCTGCCGTGCAGTGGTGGGCTGCTAGCAACCCCCACAAACCTCGCTCGGTTAGGACCGGTACCACCAGATTGGCCTTGACCTGAATCTCATTTAGAAACTCGCGATGACAGTCTTGAATTTCCGCTTGACTTACATCGGGCGTAATTTGAACATGCCCTTCCATGTACATCTGGGCATAATCCTGATTGAAACATTCGTCTGCGCCTGTCATGCCAATGATGGAGAGCGATTCATCACTCAATGATTCGAAGGTGACTTGGCCTTTCCACTGGCTATAGAAGTAGTAGAGCGCAACGCGGTCTACCTTCAAACTGCTGCGAAGTTTCTCTGTGACCTGAATGACGAGAGAGTCTTGGGATAGCTTGTTGTGGAGACGATCTGCCAGACGACCTAAGCCAACGCCGGATTTAGGGAAATTGGCGTTGCGCAATGCATCTTGAAGCTCAGATGGAGGTGTTTGTGATCGATTTTCCATAAACACTCCGCGACAACTAAGGTTAGTTACATCTTAAGGGTTGGAAATGCGGCATTTTGTGCCTAAAGATGAAGATATTCTGCGAAAACTGACAGCTTGCGTCTGATAAGACTCGCTGATTTCATCAAGCTTAAAAAATGTCGGCAGGATCTGCTTTGGAGAGTTTGCGCATAGCAACAACACCAGAGAACATGCACATGGCTACGGTGAGTAGGAAAACCTGGGAGGCCACACCCAAGCGCATCGAAACCGGGATTTTTGTGAGCCAAGTGAGGAGTTCGTAGACGCCGATGGATGCGCCAAAGCCAGGTACAAAACCGAGTAGGGCCAGCAACATGGCTTCAAAAAGGACCACTTCAATCAGGCGACCGTTGGAATAGCCCATGGCCTTGAGGGTGGCATATTCGGGGAGGTGGTCGGTGACGTCGGTGTAGAGCACTTGGTAGACGACGATGACGCCGACGATAAAGCCCATGACGGCTCCAAAGCCCAGGACCTTGCCGCTGGGGTCCCGCGATCTCGCATCTTTTTCGGCCTGCATTAGTTCCGGCTTGGTCAAGACCTTGAGGGAGTCGGGCAGGGTGGCAACGAGCTGTTGTTGGACTGCCAATACATCAGCGCCGGGCTCCAGGCTCAGGACGCCAACGCCAATTTGGTCCAAGGAACGACCGCTGCGGCGAGCATAGTTGTAGTCGCTCATAATGGCATTCCCTTTGTCGAAGAGAGTGCTGCCCAGGTTGAAGAGTCCCACGACGTAGACGCGGCGATTGCCCATGAGGGACTGGACCTGGCGATCGCGTCCATACAGCTCCACCACTGGCCCGAGACTGGGCTGAGCAAGGCGGTCAAACAAAATGCTGTCGGGGGCACTGAGTTTGTTGAGTTGCTGATTGACCTCAGGATTTTTGAGGACGGGACGCTCCAGGTTAAAGGCCAGGACTCGCACGCTGTTGGGAAATAGATCGCCGGACTTTTTTTGCTTGCGCTCGGCGGCACCCGGGAGGGCTTCATCCTCTGGTATCAACTCCTCTGGATCGACCCAATCCTGGTCGCCAATGTAGAGCGGACTGGCCTGGGCCACGCCTTCCACGGCATCGGCTTGGTAGAGGTAGATATTGGGAAAGCCCCGTCGCCCCAGGAAGCGGGAATAGGCTGAGACGATATACAGCTCACCGCTAATCTGCTCATGGACTAGGGTGACGCCGTCAAATAGAACCGACAGCAATCCCAGTTGCGTAAACATCAAAATATTGGCAAAGCCCACGCCCAGCAGCGCAACTGCTAGGCGGACTTTTTGATGGGAGAGCTGAGCCCAGGCGAGGGAGAAGCCGCGCAGGAACTTGGCAAAGAAATCGGTCAGAGAGGGCAGGGCGTTCAAGGTCAAGGCCGGGCTT
Organism: uncultured Pseudanabaenaceae cyanobacterium; assembly: GCA_938002085.1. Classification (GTDB taxonomy): domain Bacteria; phylum Cyanobacteriota; class Cyanobacteriia; order PCC-9006; family JAAUQQ01; genus JAAUQQ01. Next base: position 179,998 of record CALLAT010000009.1, read on the forward strand.
GATGGGTAGAGCTATACCCCAAAGTATTGCAGGATTCCCGCTGCGATCGCTTTGCCATACTTCTGCTGGAAGCCTGGGCTTTCCAAGTTGGGGCGATCGTGATCGGACGTGAGGAAGCCACATTCCACCAGAATTGCTGGGGCCTGAGTGTTCTTAATCACATAGAAACCTGCTTCCTTCACAGAGCGTGGAGCAATTTCTGGGACTTTGCCCTCCAGTGCCTTGAAGACATCGCTAGCGGCTTGGTTCCCGGCCTGACTGCCGTAGTAATGGAAGACTTCGAAGCCATTGGCGGGGCTGCCCGGTGCCATGGCATTGCAATGGACGGAGACAAAGAGATCTGCGTTTTGGCGATCGCTAAAATCTACCCGCTCTTCCAGGCCCAGTTCTAGGTTGAGGTTAATATCAGTTTCGCGAGTGACTTCAATATAAAAGTCATCCCGCGCTGCTAGCAGGTCGGCTGCGGCTAGGGCTATGACGAGGGAAATATCTTTCTCGATGGCAGCGCCTGAAACGGCTCCGGGATCAACTCCGCCATGGCCCGGATCGAATACGACTCTATGCATGATTCAATCATCCAGCATTAAGGGAAGGTCGCCTGTGCAGCAACCTTCATTGATTTTCGCTATTTTGGAGTGGGTTACCCAGGGTTGCCAAGGGGTCGCAACCTCTGGCATCGCTGATCGTTTAGTACGATCGCTCCCAAGTCAGCCTAGATACCGTAGAGCAGGGCTCACAGGAGTTTTGGATTATGTCTAAAAAAGTCTCGAAAACTGCCGCTGGTCTATTTCGAATCCTCACGGTCTACGCCAAACTTGAACTCCTATTTGGCCTCGCTCTAGTGGTCGGATTCGTGGGGTATTTGGTGATGGAGCGGCAGCAGGATAAGCCGACAGCAAACGATGGTGCCAGCTACGTTCAACTTTGATACGACTGTCCCATTTAATCCTTGAACTTTCAGTGACTCGCTCGTGCGATCGCGACTTGGTTCGACCCTAGATGGTGGCAGCACTGGGTATGCAGCGCAAAGGATTTCGATAAATGACGTTCAACGGATGAGTTTTAGGATGGCCAAAATTATCGTTAAGCCTGGCGGGTTGAACGACTAAACGATGAAAATATTAGACCTCTCGAATAGACCCTAGCCCTTTCCCTAAAGGCCTCTCCCCTGCTCGGAAGAAGGACTTCGAGTCCCCCTGTCTCTCGAATTTGAGGGCGAGGAGCATTGGGTGGGGCGGATTTGTACTCGTGCCAGAGTTCTATTGAGGAATGATGGAATTTGATTACAGATACTTCTTATATCTTATTCTTTTACTTGAATTGGGTGAGAGTTTTGTAGGTATTTCTGATTCAGCTATTTGTCTTGCTTTCTGCTATAACTGTTTCTTTATATAATCTTGCTTGCGGGCGTTGTAAAGCTAATTCTGCCCTAAATTAATAATGTATTTCCCTTACAAAAGCAGCTTTTTTAGATCCGTGAAAATCTGCTTTCTCACAAGAACCTCACATTTATTTGGTACAAAAAGAATGTGATTCATGTTCTATAACGACTCCTTGAAGTGGTGCAACCTCTAGGAAATGATGTATTGAATGGACTGCTGACGTAGCTAAGAGGCAAGGGATTCATTGATGAATCGGTCATGTCTTGCCATGGCGGACACTCTATTTTAATTGATCTGAAATGGTCGAAATTTCTCTAGAAGAGCGTCACGCTGAAGAGGGTTGGAAAACGACGAAATTTATTTCAGGGATATTTGGAGGGGCAAAAATATGTTCCAGTCGCTACTTGACTCAATGCTTCAATGTATCTGTGATCTGTGGGATGCTGCAGATTCTGCAGAAAAAAAATCCCGGTTAATTCAAGGCTTGGAAGACCTACTAGAGCGCTTTAAACTATTGAGTGAGGCATCGACTTCTCTTGATGACTCTCCACCGCAGGCTGCTGGGGCATTGCCCTCTGTCGCTAGCCAAGCGCGGGACATGCTAAGCGTGATCCTAGGGGCGGCTGGCCTGTTGGAGATGCATGAGCAAGACCTGACGCCACAACGTCGAGCTGAAGAGTTTGGCAAGATCCGTGATGCTGTGCAGAACTTTGCCTTGCTTTTGAATGAGGTGACGATCTAAGCGTTTATTCTTCGGGGGGGCGTTTGAAGGTGGGTTTAGGATTCAGCTTGGGCTTTGGGGCGAGGGAGGCGGGTTGAATCGGGCTGCTCGACGCCTGGGGGGGCGCTTTGGGGGGGGGGCGGTAAATGCTTGGCCAGAAAGCGGTCCAACTGATTGGCAAATTTAGCGCTGTCTCGCTGGCCAAAAGGCGGTGGTCCACCGCTGACGATGGGGTCAGTGCCGCTGCGGAGGGATTCCATTAGGTCTCGCATGGCGAGGCGTTCGCCAATGTTTTTGTTGGTGAGTTCTTCGCCGCGGTGGGTGAAGACGTAGCTGCCTTTCTCTAGGGCTTGGGCGGCGAGAGGGATGTCGGTGGTGATGGTGAGGTCTCCAGCTTTGAGGAGCTCGACAATTTTATTGTCGGCTTCGTCGAAGCGACCGGGGACGACAATCATATCGACGTAGCTGGGCACCTGGATTGAGATGTTGGCGACGAGGGTAATGGGGCAGCCGGTGCGTTTGGCAGCGCGATAGAGGATTTCTTTGATGGCGTTGGGACAGGCATCGGCGTCTACCCAGATTTTCATGGCCTTGTTCCCTGTCCGAGCAACTGTTTGATTATCGAGCATTCTAGGCGATTCAAATCATGAAGAGCGCTCAGTTCTTCATGTTGAGTCGTACTGTTGGGGGGTCGGTGCCTTAATTATTCACACCAATCTCGACGCGCACCTGCATATTCGTCAGAGCGGCGACCTTCTCGCTATCCGCTGAGTCAATGCGAATGTCTACCGCAACCACCCGCGTATTCTCGTCATTGGTGGGATTGGTGGAGCTTTGCTGGAGCTGGGGCGAGCCAATTTGCAGGCCAATCTGCTCCACTGTGCCTTCAATCTCTCCCTCGAAGCCGCCGTATTCGCTAACGATCTTGGCTCGCTGGCCTTTGCGAATTTTGCCGACTTCGGTTTCGTAGACCTCGGCGCGGGCAAACATTTGCTCCGTCAGGCCCAGCTCAACAATGCCCTGTTGTGTATTCACCTGTTCACCAACCTTGGTGTTGATGCGTAGGATTTGGCCGGGAATAGGGACTTTGACTTGAGTGTCTTCTAGGTCTGCCTGGCGTTGCTCTACGGCGATGCGGGCTCGTTCTAGCTCGGCACGGGCCACTTGTACATCGACTGGGCGCACTTCCTGAAGCTGGCTGAGGTTTTGCTGTTCGATCGCAATCTGCTGTTGCAAGGTTTGTTCTGTATTCGCCAGCTGGGCCTGGCGCTGAATGACCGTGGCACTGCGGTTATCCAGCACTTGGCGGGCTTGGTCCAGGGCTTGCTCGCTAATGACCCCGTCGTTGAGCAGGCTGGCTTGGCGCTCGTAGGTGAGTTCGGCTTCGCGCAGGTCCGCTTGGGCAGCGGCGATCGCCGCTGCCCTTTCCAATCGCTGGGTCTGCAAATCTGCCTCCAACCGAATAATATTGCTGCGCTGGGCGGCAATCTCGGCCTGCTTCGCCTGTCCAGCTTGGGTTTGGGCCAGCCGGGCTTCAAACAGGGCCACGTTTTGCTGGGCTTCAGCTAAATCTCGCTGGCGACGCTCTTCGCCTTGGAGCACGGCAATGACCTGGCCAGCTTGGACGCGATCGCCTTCCTGGACCAAAATCTGATTCACCCGGCTATCCGCTGCATTAGGCACCGACAGCTTAATCACCCCGCCCACGGGGCCCAGGCGACCCACGGCAACTACTGTGGGATTGGCGATCGCCGTCTCCACCCTCTCGGGCTCTGTTTCATCAGCGCGATTGCAGCTCACGAGGCCCAGGCAGAGCGCCAACAATAGGCAGAGCGGCCAAGAATAGCTGGAATGACGTTGCCCTGTCACTCTGGGGCCAAAAGAAGGGGGAAGATGCACGAACTATGTCTGAGGAAATTTTGTCGCAAGGGAGCTTTGTCTAGTTTAGGGCGTGATTTACGCAAGGGTGAGTCGCGGCAGGCAACATCTTGGCGGGGGTTGGGGTCAGGACTTACAGGCAAGTGAGGCGATCTCTGATTTCCTGACTTCCCCCTTGATCAGGGTGTTCCCCACCTCTCTGGACAGCGCCGCTGGCGTAAGCGATAACGCGACTGTGTCCTACTCCTGGGCTCTAATCCTGGAATCTCTAGCGTTCTCTCCTTTCCCATGCCCCTATTCCACCGTTCTATTGCTTTAGATTCGCTTTGGCGTGCTGGTTCTCTGTCTCCTCGCATGGGCCAGCGCCTAGCAGGAGTCATGGGTCTACTGAGCCTAGCGCCCTCTCTTGTTGTGGGAGCATCTGTGGCAGAGGCTGCTTTTCCTCGCCGCATGACGGGGTTGCTGGCTGTGAACAGCGAGCCGCCCCGCATTGACCGCACCGAAAGCTGTGAAATCTTAGTGACAGGGGGCGGTTTGGCGGGGGCCGCGACGGCCTATGAGGCGTTGCTGGAAGGGCGGACAGTTTGCCTGACGGAAGTGACCGATTGGGTCGGTGGGCAAATTTCAGCCCAAGGCACCTCGGCCTTGGATGAGGCTAAGAAGCAGCGGGCTTTGGAGTATTACCCCAGGGGCTATAACGAGCTGCGATCGCGGATCGAAAAACATTATGGCGAACTCAATCCCGGTGACTGTTGGGTGAGCGTTTCCTGCTTTTTGCCTCGGGATGCCCATGCTTTATTGTGGGACCAACTTAAGGAGGCTGAGAAGCGCGGTAAGGGCAAGCTCAATTGGTTTCCCAATACGGTGATTAAGGACTTGGAAGTGGAGGGGCGCTTGATTGAAGGGGCGATCGCCATTCAGCATCGCCCGGCTAAAGGTACAGCAGAGCTCAATAGCTCTCCCCTCTCCACCATCATGGAGGATGCCTATGACTATGCCGCTTCCCCTCGCTTGGATAAGAAAATCATTCGTCTGGTACCGGGAGCCAAGCGCCGCTCTGAGATGGATGCGGGGTGGTATGTGGTGGATGCTAGCGAAACGGGCGAGCTGATTGCCCTGGCCGATGTGCCCTATCGCCTGGGCCTGGATCCGCGCAGCTACCGCAATCCATCCTCAGCTAGCGAAACCGGAGACCCCTACTGCACCCAGGGCTTCACCTATACCTTTGCCATGGAGCAAACGGCTGAGCCCCAACCCCAGGAAAAGCCGGAATTTTACGAGCAGTATCAGCCTTACTACGGCTACGACAAGAACCCCAATCTCTCCAATCTCGACGCCGTTTTCACCTATCGCCGCATCTGGGCTCCGAATGCCCAAAAGCGTCCCCAGGGCACGCCATTTAAAGTCGCCCTGCCCCAGCCCGGTGATATCTCCATGCAGAACTGGGTGTGGGGCAATGACTATCGCCCCGGCACCGCTGCGGATAACTTGGTCTACAGCCAGGACCAATTGCGCAGCAGTGGGCAACTGATGCCTGGCGGCTGGCTGGGGGGATTGCGCGCTGAGACCTTGCGCAGGGGAGAGGAACAGGCCCTGGGCTTTTACTATTGGTTAGCTGCGGGGACCACAAATTCCCAGACGACGCCTGAGAATCAGACTGAAAAACAGTCCCACTTGAACCACCGCTTAATGACTGGGCTAGACTCTCCCATGGGCACGGAGCATGGCCTGTCAAAATATCCCTATATCCGTGAAGGACGACGGATTATTGGACGGCCCAGTTACGGCTATGAGGATGGCTTTAGCATTGCTGAGCTGGATATTTCGCGGGCTGATTTTCGCAGCGATTACTATCAGCAGGAACTGGATGCTTCGACTTATAAGCAAATGTGGAAGGCGCTGGCGGGCTTGGAAGCTGCATCGGCCATTGGCAACAACACAGCCACCGAAGATATCAAGCGTCGCAGCCGCTCGACGATTTACCCCGATGCAGTGGGCATTGCTCAATATGCGATCGACTTTCACCCCTGCATGGCCGAATCCCCTTCGGAAAAGCCCGGCAATATAGAGCGCCCCGGTACGCGTCAGGGCCATGGCCAGGCCTACCCGGCTCAAATTCCCTTGCGAGCGATGATTCCCCAGGAAATCGATAATCTTTTAGTGTCGGGAAAAAGTATTGCAACCAGCCACATTGCAGCAGCGGCCTATCGAGTTCACTCCTTCGAATGGTCCGCCGGGGCAGCGGCTGGCACGGTCATTGACCTTGCCCTAGAGACCGGGACCTTGCCCTTTGAAATGGTGAATGACTTGCCTCGGCGGGAGCCTCTGTTGGAAAAACTTCAGGCTCGCCTCCAGGCCAATGGCAACCCCACCGCATTTCCCAATACCTCTATTTTCAACGAGGATTGGGCTGATTGGCGGGTGTGGTGACCCCTAGCCATGGGCTACAAACTGTGTACCTGCACATTTTGGTCAGGGCAGGCTTATAAATAGCTGATTTATGGCAAAAGAAAACCCTAAGTTCACTGCCCCCGCGTTGTAGCGAGCAGGGACTAAACGGGTGATACGATCACTCGTTAGCCGCCATACTGGTCTACTCAGTGTGGGGGTTAGCTGCTCAAGGCTGTTAACGGCAGCTTTGAGTGGCGCTGGGACTTAGGGCTGTTCTGTTGAAACTGCCTGTTCTAGCTATAGCTAGGATGGGCAGTGGCTTTCAGATAAACCGAGTAAATTTCGGCAATCTTTGGTTGACTGACAGACCTCTCCGCAAAGGCTGCAGTGCGAGATATAAGCGGAGTCAAAAAAAGAGGTCTTTATATAAGCTGACCTCCGTCGAAAGTAGCCTTGGCACATGACTACTTCAAGAGCAGCCAATCGCTAGCGTCACTTCCGTAATGCCATAACAATATCAAGGAAGCTTTGGCGCAATAGCGCTCTTAATATTTCTTCTGATTTCTTCTGGAAAGGCATTTTTGTGCTGTCGCTTTAGCTTTCCTGACGAGGGGGACAGACTTGGTGTGAGCTTCTCGCTTCGTTGATTGGGCATCGCTATCACTGGGGTGTTGGCCGATATTGCTCTCTCTGGTTCGTTTGTTGAGGAATGCAGCACGGAGGTCATTCGCTCTTTACAATGCTCATGATAGGCGCCGCGATCGCGCCCGTTTCCAGCGGAATCGCGCAGTTTGCCTCCGACGGAATCGTCTTACCCCGTCAGGAGCTCCATGCCCCCCCAACAATCAAATCAACGACTGATCACCGGTTCAGTCGGTCAGCGCTTGCGCCAACTCACCATTCCCATGGTTTGGGGCATCTTCTCGATCATTGCGTTTAACTTGGCAGATACCTACTTTGTCGGCCAACTGGGCACAGCGCAGCTCGCTGCAATGAGTTTTACCTTTCCGGTGGTGATGACCCTGGGGAGCTTGGCCCAGGGGTTGGGCATTGGGGCTTCGTCGATTATTGCGCGGGCGATCGGTGAGGGTGATATGGGGCGCGTGCAGCGCTTCACAACCAATAGCCTCACCCTGGCCCTGTTGGCCGTGGGCCTGTTTGTCACTGCGGGACTGCTGACGATTGAGCCGCTGTTCTCGGCCTTGGGAGCGGGGCCGGATGTGATGCCTTATGTGTTGGAGTACATGCAGATTTGGTACTTCGGCATGGTGTTTTTGGTGGTACCCATGGTGGGCAATAGCGCCATTCGAGCGGCAGGTAATACGGTGACGCCAAGCCTGATTATGACCGTGGCAGCGGTGGGGAATATTCTGCTGGACCCTCTCTTCATCTTTGGTTGGGGTGGCTTCCCTGCCTTGGGCTTGCAGGGGGCAGCATGGGCGACCGTGCTGTCGCGGGCGGTGACCTTTGGGGCGTCCCTGTGGGTGCTGAAGTTCAAGGAGGATTTGCTGTCGACGAAGCTGCCGGATCTGGAGGAGACGCTGTGGTGCTGGCGAGATATTTTGACCGTGGGTTTGCCTGCAGCGGCGAGCAATATGATCGCGCCGATTTCTATTGGCGTAATTACGAGTTTTTTGGCGGTCCATGGTCCGGCAGCGGTGGCGGCCTTTGGGGTGGCTTCACGCATTGAGGCCTTTGCCATGATTGCCCTAGGGGCTTTGTCCGCGAGCATTGGCCCCTTTGTGGGACAGAACTGGGGGGCGAAGCGCTATGGCCGGGTGACGAAGGCGCTGAATCAAAGCTATCGGTTTTGTTTGGGCTGGGGGTTGCTGGTTGCGGGGCTTTTGGGGCTGTTCGCTCCGGTGCTAGTGCAACTCTTTAATGATGACGCTGCTGTCATAAACATCGCAGTGCAGTATTTGTGGCTGGTGCCGGTGAGCTATGCGGGGGCTGGGGTTTTGGGCGTAGCGAGTTCGGCCTTTAATGCCTTGGGGCGTCCGGTGCCATCGATTGTGATGATGGTGGTGCGAATGTTTGTGTTGTATATACCGCTAGCCTATTTGGGCAGTCGTTTCTTTGGCCCCGTGGGCATTTTTGTGGGTGCGGCGATCGCCAACAGCTTCGTAGGCCTAGCCGCCTATCTCTACAGTCGCCGTCAATGCTGCGGAAAAACGGCTGAAGCCGATGCCTTGGCTGCAATGGGGCCTGTCTAAAATGTTGTTGCCTGTTGGGTTACTTCATGGTGCGGGCAAGCAAGTCTGATTAGAGTGGGGATTGAAGGCTTTCGAGTTAGAGACTGTTCCATAAACGCGATCGCTGTTTTCTCTCGATAGATTCTCTCAACACCATGCCATCATCTTAAAATTGCGAATTTGTCTTTGTTGTCAGGTGACTTGTCGTGGTTTGGAAATGTACGAATGGAAAAGCAGTTTTGGCATCAAAAATGGGAGTCTAACAATATTGCTTTCCATCGCAGTGAAGCCAACCCGTTGCTTGTTAAATATTTTGAGGAACTGGCTTTAGCTCCAGGCAGCCGCGTCTTTGTTCCGTTGTGTGGAAAGACATTGGATATTGCTTGGCTGCTGGCAAAGGGATATCGCGTTGCTGGAGCCGAGTTGAGTGAGGTGGCCATTGAGCAATTGTTTGCAGGGCTAGGCGTGACTCCGGAGAGCTCTGAATTGGGGACTATCAAGCATTACAGCGCGGAGAATATCGACATCTTTGTGGGCGATATCTTTGCCTTGTCGAGCACTGGGCTAGGTTCTGTTGATGCCATTTATGATAGAGCGGCTTTGGTCGCCTTGCCGGAGGGGATGCGCGATCGCTACACAGCCCATTTGATGGAAATGACAGTTCAAGCGCCGCAGTTGCTCATTTGCTACGAGTATGAGCAAAGCTTTATGCCAGGACCGCCTTTCTCGATTAGTCATGAGAAGGTTGAGCAGTATTATGGCAGTCATTATCGTTTGAGCCTGCTTGAAAGTTCAGAGGTGGCAGGCGGATTGAAAGGCAGGTGTGCAGCCACAGAGAATGTTTGGCTGTTGTGTCATGCTTAGACATGAATAGAATCAACTGTTGTTCTCGATGGTGGTCGTATGGGAGATGAGGACTATGGGAAGGTTCCGGCTTGGGACACTGCTATTCAGCAGGCGGCGCGCGTTGAATTTGTTAAGCTCCGCCAGCGCTGCATTATTCCAGAACAGGGTTGGCCTGACTCTTTTTGGAGCGCTGTCCAAGTGCGTAAGTCATTCGATGGTGAAGCAGCGCAGCAGATTATTCAGTTGTTCCAATCTCTGACTCCAGGAGAGTCTGCTAGATGCCACATTCCCCCCTGGGGATTAGCCTTTTATGACTCAACCCAGCTTCTGTTTACAACGACACTTTGCTTTGAATGTTCTAATGCTTACTTATATACCGATCTAGGGAAAGAGTTACGCGCATTCAATACTTCTGAAACTCATGCACAGCAACTATTGAGCTTGCTGAATCGAGAGTTGCCTCTTTAATGAATATTGTCTGAACAGGCAGATGTTGCATCAGCCCACAATTTTCATGATTTGGAACTGTTGCTTGCAGTCAGACTTCTTCGCCTTTCTGAGAAAATTATACTTGGATAGCTGTGAACTGCTCAAAGTTTGCAATCTACCAGCTAGCTTCAGGCCTGAAGGGGCTCAATAATGCTCTTGACTCGTTCCTTCACTCTTGTAGAGATCTCTGGATTTAAAAGTGGAATATTGTCCCTTCTATATGATGCTATGAATCGGTAAATACGAGCAGGCTTTAAGCTGAGAGGAGTCGCTAATGCCGCTTTTTTTTAGGTGGATGACAGTCAGCTCCCTGAATGAGGCCTCTTTACAATGGTTGAGATTACCGTGAGCCGGGCAAGCGAATCCAGCTCAATCGTTCACTCTTTTGCTCTAAAATCCGCTCTGAAGCTTACGTGTTAGTGAGTAGATACGACATCGCCTTTAACGAAGCCTTACGGGGACTGGTGCTGCTATTCCGCTAAAGTACGCATTCCGATTGCGATTCCAGTCTCTACCATGGAGGTAACCTGGAAAAACTCTCAACGCTAGTAGTCTAGAAGCCTGCCATGAAATGTGAGATTCAATCCACTCCAAGACTGGGCTTTAAAGAGGTTTCTGTATTAGACAAAAGTCTACGAGGCCTGGGCAAGGGCATTGAGATTTACAGCAAAATTATTCAAACGCTTCCTTTCCTTCTCTGGCTAAAGGATCTTGACGGGCTTTATCTAGCCTGCAATCAACGGTTCGAAGAGTTTCTTGGAGCTTCTGAGTCCGAAATCCTCGGTAAGACTGACCACGATTTGGTTAACTCCCGGTCGGCGGCATTGCTGCAAGAGCATGATGAGGAACTCATACGGACAGGTTCACCCTCTGTCAGCGAAGAATGGGTGACTTTTAGCAACGATGGACACCGTGAGCTTCTAGAAATTAGCAGGCTTCCCATGTATGGCGATCACGGTGAACTGATCGGTTTACTGGGCATGGCGCGTCGTGTCACGACTCGTAAAGAGTCGGATGAAAAACTCCGGGAGAGCGAGGAACGGTTTTCCCTAGCCATGCGCGGGGCGAATGATGGACTTTGGGACTGGAATCTGGAAACGAATCAAGTTTATTATTCCCCGCGCTGGAAAAGTATGCTGGGGTATCAAGATGACGAACTAGATGATGATCTAAGCACTTGGCAGAGCCTAGTGCACCCAGATGATAGAGAGATCGTGCTCAACATGGTCCAAGACTGCCTGCTTGGCAATGTGGACTCATTTGATGTTGAGATGCGGATGCAACATAAGGCCGGGCATGAAATCTTTGTGCGATCTCGGGCAGGCACTGGCCTCTTAAGTAGGTAGGAAGTGAAAGCCCCTAGAGAGCAGCATTTCCTCAAGAGTCAATGGCCGTTCAATGAACCCGATCGCGGTTGCGGGAGTGAGTTTAGAAGACCAATGAGGACGAACCCAATTGTGAA
>CALLAT010000010.1 GCA_938002085.1 uncultured Pseudanabaenaceae cyanobacterium
ATCACAATCTTTTGGATTGATGAGGAGCCCCCCGACCCCGACGACTACACCAGAAAATCCGATTGGCTGACAGCCTGGCAGCTCTGGGCGCATCATTATCCAGAGCTGGCCACAGCCATCTAAAACCAAAGCATCTGTCAACTCAGCAGCATCTCGACTACCCATGAAACCGGAGCAACTGTTAGGGCTCTGGACCCAATACCGCGAAGCAAGGCGGCCAGAGCTGGCACCGACCACCTACGGGCGTGGATACGGTGACATTCTCAAGCGAATTCAAAAACTCTCAGAACCCAGCGAAGACCAAAAGCCAATATCCAGTGGCAGGGAATACCGCACAGCCCTGTTGGCCACCTATAGCCATGAAACCGCTAGACGCACCCTTCAACAGTTAAACGCTTGCTGTAAGTGGGCTATTGAAGAGGAGCTATTGGAGGTGAACCCGTTTGAAGGGGTGAAGATTCGAAAGCCCAAGCGCCCCCCAGTCATTCCAGACGCTTACACCTCGGAAGAGATGGACGTGATTATTGGCGAGATTGGCATTCGTTCTCCCCATTACCTTCCATGGGTTCAAGCCCTTTTTTGGCTGGCGGCTAGGCCTGAGGAGCTTCGGGCGCTGCGGTGGGAACACCTCAGCCGTAATGGCAAGACCTTAAAAATCAGAGAGGCCTGGCCAATGGACGCTGAGGCCCCCCAGAACACCAAAAACTACCGACACACCAATTTCCCTTTAAACACCCGCTTACAGAAGCTTTTCGCAGGGCTGAGGCCATCCCGTGCAAGGCGTCAGGATTGGATATTTAAGAGCGAGCTAGGCCAGCCCTTCAACTACGCCAATTTTCAGCGCAGGCACTGGCGACCCGCGATCGAGGAGCTGTTGGAAAATCAGTTAGTGAGCTACTACGGCACCCAGTACGACGCCAGGCACACCGGAATCACGTTAATGCTTCAATCAGGCCTTGAGGTTGAAGAAGTAGCTTATCTTGCCAGAACAAGCCGAAAAATAATATATGAGTACTATTTGGGGCTAGCCCGTGAAATCACGGTGCCTGAGTTTTAGGCCTCTTCATAAAAGACCCCGCAAGGCTGAAAGCCTTGCGGGGTAAGCGATGCCAGGACCGAGATTTGAACTCGGGACACGAGGATTTTCAGTCCACTGCTCTACCAACTGAGCTATCCCGGCGAGCGCCTAACAACATTAACAAAAGCGTTACAACAGCGCAACGCCTGAACCCAAAAAAAATGCCATTAATTTTTTCCATCTGGGAAAGATAAAGGTGTCGGTCAGCTCCAAGGCTCTGTGGTGAAAGGCCTTGCGGCCTAGATCCAGCATCTCCATCTGCTCTCTCGTCTTTCCTTCGTTATGCCGAATCCCCATCCCGCTCGCGATCTGCAAACCCTGGTACTGTCCTGCCACCCCTTGATCGTGATCGAGACCATCGAAGAAGAGCGAGTGGCGGCTCTGCTGTCCCAAACCGCCCAGGACATGCAGATGCCCATGATGGAATGGAGCATCGCCCAGGGGCTCAGCCGGTTCAGCGGTACCTTCCGTGCCCCTTGGGATGACGGCTATGCCAAGTCTGGTAACCGGCCTAGCACCTTCGAAAACACCATCGAGCCCCAGGATATGCTGCGCCATATTGGCGATATGCAGACCCAGGCAATCTATTGGCTCAAGGATTTGGGCGAGCATTTGCGGGACCCTAAGGTGGCCAGGCACCTGCGGGAAGTGATCTCCACGTTCTCTGAGACGAGGGCGGTGATGGTGGTGACGGGGGATAAGGTGGAGTTGCCGGGCGCGATCGCCTACGACGCGGCCTACTGCGATCTCAAGCTGCCCACTTCCCAGGAACTCGGTCGCATCGTTCGCCAAGTCGTGCGCAACCTCAGCGCTAAAAATCGAGTCCAAATCCACCTGGAAGAAGCAGACGAACATGCCCTGGTCCATGCCCTCAGCGGCATGACCCTCAACCAGGCCCGCCAAAGTCTCTCCTACGCGGCTATGGAGGACAACCTGCTCAACGCCGAGGATGTCTCCAATATTCTTCACCGCAAGGCCCAAATCATTCGTGCCGGGGGCCTGCTGGAGTATTTCCCTGTGGAAGACTTGCCCACGGCCCTGGGGGGATTTGCCGGGCTCAAGACTTGGCTGGGTCGGGCCAGAGTGGGCTTTAGTCCCCAGGCCCAGGCCCTGAACCTTCAGCCGCCTAAGGGGATCTTGATTGTGGGGATGCAGGGCTGCGGTAAGTCCTTGGCGGCTAAGGCGATCGCCCGTGCCTGGAAAATGCCCCTGCTCAAGCTCGATGCAGGCCGTCTTTACAACAAATATGTCGGTGAATCCGAAAGCAACTTCCGCAAGGCCGTCACCCTGGCCGAAGGCATTGCCCCCGCAGTCCTCTGGATTGACGAGATTGAGAAAAGCTTTGGTTCCAGCGGTGACAGTGATGGTGGTCTGAGCCAGCGTCTCTTTGGCTCCTTCCTCACCTGGCTCCAGGAAAAATCCCAGGAAGTCTTCGTCGTCGCCACGGCCAACGACCTTTCCAAGATTCCGCCAGAGCTGCTGCGTAAGGGACGCTTCGACGAGATCTTCTTTGTGGACCTGCCCAGTGACCAGGAGCGGGGCACGATCCTTCAGCTCCATCTCAAGAAACGCAAGCAAGACCCTAAGCAGTTTGACCTGGCGGAGCTGGTGACGGCCACGGATGGCTTTAACGGGGCTGAAATTGAGCAAGCCATTATTACAGGCCTTTACCGCGCTTTGCACCAGCGGCAAAATCTGGATACGGCGCTGCTCATTACTCAGATTAAGGAGATGATTCCGCTGTCCGTGGCGCGACGGGATGACTTGGAACGGCTGAGGGCGATCGCACAAACCAGTTTCGTCAGCGCCAGTTAAAGCAGAACGTCCTCACTGTGATGCCTCTACTGAGCAGCTTTCAACCGCGTCAGCTTCAGCTTAAACGGCCCCCCCTTGGCCTGCCCAAAGCCCCGCACCCGCACGACATAATCGCCATCTTCTGTGATGCGCATAAATAGCAAAGAGTTGGTGCCGCCATCCGGTCCATCATCGTTTTCCCCCAGCGTGGTTCCGTTCTCTGACATCAGCGCCACCACCGTGTCGAAACTATCGGAAAACAGGTCAATCGCCACTTGATCATCGGCCTTGAGAGTCACAACATAGTCCCGAGCAAAGCTGCCCTGGCCCATGGGAATGTCTTTGGTGGTCAGGGTGTCTTCCACGCTGCGGCCACTTTTGAGACGGATGGGGGTGTAGACGCTGCCTTTGCTGAGCGAGGGACGGCGAGCTTCACTATCGCCTTGAATCGCTTCCCCTATGGAATCACCGCCAGAAGGGGAAGACGGAGCATCCGTTGCATCCTGGGCGATGCGTTGGGGCAGGGAAGGGGTCGATGACTGGGCAGAGACTGAATGAGGGGTGGGAGTCTGATGGGAGGCTTGCATGGCCAGGGCACCAGTGCCCACCAGGCTCAACCCGACGCCGAGGACCAAGTGCAGCGCAACGCCTCCCATAGCCCATGGCATCTCCCTTGCTTGAGTCATCCATGCCTGTTGTTGCAGTTGAGGTCGTGAGGTCTGATGAGCCACTGGGGCGGGGGGAGAGTGGCGAGGCAGAGATGGCATGGGGAGGAAAGACAATGGAACAGTTTTGAATCGTGAATTCTTAACAGAGCTGCGGGCGCGGAGAGGGGAGCGATGGATGCATGAACATCTGAGCAGGAGGCATGGCTCTACAAGCTGTGAGCTTTTGCATGGTCGTGATACTCCCCAGGAGCCAATGGGTCAGGGGGATAAGTTCTATAACGCTAGGGGGCTTCACTGCGTACGGATTGACCCCCCTAACCCTATAGTTATTTCATCGAATTGTTCTAGGAACTGAATCGCTCGTTTCTGACGTCTTTAACGTTGTTAAGGATGCTTCTGGAAGCGAGAGTGATTGGGAAATACTAGGGGTAATTCCCTGGGCCTGAGTAGAGCATGACTCCATCGCCACTGTAGCGCTAAAACTTTTGGGATATCCCTGTTTCGGGCGGTTCTGACATGTTTGGTTAGCTTTCGGTGAGGAGATGTAAAGTGTCGCTATTTCTTCGAAGCAGCTGAATCTGCCATGGAAATTCAGTTAGAGGTCAGTCGCCAACGGGTCAAGCATATTGTGGATAGCTACCACCTGCCGGGTGATGAAGTCGCACTTTGTGCGGGCTATCTGGATGAGTTGATTGAGTTGTTCCCGATGCCTGCAGTGGAGCTGGCTTTGGTGGAGACCCTTGTAAAAAATTGGTTGATTATTCCCATGCCTCGGGGCAAGGTCTTTTTTGAGCAGGCCCATGCCTTGCTCAAGCAGTGGAAAGAATCTAGTGAAGTCAATACGACTGTCTCGATTGAGCAGTTTCAGCAGATTACGGGCCTCGACCCTGCTCCGGTTTTTGGCCCACAGATACCGCCTCAATGCTCGGCGCCTCGTGCGGTCTCCTAATTAGATAAGCTTTGATCAGCCTCAATATTTGTCGGCTCTTTTCTGGTAGGGCTGTGCACGAGGGAACCCAATGTCTGCATCAAGCATTAGGGCTGAAAAAGTCTAGTGCAGCGTCAAGGCTAAGAATTAGGGGGGTTGATCTCTGAAATCCTCATCTGAAGGTGCTTCTGGAATAGGGCTACCCTAAAATTAAATGCTGACGCTGCACTAGGTGACGTGGGAGCTTTGAAAGCGAGTCACTTTTGAATTGGGTTGCTTGAGCAACTTGTGTGTGGTGTGCAATATATCCCCTTTGCATCAGAATAATTCGTTGTGATTTTGAGATTGATCTCGCCCGCAACCTGGATTGGAGATGATCGCCTTTGGCCTTCCCCTTGGCGAGTCAGGAGGCTCTCTACAACTTATTTCCCCATGGATGTTCCCTTTTCTATCGCTTGGGCGACAACGGCGATGCCTGCAATGGGAATTTGGGCGGTGCTGAGGATCTGGGCGATCGCCCCCACAGTGGCCCCAGTGGTGTAGATGTCATCGAGCAGGAGCACAGGTCGATGGTGGCGCTGCTTTTGTAGGGCTGGCCCGAGGGCAAAGGCTTGGGCGACGTTGCGCTGTCGCTCAGCAGGGGAGAGTTCAAATTGAGCTTGGGTGGCTTGGGTGCGTTGCAGTCCCTGGGCTAGCAGCGGGAGGCCGGTGTGACGACAAAAACTACGAGCAATGAGCTCTGCTTGGTTAAAGCCTCGCTGACGTTGCTTGTCAGGATGCATGGGCACGGGGATGACCCAAGGCTTTTTGCCCTGGGAAACCTGTCCTCGAATTATTTTTGTGCTTTGACTATTAATAGGTTGTGATTGCAACCAGGCTTCTGCCAGGCCTGCCCCCAGTGAGTGGGCTAGGGCCGGGGTGTTGTGGTACTTGAGCTGCGCGATCGCCCGCTTGAGTTGGCCTTCATAACGACCCCAGCGAGTCAGTGGGAGCCTTTCGCCATAGGACTGGTGTTGGATAACCGACCGCTGGGGGGACTGACAATCTTTGAGTTGCTGCTGGCAGTCTTGGCAAAGCAGAGGCTGACCCGCGCGCTCGCAAAACGGGCAGGTTGTGGTCAAGAAAAGGCTCAGGAGTGGCTGGAGGCTGAGGCGAGGCATGGGGAACCAACATGAATTTGCCGAATGACTGTCTGCAACGGCTAGCTGAAACTAGTTTTCCCGCGAGGAGCGATTAATTCATGATCTATGGCCAAAGGCTGTGCGTCTGAATGCTGACCCTTGAGCTGCTAGGGATTTGCCCGTTGCTCCAGGAGCAAGACTCTAGTGGAGGGAGATAGCCTCTGGCGGCTTACCCTGGCTGAATACATTCGAGATCGGCATATTTTTTATGGAATTTTTGCAAATCAACTGGTCTTTGGTAGCTGATTAAACAAAATTACGATTCTCGAAAGTCTACTGTTAGGCCATGCCAAAGCGAACTTATTGACTTATTTTTGCTACTTAAAGTTTCCTCTCCGGGAAATTTTTTGGACTTGGATTTCTAGATAGTAGGGTTTTGCTCCGCTACGACTATTTCTATTGAAAATGGTTTGTGGTTTCGGTGTGATTGGCTTTAGTTGAAGAGGGTTTCTTTCGATGATTGGAGATTTGTTTTTGAAAGCAGGACAGGGGAGGTTTAGAACCCTTCACCTAACCTGGTTTGCTTTCTTTCTATCGTTTGTTGTGTGGTTTAACTACGCACCACTTAAGACAACGATTGTTCAAGATTTTGGATTGACACCAGCTCAAGCCGGAACAATTGGTCTTTGTAACGTTGCTTTGACGGTGCCTGCTCGCATCATTATTGGCATGTTGCTGGATAAGTTCGGTCCTCGTTTGACCTACTCGCTCCTGCTGATTTATTCTGCTGTTCCTTGTCTCATTTTTGCGACGGCCCAAGGCTTTAATCAGCTCGTCATTGGCCGCTTGCTGATGGGTATTGTGGGTGCTGGCTTTGTGATTGGCATTCGCATGGTTGCTGAGTGGTTCCCGCCCAAAGAGGTTGGTACTGCTGAAGGCGTCTATGGTGGCTGGGGCAACTTCGGCTCTGCCTTCTCTGCTTTTACCATGGTCATCCTCGGCATTGGTCTGAGTATGATTCCCGGTGGTTTCCAATTTCCTGAAGCTCAGACCTTCAAGATTCTCTTCTTCCCTGAATTTAGTACTCAGGTTCTGAACTGGCGTGCAGCGATCGCTGGCACTGGTATCATCGCAGCCCTCTACGGTTGCATTTACTTCTTTGCTGCTAGCGATACTCCCCCTGGCAAGGTTTACAAGCGTCCCAAGTCTGTTCGCGGTATTGAAGTGACCTCCGTTAAGGACTTCTGGTTCTTGATGGCGATGAATGTGCCCTTGACTGCCATCCTGATGGTCTTGGCTTGGCGCTTGCAGAAGGTCAACTTCCTGACCCCCACCACGATGGTGATTACTTGGTTTGCTCTTCTGGGTCTCTACATCTTCCAGGCTTATAACTGCTGGACTGTGAATCGTGAGCTGCTCGCAGGTACTAAGCGTTATCCCCCCGAAGATCGCTACAACTTCAAGCAAGTTGCGATGTTGGAGCTGACATATATTGTGAACTTCGGTTCTGAGTTGGCTGTAGTGACCATGCTCCCCGCTTTCTTCGAAGGCACCTTCGGTCTCGATAAAGCAACTGCAGGTATCATTGCTTCGAGCTACGCTTTCATGAACTTGATGTCTCGCCCTGGTGGTGGCTTTATCTCTGACAAGATGGGCAGCCGCAAGTGGACCATGGTTGTTCTCACAGGTGGTATGGGCCTTGGCTATCTGATGATGAGCCAAGTCAATGGAAACTGGCCTTTGCCTCTCGCCGTTCTCCTGACCATGACATGTTCCTTCTTTGTACAGTCCTCTGAGGGGGCGACCTTCGCAATTGTTCCCCTGGTTAAGAAGCGTGTGACAGGTCAGATTGCTGGCAACGTTGGAGCTTACGGAAACGTTGGTGCTGTGGCTTACCTCACCACTCGCTTGCTGTTTGTTGATTCTTCCAAAGCTGCTAATGGTGGCGAGGCTGTGATGTCGGCGGTGAATTCCTCCTTCTTCCAGGTCTTGGGTATTGCTGGTCTAATTGTGGCTTTCCTCTGCGTCTTCTTCTTGGAAGAGCCTAAGGCCTCCTTTGCAGATGCTCACGCTGATGATGAGGTTCCTGCGGATGCATCACCTAATGTTGCTCCCCTCTACTAAAGCCAGTTGGGAAGTCTAGCTTCAATGGCTTCTATTTGATTGGTTGTCTGTTTCCTAGTGCTTAGCCCTGGTGGTGAGTTTAATCTCGCTGTCAGGGCTTTTGTTTGGTTACACAGCTAGCTGAATCAATGGCGCTTTGCGAGCCTTCCTAAAAGCTACGGTTATCTTTGGGTTAAGTTCATCAAATGTGA
The DNA here is from genome assembly GCA_938002085.1 of uncultured Pseudanabaenaceae cyanobacterium. Taxonomy (GTDB): domain Bacteria; phylum Cyanobacteriota; class Cyanobacteriia; order PCC-9006; family JAAUQQ01; genus JAAUQQ01. Next base: position 7,905 of record CALLAT010000010.1, read on the forward strand.
GCTGCTTTAAGCCTGGCTTTGTCTAAATTCCTGCTTCGCATGGCATTGATGCAACTCATATTAAAGAGTACCTTTAAGCACTTTTTACCCTCTAGTTAATGGATTAGGCTAATACAGAGCGTAGCTGCTTCTTATTGGCTATGTTTTGTGTTGTGTGGAGTGTTAGAGCAATATGGCGATTCGATTTGGCCGTGAGTGGTTTGTTGCCCCTCTTGCCTTGGGATTAGGGTTGGCGATCGCGCCCCAAGCCTCTGCGGGCACTGCTTTGTCTGAGGCTTTGTCTAGCCCACTGTCTGAAGCTCAGTCTCTAAGTGGCGCTTTGGACCAGGAATTGGCTGAGTATGATGTTCCTGAGGTTCTAGCCCAATCTTTTGAGAAAACGACCGATGTCTCCTCCACCATTAATCAGGTGGGTGAATATGCCTTTGAAACCAGCCCTCTCAATGCCGAAGGTGACAGCATTGACCAGGTGACGTCGGTTTCTCAACTGCGCGATGTGCGCCCTACGGATTGGGCATTCCAAGCCTTGCAGTCTTTGGTTGAACGCTATGGCTGTATCGCGGGTTATCCCGACGGTACCTATCGTGGTAACCGGGCTATGACTCGCTATGAGTTTGCGGCTGGTTTGAATGCTTGCTTGGACCGCGTCAATGAATTAATTGCTTCTGCAACTGCTGACTTGGTCACCCAGGAGGATCTGTCGGTATTGCAGCGCTTGCAAGAAGAATTCCAAGCTGAGCTTGCGACTCTGCGTGGTCGCGTGGATGCCCTTGAAGCTCGTACCTCTGAGCTGGAAGCTAACCAGTTCTCCACCACGACCAAGATGAAGGGCATTGCCTGGATGGACTTGGGAACGACCTTTGCTGGTGAATCTGGTGTAGGGGATGATGACGACGTTCAGGACGATGTCACCTTCGGAACGCGGGTGCGCTTAGCCTTGAACACCAGCTTCAGTGGCAAGGATCTGTTGCGGACTCGTCTTCAGTTCGGTGGCAAGGAGCCCTATGCGACTCGCTTTGACTCTGGTCTCGTACCCGCTTTGTTTGAGGCCTATCCCGGCAATGGCAATAATGTCATCCTCAATGAACTGTGGTACAAATTCCCTCTGGGCAAGGCGAATGTCTTTGTGGGGAGTCGAGGCCTAGAGCCCGACGTGATTGCGCCCACCCAGGCCAACCTGAGCAAGGGCTACACCTTCTCAGACTTCTATAAGTTCAACCCTGTTTCCTATAAGCGTCCTTTCGGCACTGGCGCAGGTGCAGGTTTCAACTATGACTTGACCAGTAATCTCAATATTGCGGCGGCTTACCTGGCCAACTCCTTTGGTGGCCCTGATAGTGCTGATAACGCCGGGAATGACAGTGGCTTGACCGGTGCCTCTAACGTTGCATTTACCCAGCTCACTTTTACCCCTGGCGATAGGCTGACCCTAGCCGGTACTTACAGCCACAACTACTCCACCGATGGTGCTGTTGTGACGGGGGTGGATCGCGGTACCCTCAATGCCCGTCGCCCCTTTGGTGGCGGTGCGGATAGCTCTACCCGTGCCAACAACTACGGCATTAATGCCTCCTACAAGCTGAGCAAAAAGTTAAACCTATCGGGTTGGGCTGGCTGGTCTGATGTAGAGCAAACTGGTGGGGGTGGGGAAGCCGATATCTTTACTTGGGCTGTGTTAGCAGGCTTTCCTGACCTTTTCAAGGAAGGGAATTTCGGTACTCTGGCCTTTGGTGCCACGCCCTATGTGACGAACAGCGATGGGGCTGAGGATAATGACACACCTTACATGTTCCAGGCAGCCTATGGCTTTAAGGTGAGCCCCCATATCACCATCAAGCCTCAGTTCCTCTACTTGATGAACCCCAACGGCAGTGATGACAACGACGATGCCATGGTGGGCTCTTTGCTGACCGTGTTCAAGTTCTAAAGATGGCTTGAATACCAAAGCCCAAGCAAGTTATGCGGCTTTCGCATGACTTGCTTGCTGATGGCGAATGGTATGCACGTAACACTTTGTGCAGACTGTTCGCCATTCACCTTTTGGGCTAAACCTTCCCTTTAACTTGGTACTAGCATCCCAGGAGTCAGGCTGTGTCAGATTTCGCGAAAACTCAATGCCCCTATTGTGGGGTTGGTTGTGGCCTTGAGGTGCTCCCTCCTGCGATGCCGGGTAAGGCTGTTAAGCGTGATGAGGATGGTAATCCCATTTGGCAGGCTCGGGGCGATCGCGCTCACCCCTCCAGTAAAGGGATGGTTTGCGTTAAAGGCGGTAGCATTGGCGATGCCCTGGATAAAGACCGGCTGCTGTACCCCATGGTGCGGGACAGCTTAAAAGATGATTTTCGCCGCATCTCTTGGGATGAGGCCTATGACTTGATTGCCCAGAAGATTAAAGGTGCGATCGCCACCAAAGGTCCTGACTCCGTTTGCATGTACGGCTCGGGCCAGTTCCAGACTGAGGACTACTACACTGCCCAAAAACTGATCAAAGGTTGCATCGGCACCAATAACTTTGACGCCAACTCCCGTCTCTATATGTCCTCCGCAGTGGCAGGCTATATCCAGAGCTTTGGCTCCGATGGTCCTCCGGCTTGCTACGAGGATTTGGAAGAGACAGACTGCGCTTTTCTGATTGGCACAAATACGGCAGACTGCCATCCCATCATCTTCAATCGC
>CALLAT010000011.1 GCA_938002085.1 uncultured Pseudanabaenaceae cyanobacterium
CGAGCAATGGCCATGCCCAAGTTTGCTGTGGTGGTCGTTTTTCCAACGCCTCCCTTACCGGAGGTGACAACGATGGCGCGACTCATGGATGGCGAGAGCTCCCGGATGAAGAGAATGCGATTTCCGTACTGTCTCGGTGGACAAGTCTCCTTTTACGGAGAACTTACGGTCAGAGGCCATATTCCCTTACTTTCCGGTCTCGGTGCAAATTTTTATCCCAGCGACGGTGAAAATTCAGTGGAATGTCTTGGGTGACAAGAAGATGAACTCCCCCGAAAAAGGCTCCTGCATCGCTGGTGGACCAAAGCGCCTAACATCGGCGTTAGGCAAGGAATCCAGGGTAATTTTGCAGAAATCACCCCAAAACATTGCGGTTGAAACCGTAGGCAGAGGTAATGCGAATACCTTTGTCGCTAATGTAGGCAATTTCAGGCTTAGGGTTACCTTTGTCTTGAGCATCAACGCGGGCGACAGCTCCGGCAATTCGTAGCTGGGGAGCTTCCAATTTCAGGGCCATCACGATGCTGGTTTTGTTGCCAGCGGAACCCGCATGGGCAATGCCTCGTAGCCTTCCCCAGACCAGAATATCCCCATCGGCAATGACAGAACTACCAGGGTTGAGGTCACCCATGACAATGACGGAGCCGGGATGGCGAATTTCGGTGCCGGAACGGATATTTTTCTGTAAGTAGAGGGGCTCAGCAAGGCCGATTTTCTGGGGAGAAAAAACTTCTTTGCTGAGCAGTTCCGGCAGTTCGTTGGTTTGGTCGGCGCTGTAGCCAGACATAGCGGCGGCCACAGCGGTTTGACGACGGCTGGTGATAATGCGAGCCAGTTTGAGATTGAAGCGACCTAGGGCTTCGTCTAACTCCTGCAGCTGGCGAGTATCTAGGAGGCAGTTCTGACTGTAGAGATGCACTGGCGTGTTGCTGGCAAATTCGGTGCCACCGCTGAGGCGTTGCTGAAGGTCTTGCCAAAGCTGGGAATCGACAAAGTCAACGGCAACGTCAGGATTGGCGCTGGCTTCTTCCTCAGGGAAAATGATCGCGACATGGGTATCTTCTCGCTTGATTAAAACTTGCTGGGCACGATCGCCTTCAGCAGCCCCCGCTTTGACTTGATCAAAGTCGTCGTTATCCGTTTCAGCCTCCTCTCCAACGACATCGCTATTAATTTCGCCATCAGTGACTTCTTCTGCCCGGGCCTCGGAGTCTTTGGCCTCAGAGTCTTTAGTCTCAGAATTTTTAGCTTCGGAGTTTTTAGCTTCGGAGTCTTTGGCTTCGGAGTCTTTGGCCTCAAAGTCTTCGGTTGACAGCTCTTCGGCCTCAGGGCCTTCCTCAGCCGCCTCAGGAGCCTCCTCTTCACCAGAAGGGGAGGACTTGATTACCACGGGTTCACTTGCTGCGCTGTCAGAGGCCTCAACAGGCTTGTCAGCGGTGGCATTTTCCTGAGCAATGGCATCCCAAGAAGCATCTCGGTCGGTACCAGGATTTTGGGTTGGATTGTTCACTGGAGCTTGGGGGGCTGGTTGGTCTGAGTCAGGGAGTTGAACCGCGATCGCCTGTCCGGCTAAGAGACCTTGCTCATCTTCCAAAGAAGGGGAAGATGACCCTGTTGGAGTCTGGCTTGTAACCGCATCAGCAAGGCTCACCTCAGCCACACCGACCTCTGCTGCATCAATAGCCGAGGCAACCTTGGGTTTAGGTTCTGATGGGTTCGCCCCCTGTGAATTGTCCTGAGCCTCTATGGCTCCCGGGAGGGCCGTAGCCACAGAGATATCCGGCGCGCCAAGCCCCAGACTAGAGGGAACTTGAGTTTTAGCTGCCAAGAGATTCGTTAAGGTTGGAGCCACCTGCTGTTCTATCTCCACAGCGGCTTCCAGAGAAGGGTACTGAGGTGCTGAATCACCGGACGTCGCAGGGGCGTTGGGAGTCAAGGACTTCATCATGGAGGGTAGAGAGGTCTCTAAAGGAGCATCTGGGGAGATAGGGGCGGTATCAGGCTGTTGACCTGGCTCAGGTAGCTGGGACGCATTGCGATTCTCAAGACCCATGGGTTGTCTCCGAAAGACCTCCCAGACATCCTAGCCCAAGCACCCTAGCCCGAGCACCCCAGTAAAGTCGGCTGTCCATAGAGCTTTCCCAGGGTATTTAGGTCACTTTGGGAGATCTCAGGCGGATCCGCAATTTGTCCCGCATAGAGAACATCAACCGGATTTGGGCTGTGACCCCAAAGACCCAGGGCGTGGCCCAGCTCATGGCGAAGGGTACCTCGCAGTTGCTGGGGGCCTTGGCGATCGCCCACGTACACCGTTTGCCGATGGCGCAGGCAAGACTGACCTTGGGCATCGCGGTCTGGGATAATGCGAAAGCGAGTCTCCGCATGGCGAGCACGACTGATTTTGCCGTTCTCCCACCGCAGAGGGGGTTGCTTCCGCAGAATGACAATGTTGGCCTGGGCCTCATCGTCAGTCGTCTCTAGGGGAAGATAGCGAGACCAATCCGCGATCGCGCTCTCAGCCTGGGCCTGCCATACAGCTTGGCGCTGAGCCGCCGCTGTACCGACCAAGGCTTGGGAGGGCTCCAGATAAACCTGCACCGGCCAGGCTGACCAAAGCAAATAGCCTTGGGGTGACGGCGCAATGTGTTCGAAATAATCTCCCGCGGTTCCTAGAGGTTGTAACACAGCCTCTAGGCGGTTTGGCAGGGGGTAAGTCCTCTCGCCCGCAGGGGCTTCAGCCCCCTGGGCAGGGAGCAAACGGCAGTCACTCCCTAAAAGCAAACTGCCCAAGGCAAGCGTCATTAAACGCAAAAAGAGCCAGCAACGCTGAGGTCGCTGGCTATCCAAGCTTTGCTGAGTCATAAGCAAGCACTACAAAAAGATAAAGCTCACTAGCCCCCTTCTCCCTTAGAAGAGGAGGAGAAGTAATGGATTGGCGTCCCAAGAAATGAGGACTCATGCAAACCTTGTCCCATTTTGACAAGGAGAACGAATCACATGAAGAGATTAATCCCCCTCATTTCTGCCACCACACCCTAGAGGCTACTGGCCAGGGACTCCCAACCAGCCCGCACTCAAAATGGTCGTTAGGCCAATGAAAATAATAAACAGCAACCAAGCGGCTCGGTTCAATGCAGTCTCAGCACTCTTACTGCTGTTAAACAGCTGCGCCTGACCACCAATGCCACCAATGCCATCGCCCTTGGGGCTGTGGAGCAAAATCACAATGACCATTCCCACGGCGGAAACCGTCCAAACAATCCCAAGAATTTCGGTGAGCGCCATACCTACCAAAGGTTAACTAAAGGCCAGAGTCAATAAGCATAGCCTACGCACAGGCTAAATGTAGCGCTGGCCCTATCACTTATGGGTCAGTTGGGGGATTCAACCTCAAACTTTTCCAGCGGTGATGGGACTCGCAAGCCTCCTTATGAAAAGTGAGGCCGTTTGTTTCTATCAATCGATCGCGCTAAATCGACAGCTTCACCGGCTCCCGCTCCTGCTGAATCTCAAACTCGGCCATTTCGATCATGGACTTGCCCGTCATTTCTTTGGGTTGTGGCAGGCCCAGGATTTGCAAAATGGTGGGCGCGAGATCTGCCAAGCGACCTTCCTGGCGAAGATTGACCTGGGCACCATGACCAGGAATCTTGCGCCCCTCGCCTTCCACTAGAATCAGCGGTACAGCATTGCTCGTGTGGGCCGTCCAAGGATTGCCCTCTTCGTCATGCATGTATTCAGCGTTGCCATGGTCTGCGGTAATAAGTGCGGTGCCACCTGCTTTGGAGATTTCACCCAGTAGCTTGCCCAGGCAGCCATCAATGGCTTGAATGGCTTCCACAGTGGCTTCCATGTTGCCGGTGTGACCCACCATGTCGGGGTTGGCATAGTTGACCACAATCATGGAGTAGATGCCTTTGCGCACGGCGCCAGTCACCACGCCGGTCAGCTCATCGGCAGACATTGCCGGGGCGTGGTCATAGGTGGAGACATGGGGGCTCTGAACCATGACCTGGTCTTGGCCGGGAAATTGCTTCTCGATGCCACCATCAAAGAAGTAGGTGACGTGGGGGTACTTTTCCGTTTCTGCCGCCCGGAATTGGTTGAGGCCGTGGTTGGACACCACTTCACCCAGGATGTTCTCGTAGGTTTGGGGCTTGAAAGCCACGGTGACAGGCAAGCGCTCGTCGTACTGGGTCAGGGTGACGACTTCCAGATTTTTGATTTGCTCACGCTCAAAGCCGTCGAATTCGGGGGCCGCGATCGCAGCAGTAATCTGTCTAGCCCTATCAGGCCGGAAGTTGAAGACGATAATCCCATCGCCTGCTTCAATGGCCCCCGGCGCGAGGCGAGTCGGCTTAACAAACTCATCGGTAACCTCTTCGTCATAGGACTGTTGCAGCAGCTCCAGTGCTGTCTGGCCCGTACCTTCATCGTTGCTGACCATGACGTCATAGGCCGACTGGGTGCGCTCCCAACGGCGATCTCGATCCATCGCGAAGTAACGACCCGAGAGGGTGACGATGCGACCGACACCCAACTTTTCAGTGAAGTCGACCATCTTTTGCAGCGGCTCTGCTGCACTGGAAGGCTTGGTGTCTCGTCCATCCGTGATGGCATGGATACAGACATCGTTCATGCCTTCGGTTTTGGCCAGGGAGAGGAGGCCAAACAAATGCTCGATATGGGAATGGACGCCCCCTTCGGAACAGAGACCAATGAGGTGAAGCTTGCCGTTGCGATCGCGAACCTTACGGCAAAGGTCAACCAGGGATTGATTGTTGAGCAGAGAGCCATCTTCCACAGCATCAGAGATGCGCACCAGCTCCTGGGACACAATTCGCCCCGCTCCAATATTGAGATGTCCCACCTCAGAATTGCCCATTTGCCCAACTGGCAAACCCACATCCTTACCCGAGGCTTGAATCAAACTATGGGGGTAAGTTTCCCAGAGGCTATCCATTACCGGCGTCTTCGCGGCCGTAATTGCATTGCCATGGGCATCGGGGCGGTAGCCCCAGCCATCTAAAATCACCAGCACTACAGGAGAAATAGCGGCGTTCGGTGCCATAGATCTAAAATTTTCTAGCTAACTGCTTCGTCTAGCCCTGTGCCCGAAAGCCCTTGGCTGCGGCAATCATAGCATTGTGACTGGAGCATCTTTGGGGATCAGAGGTCACCAGATGGGCGAGATCTGACTGAATTTCGACTTGAGGATTAAGAGAAGCTTTTAACCCAAAGTCAGCGAAAGCCAATCGCGCTATGAATCGGAGCCTGACTCCTTAACCTCGGGAGAATGGCAAATCTGCTCTTCTCAGCAAACCTGATTGAACTCTTAAGAAATAGTTATTAATCGAGGTCTTAGAACTATTTTGTGCGGTCTCAAAGGAATCTCTAAATTCAAGGGATCATTTCCCAGAGATGCTCCCAGGGCTAAATTTGGAATTAAAAAATTATGTTGTACTGGCTTGGGAGGCCACTGATGAAGATTCTGTACCTTGGGGACGCAAGCAGAGATAAATTGCGGCTCCTATGACGGGAAAAGCGAGGGTTGCCCAGGTCCACCGAGGAGAAGTGAGTCCATGGCGACGGGCATCATCTTGGGCTAAAGCTGGAAACAGCAGCGTCAACATGCAAAAGTCCAAGCTCATCACATGGATGAATCGACTGCTCTGCCACTGCATGGAAAAGTTAGCCCAGTCTCCCTGGGTCAGGGCATAGCCTATCCAGACCACCGCATTGGCCAGCAAGAACAGTCCAAAGAGTCGGCTGGTGACTATTTTGAGGAAACGAGAGGACTGGAGATGGGGCGTTGGAGCGGGCGATCGCAAGGCCAGGTAAGGCAAAAGTGCAAACGCCCCCAAACCAAAGCTGCCCGCCACATAGGGCCAAGCTTTTAGAGATTTAGCCTCTGCCCCTTCTTCTACAGCGAGCGGCTGGCAATGACCATCAGCCAAAGCCACCGCCGCATAAATCATGGGCCAGACGCCCATGAGATTGAACAACGCCACAATGGCTGGGTTAAGCTGCCCCCACTGCCCCGTAGACAAAGCAGTGATTTGAACCAACGTATTCGGATCATTGGGAGGCGCGAGCAAAAATGCATAAGCGCTAAACCCCAACCAAACACCACCAAAAACCAATTTGCGCTGCAAAGAATTCATCACCACACCATAGATTTCGTAGGGTGGGTTTCACCCAAACGGCACAAATCCCAACTGGCCCATTCCGCAGAAACCCACCAAAGCCAAAGCACCTGCCAACCTAAAACGCCTGAATCCATTCCCGGATTTCATAACTCGTCCAAATCCCATTCTTCCAATAGGGATCGCCTTCGACCAACTTGCGCACCGTCGCCTCATCCTCAGCCTCGTAAATCCCAAAGACTCGCTCAGAATCCTTCGTGGGACCGAGGGTAACAAGAACGCCAGACTCTTTTTGTTGGGTCAGGCCTGCCAGATGAGCTTCCCGGAAAGGAGCCCGTTTTTCGAGCACATTTTCGCAATAGGTGCCCCAAAGAACGTATTTAGCCATGGTGTTGATGAATGGTGTGTAACGAAGATGATGGATTTCTAACGTAGGGACATGGCAGTGCCACGTCCCTACCGGGGTTGGTAGCTTTCTACGCGATCGCCGCTTTCAGACTGCTGCAAAACTCTCCCACGTTGCTCACAGCAGCAGCCGGTTCGCCATCGGCTAAGCGCTTCACGAAGGCACTGCCAACGATCACGCCATCGGCTCCCCAGTTCTTAACCTGCTGGGCCTGCTCTGGCTGGGCAATGCCGAAGCCAACGGCAATGGGCTTATCGGTGACACTGCGAATTTGGGCCAGCAATTCTTCAACCCGTCCTTGGACCGCTTCACGCATGCCCGTGACACCAGTGACGCTAACGAGGTAGATAAAACCCTGGGACTGCTTAGCGATCGCCTCAATCCGCTCCGCTGAACTGGTAGGCGCCACCAGCAGGATCAAATCAATCTGTCGCGCAGCAGTGGCTTCCAAGAGCTTTGCAGCTTCTTCCAAAGGCAAATCTGGGACAACCAAACCCTGGACTCCCGCATCGGCCGCTTGGTCGAGAAAGGTCTCCATGCCCCGATTTAGGATGGGGTTGTAGTAAGTAAAAAGAATGATGGAAGCATTGAGCTGGGGGCTCAGCCGTTTAACCATGCCCAGCACATCATCCAAGCGGGTGCCACGCTTCACCGCTCGGGTAGCCGCCGCCTGAATCACTGGACCATCAGCCAGAGGGTCAGCATAGGGAACGCCCAGCTCGATCAAGTCAGCCCCATTTTGGTCCAGAGCCAAGAGCGCTTTTTCTGTGGTGGCAAGGTCTGGATCGCCTGCGGTGATGAAGGGCATGAGGGCGCAGGCTTGGCGCGATCGCAGCTGGGCAAAACGCTCGGCAATAGGGGTCATGGGCGGGGAATGCTAATCAATCACAAATCAGCCCCCATTCTAGGACGTAGCCTGCGCGGTTTTGAGGTGACAGACAAACGACAATAAACCATGATCAACGCCATGGGTCCAAGAGAGACATTGATTATCTATCCCCGCAGATTTCACCGAAGGTTCTGGCAACAACGCCCGACTAACTCTCTGCCGCCTCCTGGGCCGCTCGCTCAGCCTCAACCTCAGCCTGAAGCGCAGCTAATTCCTCTGGAGACATCTCATCCAAGCGCTTTTGCAAGACAGCATCTTCGTAGTCCACGAGCTGCTGGTTGTAAGTCATGGTTTGAGTGAAGGCGCGGATCAGGTAGCTAGCCACCCAAGCCATCACCCCCACCCCCACTAAAACAACCTGGGACCAGATGCCTGCCTGGGTGGAATCCATACCCACCCCCAGCAACAAAACGGCGTAGGCTACCCCACCCACACCAAAGACAGCCGCACTAAACAAAAAGACATCTAGTCTGCGCATGGCTAAGTTCTATATCCTTGCAACTATTTGATGGTTCTAGTCTTCAATGACCCGAGGCTCGGGGCGCAGATTGATGACCGGAGCAAGGAGCAACATGCCGGGAACGAAGAGGAAAACCAAGAAGTACATCAATAGGCGCTCAATGGAGCTGGCCTTGTCCCAACGCTTACCCAGGTAGAAATAAACGCCCGCAGGACACACCAGTAGGAAAGCCACTGCCAAAGAGAGGTAGAGGAGGGCAACGATCATCGATGTGGGCAGCATGGATGGGCTCTTTTAAAAGGGACTGGGATAGGGCAAATCTCCAAAATTGGGTTGCGATCGCCCTGCCCCATCTTAACCCTGCTATTAGGAGTTATTAAGCCGCGTTGCAAGAAAGACCGTGACTGTGATGAAATACCAATACGAAATTGCGCTTCAAACTGTCATATTCTTCAGTCTGAAGCCAATCTCGGGGGCGTGGCGGAATGGTAGACGCTGCGGACTTAGACTAAAAAACTGAGCCTCATGGGAGAAATCCGGTGAGTGGAAGTTCTCAAACTCAGGGAAACCTAAATCCCGGTTTTGTTCCTTTGCTTTAGGGCAGGGACATGCTGAGACATGGCAATCCTGAGCCAAGCCCCTTAATTGGAGTTTGTACCCATAGGAAGGCCGTGCTGCTCTAGGTCTCTAAGCAGTTGCAGCTTTTGTTATCAGGGACTTGCTTTGTAAGGGGAAGGTGCAGAGGCCCGACGGGAACTACCCTAACGTGCTGGCTAATGTTTCAATCCGCCGCAAGGCATTGAAACAAGCGAGGTCCGAGGGTAAAGAGAGGGTCCAATTCTCAAAGCCTTAGTTTGGTTGAGCATTGGCTCGATGTTGCTAAGCGCAACGGCGAAAGCCGTGGGAGGATGAAAATCCGCTGACTGTAATGGTCGTGAGGGTTCAAGTCCCTCCGCCCCCATACTTCAAAAAGGAGGTTCAGCTATATCGGCTGGGCCTCTTTTTTATATAGAATGGTCTTAAGACTTGCCAAAGTAGCCAATATGACAACATCAGTCCCGTGCTGAATTGTACAAAGATGACCTTAAGCCCCTCCCTCCATGAGACCGGTCTAGCGTTCTGGCTTTTGTAAGGCGAGGTGTGTCACACTTTTTGTATCTGAGTTTGTAATATTGTGTTTTATACCGGCATTTTGTGAGTCCGCTGCTGGTTGATCTCAGGTTGTTTGATTCTTGACGAGGTTTTGTTAGCCTCTGAGAGCAAATCGGGCATGCTTGACACAAGCTAGATCAATCTCATTGGAGATATGGCTTTTGAGCCGTTTTGTTCTTGCAAACAAGATGGTTGATATGAGATAGGTGCAGTTTGCCAAGGCCTAGCTGGCTATGACAGCCGAACAGCAATCAAATCATCAGCTTTTAAATCAGGGAGAGCTCCACCAGAGAGTGCGATCTTCTCGCAGTTCGGCGACCCAAGACTTTGGGCGACCTGAGGAAGCGATTTACTCATACTTGCTTTCTATTGTGAAGGCTTGCGAGCCAGAGCGAGTCATAGAGCAGTTCCAGCAGTTATTTATTTATCAAACAGAAGTTGATGAGCCTACTGTGCTGAATGCAGTACATGGGTTGGTTCGGACGGGCGATCGCCAGCGTTTCTTTTACTGCCTCAAGCGTTGTTGTTTCATTTTGATCAATAACTGGGGGTCTCAGCGGCTTTATGAGCCTATCCATGGGTTGATTGATACGCTCAATAGCCCTGCAATCCGAACCTTCACCCACTCCCAAAGCCTGAAGCGGCTGCGCAACTGGTTGGTGATATTCATTGATGGGAAAGAATATCGGGACCTTAAGGCTTTTGCGGAACGATATAGCGATGGACAGGGCCGTTGGAGTCAGCGCTACATGTCCTATTTGCTTGTCCCGCAGTATTTTGATTCCAAGAATCCAGCGGAGCAGCGGCGAGCGGCGAGGCTGCTATCCAAACAATTGCGCGATCGCTTTCGTTTAGAGCTGGCGATGTATGTGGCCCATTCTCAGGTCAGGACGGGGTCGACGACACTGACCGCTGCCAAGGATCGCGAGCAGACCAAAAACCCTACGAATTTAGGTGATAACGTACTGCGGCTGATTAAGACGATTGTGCTGCGGCGAGGGCAGTACAGCTATGAGAACTTGGCCCGGCTATTTCATCAGCAGGTTGAGGGCAGCAGCTATGGCGATTACAAGATTGCGCTGCTGAAGTATGTCCTGTTTTCGGTCGATAACAAGGGCTTTGTTAAGTTGCTGTTGCAGCGGCTGTCTAAGCGTCTGGAAGAGCTGATGCCGGAGCGGGATGATGAGCCGGTGACGGAGGAGCTGATTTTTCTGACGAATAATCGGGTGATTGAGTTTTTGACGACGGAGGATGGTGAGTCGCCTGCGCCGTTGTTTAATCTTTTGATTTCCCAGGGGGGGCCGTTAACGCTCGTTATCGTTCTGCTGAAGTTGGTGTTGGTGGCTCCGAAGACGCGCAATCGGTTGGAGTTTTGTATTGCGAAGTTGATTTTGCACTATGAGGAGTATTCGACTGAGGATTGCGATTGGTTTATCAATTTCCTTGAAATTTTTACGGTGACGTTCGCGATTTATGTGGAGGATGTGCAGTACAACTTGGTGCATGTGCCGCAGCAGTTGTCTCCGGCGGAGGCGGCAAAGGAGAAGGTGACGAAGTCACGGAAGCAGCATTTGGATGATTATCGGATTTTTTCTCAGTTGAAGGCTGGGCGGGCTGTGGTTGATAAGGCGAATAAGGTTGAGGAGCGGTTACGGCGGATGGCGCGGGATGCAGAGGCTAAGCAGTCTGATAGCTGAAGCAAGGGATTGGGCTGAGGCTTATGAGGCAAATCCAGCAGCCGATGAGGCAAGGCGCAAATCTATGAGGCAAGGCGCAAATCTATGAGGCAAGGCGCAAATCTATGAGGGCCAGCCCTCAAACTCCCGCCAAAGGGGGCCGACGGCTTCCCCCTATGGATTACCCCCTCCCAACCTAGCGGCTTAGGATTCTTCCAGTTGGGCAGTTGTAGGATTACTCGCGTTTCTCTGGGCTGGTCATGACGGTTGGGCTACCGCTTGCGCGGATCGAAGTGCTGGAGCTTATGCAAAGGTTTAAACCTTGGGGTCGAGTCCGCAATTATCCACACTTCACCACACAACAGCGCCCGGAAATATCACCCTGCTCAAAGTACTCACCTCAAACAGTGAAGCAACCCAGCCTCCTTGCGCAGGAGGATAACCTCTAAGGAGGAGGCGCTTCGTCCTCCTTGAGCGGGGGATTGGGGGCTGGCCCCCAAGGCTGCTGGATTTGTGTTTTGTTTCCTCTGGCCTTGCTTCCTTGGCCCTTTGATCCACGCCAAAACAACGGTGCAAGACCCGCCCCAGCCACCTCCGCCAAAGTACTAATCAGTCGATAGCAAGCCACTGCCCCCAGCACCTGCTCCGCTGGAAGCTGGCCTTGCAGTAACGCGATCGCCACCGCCTCAAATACCCCAATGCCCCCCGGAGCCCCCGGAATCACCAACCCCATAACCCAGGCAAGACTAAAAGCACTCACCAAAATTGGCAGCGTCTCAACTTGCAATGCCGAAAGGGCCTGCACCGCCAGCAAAAAACCAGCCCCTCGCAGCGCCACAAACAATAACTCCCCCAGCAATGGAAACAGAGGATAGCCCTGGAGTTGTAGTTCATCGGGATGGGCTTCCTCTTCACCTGCCGCAGACTCAGCTGTGGGCTGAGATTTGAGCATTGCCGCACCGCGCCGACGCAATGCCTTGACCTTGCCACTCGCCGTCTTCCGCAACACCGGATTGAGAAAGCGGGGATGAATCCCCACCAAAATCGCAATTAGGACCAAATCCTGCCAAGGCGAGAAACGGTATGTGAGACAGGCCAAAAACAGCGCCGCTGCTGCCATCAGCAAGGGCTCTAGGACAATACTCAGCAACGCCGGATCGGTGGGGATTCCTACTGCGCGGGAGGCTTGGAGGCGACTGTAAAAATGCCAAATATTGCCGGGCAGGTATTTCGCCAGGTTCGTGCGCAGGTAAGTTGCGATCGCCCAACGAGCGGGTTGCCCCTGCCCACAGATTTGCAACAGCCCCCCCCAAACGGCCCCAGACCAAACATGGGCAATCAGCGTGACACCAAAACCGGCTACGAGCGATCGCAATCCGCCCTCCCGCAACCGCAATGCCAAAACATCCTGCCAATGCTGACGCAGGGTCGCGGCAATGAAAAAGAAAGTGAGGCCTAAGATGACCCAGCGTAGGTAGGGCTTGAGGGTGCCAATGATTGAGGCGATCGCGCTCTTTTGCTCCGGATTGGGAGTCCCAGACTTAGATTCGAGCGTGGGTTCAGAAGACATGCAATCCGGGGAAAAGAGGTTGTAAGTAAAAGAGAGTTATTGCTGGGACTGATGCCAGGCTTGGAGAGCCAATTGGTGGACTTCGCGCCAGGGCAAATTGTGGTTGCGGGCGATCGCAGCACAATCCTCATATTCAGGCTGGACATTCACGCCTTCGCCATGGTCACGGCTCCCAGCCACCTTAATCCGAACGGGACCATAGTCTGTCGTCACCGTTTGCCAGTGGCGCTGGAGAATACTGCGCTGCTGAGGCTGGCGGCGGATGCCCAGGGTACTAGTTTCCTTAAATAGGATCGATTCACAGTCGGCAATTTTGTCATCGGGGCAGATGACGCTGAGGAGAATACCGGGGCGATTCTTTTTCATGGCGATCGCCTGGGTAAACACATCCAAAGCCCCCGCCTCTAGCAATTGTTCAAAGGCATAGCCAATGGCCTGGGGAGACAGATCATCCAACTGAGTTTGCAGGAGGGTGATGTTGTTAGGCGTGGCATCCCGCTCTGTCGTTACGACCTCGGGCTGAGTCGTCGTAGGGAGAGCATCTGCTTTACCAGCCTGTTGTTCCGGCTTTGCTCTGCTGGGCTTGACCTTGCTGCCAGACTCACCGATCCAAAGCCGCACCATATTAGGAATAGGCAGATCGATCGTCCCGGCTCCTAAACCGATGGTTTGCAAACGCATGGGGGGCGGGGGGCCGAAGCTTTGGGCGAGGGTGATGGCGATCGCAGCACCCGTCGGTGTCACCAGTTCCCGCTCAATGCCATTGCCATAGACCGGCACTTGACCCATGGAAAACAGCTTCAAGACTGCTGGAGCTGGAACGGGGAGACGGCCATGGGCTGCCCAGACTGTGCCTCCGCCAGTGGGCAGCGCTGAACAGTAAATTTCATCTATGTCTAAATAGTCCAATCCCAAGCAGGTGCCGACAATATCGACGATGGCATCCACTGCGCCGACTTCATGGAAGTGGACCTCTTCCACAGTTGTGCCATGGACTGTGGCTTCGGCGATCGCCAAGTTGCGAAACACAGCCAAGCTCCAAGCCTCTGCCCTGGACGGCAGCTGAGCCTGGCGAATCAGCCGCTCAATCTCCGGCAAATTCCGCTGGTGACTGTGGTGATGCAATTCAGGGGCATCTGCTTCAGACGTGGAAGAAGAATGAGATTGTGCTGTGTCGCCATGACTGTGGGAATGACCGTTGCTATGGCTGTGGGCTTCACTGTGATTTTGGACCGTTTCGCTATGGCCATGCGAATGGCTATGGCTTTGGGTGCTGCTATGGGAATGACTCTGGGCTTCGCTATGGGCGTGAGCGATTGCGTCGCCAGTTTGTCGCGCTATTCCCTCAGCATGGGCAGCGGCATGGGCCGCTTCGTGGAACGCTGTGTGACGGTGATGATGCTCTGCTGCGTCACTGTCACCCTGAGACTGATTCGACCGAGACGGACCGGATGCAGTATCCACGAACTGAACATGGAACTTCGTCGCTACCTGCTGATTGCGCTGGACAGACTCTACAGAGAGGGAATATTCCTGTTTTATCCCGAGCTTGGCTAGCTGCAACTGGAGATAGGTGAGCGGCACCCCTGCGTGGGTCAATGCTCCGAGACACATATCCCCAGCAATACCAGTGGGGCAATCGAAATAGGCAATCTTAGACAAGCTTCTAGACCAGCGCTTTAGCGGAAAATTTCACAGTATCCTCTCCCGATAGATCATACGCCAAGGGCTCTTGACTCGCGCTGAGAGAGGGCGGAGAACCTTCAAAACGCCCGGAAACACATAGATAGCGGCCCGCCAGCTTTCAACAAGAGCGGGCAACTAAATTCCAGAAGCAAAATCAAATAACCGTCCACTTTTTCAACTGGCTCTGGTCTCCGTGCTATCGCGGAGTCATAGAGGGCCATGTCCCGGTAGTGTATTTACAGGCCTGTCTCCCCTATTTACTTGAGGTTGAGTCCCTCTTAGGGGAATTAAGACAGTTGCACGGGTGGCTACCAAGTCAGAGTTAATTCGAAGAGTGACACAGCGGACGCTGCGGGACCTTATCCGTAGCGAATACAGTCAATGCATACCGAGAGCGGCCTGAACGCCTGAGTCCCGTTCACCCCGCTCTGAGTGCATCTGACGAGTCCGTGCATCCACCCCACGCGCCTACCATGAATTCCTCCAAGTCTTTCTCCGCTGTAACCACTGCCGCTCCTGAGTTCTCCACTGAGACCACGAAGCCGGCCCCATCGCCCAATGAGGCTTTGGACCAAGTCTTCTTCCAAGAGCTCGTTAGCTCCGTAAAAACCAAGGCTAGCGTTCGTGCTGTTGCGAACCGCATTGCTCGCGAAGTTGAGCGCATCTGTGAAAAGAGCGATCGCATTCAACGTTCCGGCGACGTTCGCGGCTGGCAATTGGCCCTGGGCCGCCACCGCCTAGAGAAGTGCCTCGGCTATTACCGTCTCGGTTCCCACCGGGGCCGTGTGGATTTACACAGCACTCTGAGCACGATGGTTTATCGCCACATTGCACCAATGCGTGCTCGTTTAGGCTTCCAAGGTCGCCATTCTCTGATTGAGGACTTCCTCCAGAGCTTTTACATCGAATCCCTCAAAATGTTTCGCCGGGAGAACGAGCTGGACCTGGACTACAGCCCTAAGACTCGCTTGGAACTGTCGGAATATATGTCCTTCACGGAGCAATACGCCAAGCGTCGTGTGAACTTGCCCGGTCGGACCAATCAACAAATCATTATTCTGCGGGCCCAAAGCTTCTCCAAGCGTCAGCCCCAAGAAACCTTGATGGATATTGAGTCTGCTCTGGAGTCGCCCAAGCGTGATGACGGCGCCCCTGGCAGCTACAGCCCCTTGGCTCGCCAATTGCGAGAGCACATGGTGGCTGA